>JAJDDG010000097.1 GCA_029260435.1 Phycisphaerales bacterium | reverse complement strand
GGCGAGAAGGTGCCCGCGGGTTGATCGAGCAGCGCGATGAGCCCGATCTTCTCGGGGACACGGAGGGCGTACTTCATTTCTGCAACGCCGTTGGCGGTGTCGAGCATCGCGCCAATGGAGATCGAGCGGATCTCGGAGATGCCGAGTATTTCCATAATCGGGTTCAGCATCTGTTCGTCGGCACCCATGCTGCTGGAGAATGTTTCGATGAGGGGCTCGACGAGGATCACGGCATGGATACCGGGGTCGGCGATCATGGACAGTGCGGCGTTGTACTGCTCGTTGTCGGCGATGGTTTCGGTGTCGTCACCCATCGCGGTGTCGAGTGCGTGGTGCAGGAGTTTGGGGTCGGTCGCGGTGAAGAGGTAGCCGTCGTGGGCTGCGTAGGACATCTTCAGCGGCGGGGCTGGGGTATCCCAATCGTTTTCGGCTTCCTGTTGCTCGCCGACGATGTTGAAAATGGATACATCGCGGTAGTCGTCCTGCGTGAGGGTAAAGGACTCTTCGTCTTCACCTTTCTCGAGGAGTTCGACAACCAGTTCGTGCATTGCTTTGGAGTCGTCTCCGTAGTCGGCGAATCCCAGAGCGTGCGGGACCGGTTCGGCGAACTCTTCGTCGGGCATGGTGAACCACATCGAGAAGCCTGTTGCGCCGGTGGGCGCTTTGATGTCGTCCTTCTCGAAGCCGATCTCTTCGAGAGTGTCGGAGATATCGTCCATGAATTCGGAGGATACTTCTGCGAACCATTTCTGGACCGAGGGATCGTCCCAGATTGTCATCATTCCGGTGCGCTCGAAGGCGGCTTTGGTCTGGGCCATGTTGTCCACGCCGACGATGATCGCGGCGTCTTTCGGTGCGAGGTCGGCGATGGTGAGTTCGCCGGCGAAGGCGCAGGGTGCGATCGCGAGGGTGAGTGTGGTGAGAGCGGCGTGCTTGAGCATGTGTTGGGTTCCGATGGGGTTCAGATGAATGTATGACTGGGTGAGCGCGGGCGGCGGCGCTTATGCGCTACGTCCGGCGTGGTGGGTGTGTTACATATTTTAGGAAGAAGTTTTGTCGTCCAGGTCGGGCGGCGGGGAAAACTCCATGCGGGGTGGTGCCTGCCCGTAGTCGTATCCTGAGTTGGGGTTGTCTTTGTCGTAGGTGAAGGCCTCGTTGTTGCGGAGGAAGTCGCGGACGTAGCGGGCGGGGATGGCGAATCCCAACCCCTCGCCCATGGGGATGCCCATGTTTGTGACGCCGATGACCTCGCCCTTGAGGTTGAAGAGGGGGCCGCCCGAGTTGCCGGGATTGATCTGTGTGGTGGTCTGGATGTAGGTGAGGCCCTCGAAGTTGCGCTGTGTTGTGGCGATGACGCCGCGCGAGAGGGAGCGTTCGAGCCCGAGGGGGTTGCCGATCGCGAAGGTGTCCTGCCCGGCGTCGAGTTCTTCGATGCCCTGGACGAAGACGAAGGGGAATGGGTCTCCATCGGGATGGATGAGTTTGATGAGGGCGAGATCGATGTGGTTATTCACGGCGATGATCTCGACATCATCGACGGTGTTGCGTTTGAACTCCCGCTCGCCCTGGTGGTAAATGGTTGCTTTGAGTTTGGTTTCGCCCTGGACGACGTGCGCATTGGTGATGGCGTAGCCGTCCGGGTGGATGATGAACCCCGAGCCGAGCCCGGAGGGCGTGGAGACTTTGATGACCGCTTCGCCGATTGTTTTGGCGAGTTCCTTGGGGACGCTCTCGGAGAGGGAGCGGGCGGTGCGGAAGAGGGCGTGCTCGTCGATATTGGCGGGGTCTGTTTGCTCGTCGCTTTCTGCCCGTTCGATGGATTCGATGCGTGAGCGCGGGATGGCGATGACGTCGTGCCCGAGGTCGAGCCAGAGCGTTTCGGCGGTTTCCTTGAGGATTGGTGCCGAGACAGCAGACCCGTCGACGAGCGTGACGGTATCCGTCGCGGCGGCACCGAGGATGACTGAGAGCGAGAGTGCGGCGAGGGGCATGATCATTCGTGGGAACTCCGGGTTCGCGGGTTCGGACGGATTGTGCCCGCGGGCATGCGACGCGGCGGGCGGGCACCGGTAGAGTATCGGGCATGGGGGCTGCTGACTCTGCAACCCTGCAAAAAGACATATACCGACGCACCCTCGGCGGGGGTGCGGGAAGGAGCATCGGATGGAGATTGGTGTGCATGGTCGTTTGGCGGGCGGTCTGGGCGGCGTTCTCGCGGGGGTGGTCCTGCTTGCGGTGAGCACGGGCGGCGCGGCGGCTCAGAGTTCGACCATGCTCGCGCGGTATTTCGGGTTTTCCGAGCCGAGGATTGTGGTTGTGGACGATGGCGCCGGGCCCGGTATCGCGGCGGATATGGACGGGGATGGGCAGCGCGATCTGGTGATCGTGAACAACCGCAAGAGCCGCATCGAGATCTACCGCCAGCGTGAGCGGATGCGTACCGATGATGAGCTGGAGCGTGACTTCAAGGTGAACGAGCTGCCGCCCAATCCGTGGTTCGATCGCACGGAGGTTTCGGTCGGGCACCGCGTGACGGCGGTCAAGGCGCACGACGTGGATGGCGATGGGCGTCTGGATCTGATCTACGCCGGTCATCCGTCGGAGATTGTCGTGATGCGTCAGGAGAGCGAGTTGTCGTTCGTCGAGTACGCCAAGCGGCGGGTGCGGGATTTGTCTGCGGGGCAGGTCGGGTTCGAGATCGGAGATGTCCGCGGCGATTCGCGCATGGAGATCATTGCGCTCGTGGACGGGCGGATTAATATCTGGTCGCTCGGTGCGCGCGGCCCGATGGGCGAGCCGAGCGAGTTGGGCACCGGGGGCGACATCGTTGCGATCTTCCTGGAGGACTACAACGGGGACGGGATGCAGGACATCCTCGCGGCGGTTCCGGATGATCCGTCGCCGCTGCGGATGTGGGTGCAGGACCGTGTTGGGTCGGGCGCAAAGGACGGGGTGTTGGGGCCGGAGATCCGGTTTGAGATGCCTCGAATCCGCGAGGCGCAGCCTGTGCGTTTCCCGGATCGTGCGGCGGCGTCGATCGCGGTAATCGAGAGCAGTTCTCGGCGCATGGTGATGTACGACCTTGCGGTGGAGGATGTCGAGGCGGTCGGTGCGGATGGCGGGATGGAGCGTGAGGCGGTCGCGGAGGTGTTCGGCTTTGTTGGCGGTGCGAGCAAGGATCGGGCGGTCGCGATCGGTGATCTGAACAATGACGGGTACGAGGATCTGGTGACCACGGATCCCGAGGGCAACGGCGTTGTGGTGCGGCTGCAGGAGTCGGGGGTCGGGCTTGGCGCTGCTGAGTCGTTCGGCACGTTTAAGGAGCCCAAATCTGTTGCGCTCGGTCAGTGGGACGACGATCCCGAGCTTGAGATCTTTGTGCTGAGTGAAGAGGAAGAAACGATCGGGGTGAGCGAGTTTGATCCGGGTTCCGGGCGTGTTGGTTTCCCGGTTCCCGTGAAGATTGAAACGAGCGGTGCGTCACCCGTGGCGATGTCGTACCTGGGTGTGTCCGGATCGCCCGCGATCGCGGTGATCGTGAAGCACAAGCGCGATCACACGCTCGAGATTCATAGGGCGGGCGGTGGCGAGGTGGTGGTGATCGAACTCGATGCGGTGAAGCGCCCGCCCAGCAGCACGCTCGCGGGCGATTTCGATCACGACAACATGCTGGATCTCATCCTGTTTACGCCCGGCGAGCCGATGGTTCTTGTTCGATCGGTTGGCGAGGACGCGGAGTCGATCGAGGTGGTGACAGAAAAGACGATGCCGAACTTCGGGCTTGTCAAGGCGGCGAGCGCGACGAACACCGCGATGATGGATGTTGATGGTGACGGGTATGCGGAGTTGCTGATTGCGGATGAAAACTTTGTGCGGGCGTGCGCGTTCGACAGCGAGCGTGGATGGCGCGTGATCGAGCAGGTGAACGCGAACGATTCGGGGGCGGGGTTCGTTGGCGTGGCGACGATCGACCTTGCGGACGGGCAGGCGATTGTTGCTGCGGACAGCGCCAATAGGCGCCTCGTGATCATCTCGAAGGACGAGGAGGGCGTGTGGGAACCCGCGGATCGCCTGCGGCTTTCCGGGTTTGATCTTGGTGCGCTGCGCGCCGGTTCGTTTACGGGTGATTCTGAGCCGAGCGTGGTGTGTCTGGCGGATGACAGCTTCGCGTTGGTTCGGTTCGCGGGGCGGCGGCTCGGGCTGGAGGAGTTCGCTGCGTGGCGCTCGGACGAGGAAGACCGCATGGAGCACGAGATCGAGGTCGGCGATGTGAACGGCGACGGGTATGTTGATTTGATCGTGCTTGATGCGGGCGAACAGATGTGCCAGATCTTCACGTTTTCCGCGAGCCGGAAGCTGCACTTTGCAAATGAGTTTGAGGTGTTCGAGTCGCGCCTGTTCTCGGGCGGGCAGTCGCGGGAGTTTGAGCCGAGCTCTGCGATTATCACTGATGTCACCGGCGATGGCGCGGACGACATTGTGCTTGAAGTACACGACCGGTTCATTGTGTACCCGCAGATGACCAGCCCGGAATAGACATAGCAATCATTCTGTTGCGGGGGTTTGTTCTTCGGGGGGTTGGTGCGCGGGGGTCGGTTGTCCTCCGGTGAGGAGCACGACACCGGCGAGGATGAGCAGCACGGCGATCGCTTTGCGGGGGGTCATGGACTCGCCCAGGAAGAGCCACCCGAGGATGACGGCGGTAGCGGGTGCGAGCGCGAAAGCGATGGGTTTGATGCGCGAGATCTCGCCCATGCTCAGCGCGAGGTAGAAAAAAAGCATCGCCAGTGCGCCGGCGATCACACCTGAACCCAGGACGAGTTTGGTGATGACCGTGCTATCGGCACCCTTGAACCAGTCGCGTGGTTCGTTGTGCAGAGAACCGAACGCGAAGATATAGAACATCCAGAGGATCGGCAGCGCGACGGTCGAGCGGATGGTGATCGCGGTGATCGGGCCGATCTGTTTCGAGTGGAGGACGGACTTGGTGAACAGCTCGCCTACGCCCCAGCACAGCCCGGCGAGCACGGCAAAGAGGATCGCTTTCATGAGGGGGGGGATTGTATTGCAGCGAGGGGGTGGTGATGCGGCGGGGCGGAGCGGGTATTGTGCGGGCGGGTGAGCGGGTGCAAGAAGGAGCTGGCGTTGGGCAAGGCGTTGAAGGGCAGGGTGTATTGGCAGCGGCGGCTCGCGCACGCGTGGTGGCGGGTTCGGCGGGCGATGGGGTTGACGAAAGAGCCCAGGCGGTTTGGCGCGGTGGTTGAGGGGAAGATCTACCGCTCGGGGCGGCTCGATCCGGTCTCGCTCGGGTGTGTTGTTGAGAAGGTGGGGATCAGGACGGTGGTGGATCTGGGGGCGTTTGTCGATGGATCGGCTGAGGATATTGCGATCAAGGAAGCCATCGAGAAGTTCGGTTTGATACGGCATGTGTTCCGGCTGCGCGGCACGGGGGGCGGTGATCCGCAGCAGTACATCAACGCGCTGCGCGTGCTGAAGGATGCATCGGCGCACCCGGTGCTGGTGCACTGCGCGGCGGGTGCGCAGCGGACGGGTGTGTGTGTGTTGCTGTACCGGCATATCTTCGAGGGGGTAGCGGTGCGCGAGGCGTACCGCGAAACGATCGAGTGCGGGCATCCGGCGAGCGAGTGGCGGTTGTTGGCGTATGTGGCGGAGAATATTGAGGGGATCAAGAGAGGGGTGGAGGAGGGGTGAGGGGGGGCGTTTGATACTCAAACTTAGAGATTATCAAGGGCCATCTTGACAAGGGGGGGGGGGGGGTAGGATACGGTGTCGCAAGAACACGGATAAAGGCTTCTCATGGCAAGATCGGATTCTGCAAACAAACCCTGTCGTGGGGGTTTGAACAACGCAGAGGGGATCGTTGTCGCGCTTGGGTCCGGGTTCTTCGGATCGATGCTGGTTGTGTCGGCGGTGCTGAAAGTTCGCGACCCGAGCGAGACGCTGCGGACATTGAGTTATGCGTCTGCGAAGATATTCGGTGAGAATCACTCGAATCTCATTCCCATCATCTCGATGAGCGTGGTTGTCTTTGTTGAGGTTGTTCTTGGGATAAGCCTAGTTACCCGGGTCGCTGTGCGCAAAGTCTTGTTGATAACGGCATTGTTATTCGCGGGGTTTACAGGGTTCATGCTTTGGCTTGTTTTGCAGGAGGCACCGGTGGGGTGTGGGTGCGGCTTTGGGGGAGAGGCCGCATCGATGAGTGATGTTGTTCGGGGGTTGGTGCTGTTCACCGCATGTTGCGGTGTCATTGTTGTGCGGGACCGCGCATCCCGTGCATTCTTGTCTCAAAGGCAATTGGAGAAATATTAGAAGGAGAATGGTTATGACTGATTTTCAAAAACCACTGTTAGCAAGAGCCGCTCTGTTTGCTGGGGTGGTCGGTGGATCGGCAGCTACTGTGTGGGCGGCAGGAGTTGGTTTCGATTGCGTGATTCAGGTCAGCGAAACGGAATGCATCGCTTGCAGTGACTGTTGGGAGTTTTTAGGAGAGGATCACTGCGGATCCCAGGAAAACATGGCTAGTTGCAATCAGTTTGAGAAGGCAGTATGCACTATCGTTGTATTGCCGGGTGGTGGAATTTCATACGAAGCTGATTGTGAGTGGAATTTCTGGTCGCCCCCGTAAATCTTGTTTCGTCTTGGACTGTGACTAAGGAGCAGCGCATGCGCAGCAAATGGATTGTTATTGGTTCCGCTTTGGCCGGTACGGTTCTTGCTGCGTATGCGCTGTATAAAGTGTTACCGAGACAGCACTCGAATCTGCTAATGATTCGACCAGAAGGTCGCGAGTTTCTGGCGGATGACTACGGTGTTGAATTGCGCAGGGCAAAGCGGAGGGGTATTGAAGAGACTATTGGTCTGGTGCGTGATCGGGTGATTGACCTAGCGCTGCAGGATGACATGCTTGATGGGCAGGATGCCGAAGATATCGCAGATCGAGTTATTGAACATATTAGGTTCATTATCGAGCCAGACTTTGATGGTTGGATTGAATTGGCGCGGCTGTATGTGCCGGATGCGGGGTATGACACCGAGGGTCGGCTTGATGAATTATTCCGTGAGCGATGGTCTGAGTCGGTGGAAACGGTCGCGGGTTCGCCCGTAGCGATTGACGGGATTTATCTTCGTGAAGTAGAAGATCCCATGGCGTTCCCGAACGAACGTTCGGAACCGGGAACAATCATCATGTCCTGCGCGAACGAGCGTAACGGTGGGGTGCGTTACCCTGTGATGGACGGCAGGGGATTGCGGGCGAGAGAGGTGTTGGTGCCGGTCATGGTGGAATCGGTTGATGGTGATCGGCTTCCCGTCACTCTCGGGATGCGTTTCGGGCATACAAGTATGTCGGGCACTTGGCGCCCGGTACGGATGTTTATGTATATGGGGCCAGAGTCCTTTGGATTGAGTTTTCGATCGCCGGTGTTCTAGCGATTTCAGGAGCAAACAATGATTCATATGCCACGCCTACTGGGTGTTCGACGAAATAGGAGGCGGAGACAGCACCGTGGATTCACAATCGTAGAACTTCTGTTGGTAATTGGTGTGATTGGCCTTCTGCTTGCGATTGGTTTGCCCGCGATTGGTAAGGCACGAAGATCAGCGATGGAGACACTATCACTTACGAATCTGAAGTCGATAGGTGTGTCCGTAACGATGTATCAAGGGACATACGACAACGCGTTTCCGTATGGAAAACGAGGGTGGATCATCCAACCTCACGAAGGGCATCCGATTTCCACAACGTTTTATACATGGGGGATCTACGATAATTGGCCGGTGTTGTTCCATGATGTGGCACCGTGGTCTGAGAATTATCCGATCTGGTTTTCTCCAGGGTATGACCCAACACGGCTCTCGATGTTGCCGGGAGGGGAAAATGAGGGGCAGTGGAGTTCGGGCGCATTTCGCCCATCATATCGGTACTGCACGACATTTATAGCTGATCCGAAGTTGTGGTCCGAGGGGGCGGGCGCAGATGAAAGGCTGGTCCGGGCGATCCGTGGTGCAGAGGTGAAGCACCCATCGCTTAAGGCGCTGATGTACGACGGTGAGCGGAACTATTACAAAGAGGTGACGGAGGACACACCGCGTCCGGTGTTGATGGTTGATGGGTCTGCGGCGACTCATTTCGACAGGGATGCGACGGAGCCGGTGCGGAATCCTCTTCGAGGAGATCCTCCGTGGACATATCACGACACGCCGAATGGTGTGCACGGTCGGGATTTCTGAATCGAGATAACTCGGTTACGCCGGGACGGTGACGCCGAGGTGTTCGAGGCGTTCGCGGACATTGTCCAGGACGTTCACGAAGTTGATGTAGGAGTCGTAGGGGGAGTCGTAGGGGTTGAAGTATTTGTGGACGTCGCCGTCGGCGAAGTACTTGGTACACATGTAGTAGGCGTGGTCGGAGGTGGTGAGTTTGCGCCAGTCGTTGACGAGGTGTCCTGCTTCGAAGATTGCGTTTTCGTCTTTCGATTCTTTGGCGGCGCGGAGGGCGTTTTTGACGGGGGTTTCGAGCTTGTAGAGTTCCTGGAGGGCGCCGGACTGCATGGCGTTACCGATCCAGGCGCTCAGGTCGCGCTCGGTGTCGGCCCACGAGGTCATGTAGGGCACGTCGTAGACGCCGACGCCATCGAAGTGGTCGAAGGCTTCGGAAGGTGTGGTGAAGTGGTTTTCTCCGGGCGCGGCGTCGAAGATCGCGCCGGGGAGGGCGTCTAAGAAGCCGAAGATGCCGGTGTCTTCCCACTGGTGTTCGCCGAAGGTTTCGTAGTCCATGAAGAGGTTGCAGAGGTAGCCGTCGCCGTTGATCTGGTGGACCCACTTGGCGAATTTCTCGGTGGAGAGGGGCCACTCTTCCCACCCCCGGTTGCCGAAGCGGAAGGCGATGTCGTCGGAGAGCTTGTAGTTTTTGAGCATGAGCGCGAATGGTTTGTCGCGCTTGGGTGTGGTCTGGTCTGCGGATGATGGGGGGAGGTAGACGTAGTTTGGCGAGCGGTATTGGAGGATGCGGTCCACGCCTTCACAGAGCATGCCCTTGAAGCGGGGTTTGCCGTCGGCCGTGGTCATCTCGGAGACGTATTTCGAGATGTCGTTGTTGTAGATGAGTTCGGTGTTGCGGAAGACCTGGGGGGTGTGCCCGAAGAGGTCTTCGATGCGTTGGGTGTGGATGTCTATCTGGTCGCGGAACTCGTCGCGGGAGTAGAGGAAGGAGAGGGAGTGGTGGTAGGTCTCGGCGACGAACTCGCAGCACCCGGAGTCGGCGAGTTGCTTGAAGAGGTCGATGACATCCGGCGCCCACGCTTCGAGTTGGTCGAGGAGGACACCCGTGAGGGCGTACGAGACGCGGAAGTTGCCCTTGTGGCGCTTGACGAGGTCGAGGATGAGCGCGGTGGTGGGGCGGTAGCACTTGTTGGCGACCTTGAGGCAGATCTCTTTGTTCGCGGTGTCGTCGTAGTAGAAGTGGTCGTTATCAAAGACAGAATATCTGCGGAGGCGGTAGGGCTGATGGACCTGGAAGTAGAAGCAGACGGAGGCCATGGGTGGGCTTTCTGGGTGGGGGGCGGGGCGGATGGTTGGGATGAGATGTGGATTGTCGCGGGTTGGGGCGGATGGGCAAGTGGGAAAAGGAGAGATGGTGTGTGTATGTCAAAGAGTTTGTAAGTGGGGGTGGTGCTGGGTGTTGACGGGGGGAGGCGATGCGGTGAGGCTTGTGGGATGAAACGGATACACCAGATTGGTCGTGGGGGGTTGGTTATTGGCTTGGCGCTTGTGGTCTCGATGTCTGCGGGGATGGTGGGGGGGTGTGCTGAGAGCGGGTGGACGAGCGGGCGCTCGGCATCGATGGCTGAACTATGGAGCATGCGGACGGGCGAGCGGCTCGAGGCGGGTGGCGCGACGAAGGCGGGCAGGCAGCTCAGATCGGCGCGGCGCAGGGCGCAGGATGTGCGCAATCTGGAGATGTTCGACGGGACAACCGGCGAGCGGGTGGGGTGGCAGGAGCTGGTACACCGGGCGGCGGGGGCGGATGTGGTGGTGATCGGGGAGATGCACGGGCACAAGACCGGGCTGACAGCAGCGGCGGAGCTGTTCGACGGGATCGTGGCGTCCGGACAACATGCGGCGCTGAGCATGGAGTTTTTCGAGCGTGACGAGCAGGCGGCGATTGATGATTATCTGATGGGGATCACCGACGAGGATGCGTTCAAGAAGGCGGCGGGCAAGACGGGAGGGAACTATCCGGAGGGGCATCGACGGATGGTGGAGCGGGCGAAGCGCGATGGGCTTTCGGTGATCGCAAGCAACGCGCCGAGGCGGTACGTGCGCTACGGGCGTAGGGAGGGGAAGGAATCATTGGGTGGGATGACGGGAGAACAGCGTCGGCTGATGGATGTGCCGAGCGCGGTGACGCGTGGACAGTACCAGGAGGAGTTTCTCGGGATGTTCGGGTTCAACCCGGATGGCACGCTGGTCAAGAGCGAGGAAGAAGAAAGCGAAGAAGGTGGTGATGGTGACGGTGGGGGGGGGCACGGGATGGAGATCACGTTTGAGGATGCGGAGGGGTATTTCTTTGCGCAGAACATCTGGGACGAGACGATGGCGCGATCGGTTGTGGAATCGCTGGAGGGCGGATCACGCCCGGTGGTGCAGGTGGTCGGGCGGTTCCACAGCGATTTCGGGGGCGGGCTGGTCGAGCGGGTGCGGATGCTGTCGCCCGATGCACGGGTGTTCGTCATTTCTATGGTGGAGGAAGAGGATGTCGGGGGCGAGATCCGCGAGGATGATAAGAGCCGCGCGGACGTGGTGATCTACGTCGGGGATGAATGAAGTATTACGAACTGGCGGCTGCGAAGCGTTGCGAGACGCCAGCCCAGTTGATGATGGTGGTGAAGGCTGCGATGTAGTCTGCGCGCCGGTTCTGGTATTTCAGGTAGTAGGCGTGCTCCCAGACATCGATCCCCATGAGCGGGACGACGCCCCAGATGGTGAGGTTCTGGTGTTTTTCTGACTGCATGACCAGGAGTTTTCGTGCGGTGGGTTCGTAGACGAGCCATCCCCACCCGGATCCCTCGACGGATTTGGATGCGGCATTGAATTGCGCGAGCATGGCGTCGAGCGAGCCGAAGCTGGCTTTGATCGCATCGGCGAACGCGCCTTCGGGCTTGGAGCCGCTGTCGGGTGTCATCGAGTTCCAGAAAATGGAATGGTTGCGATGCCCGGAGCCGTGGAACGCGAGTTCGCGGGACCAGTGCTTGATGAGCGAGGTGTCTTCTGAGCCGGAGCGGATCGCGTCGAGGTGGTCGAGTGCTTTGTTGAGCCCACGGACGTACCCGGCGTGATGCTTGTCGTGGTGGAGGCGCATGGTCTGTTCGTCGATGGCGGGCTCGAGCGCGTTGTAGGCGTAGGGCAGCGGCGGGAGGGTGTAGCGGTTGGTTGCGGGGTCGAAGCCGGTCTGTTCGTCGGCGAGCATAGCGGCGTGTACGGGGCGGGCGCTGAGCGCAGCGGCTCCCGCGACGGCGGCGACGCCGATGGAGGTGATCGCGGTGCGGCGGTCGATTTGCTGGGTATGCATGGCGTGTTCCTTGCTGGGTTGTTCTTATTGAAACAGGAGAGCGGGGCGAACGGGAGCGGCGGGTTAGAAGATCAGCAGCCAGATGACGATCCAGAGTGCGGCTGCGGTCATGGCGATGGCGGTGTACCCGACGATCTCGCGCGCTTTTGCGCCGGTGATCGCGAGCAGGGGGAGCGCCCAGAATGGCTGGAGCATGTTGGTGAGTTGATCGCCGTATGCAACGGACATGACCATCTTGGCGGGGTCTACTCCGGCTTCGAGCCCGGCCTGCATCGCGATGGGGCCTTGCACGGCCCATTGTCCGCCGCCCGAGGGGACGAACATGTTCACGACACCCGCGGAGATAAAGGTGAAGATGGGGAGGGTTGTTGCGGTGGCGTTTGATGCGATGGTTTCGGCGATGAGGACGGTGAGTCCTGATCCCAGCA
This sequence comes from Phycisphaerales bacterium, assembly GCA_029260435.1. Lineage (GTDB taxonomy): Bacteria > Planctomycetota > Phycisphaerae > Phycisphaerales > UBA1924 > OFTM74. The sequence goes on along the minus strand of JAJDDG010000097.1, from coordinate 3,501 downwards.
TGATGCCCATGATCCCGGCGTAGAGCGGGAACTGAAGGATGATGCCGGCGCACCCGCGCGCGGCTTCGCTTACTGCATCGAGATAGGAGCGAGGGTTCCAGTGGAGGAGGAGCCCGAGCATGAGCATGGTCATGTTGACGGTGTCGGGTGTGAGCGATTTGAGCCCCGTGTTCGCGAGGTCGAGCGAGCCGGATTCGGTGCGCGGGAGGTAGTAGTCCAGCGCCCACCACGCGATGAGCGCGACGATGAGCAGGTTGATGAGGGGGGATGTTTCGAGAAACTTTGGCAGAGCGCCTTCTTTTATGTGTTCTGCATCCGGGTCGGGTGATTCTGCTTTGATCGATTCGGGGATGCGCGCGGCGGGTGGGTCTTTGGGGGACATGAGCGCGAGGAGGATGGGCGCGCCGATGACGAGCCCGCCCGTGATGATGCCATTCATCGGGGAGAGGATGGTTTGTGTGAGCGGGATGGCATCGAATGGTGCGCCGCTCGGGAAGATGTCCGCGATCTCGGAGGCCTGGGTGACCTTGAGGGGCGCGGAGCCCGAGAAGCCGCCGTGCCAGACGAGGAGCCCGAGGTACCCGGCGGCGCAGAGGAGTGGGTAGTGGAAGGGGATGTTGCGCGCGCGCATGGATCGCGCGACATCGCGCGCGATGAGTGCGCCGGCGATGAGCCCGAGCCCCCAGTTGAGGACGGCGAGGGAGGTTGCGGTGATGCCGACGAGGAAGACGGCTTGTGCGCCGTTACGCGGGAGGTCTGCGAGCCTGCGGATGATGCGCGCGATGGGGGGAGATGAAGCGAGGGCGTGCCCGGTGACGAGGATCAGGCACATCTGCATCGCGAAGCGGAGGAGCCCGGCGTTCCAGATGCCGGCGGAATAGGGGGCACCGTTCACATCCATCTTTGCGGAGGACGACCAGAAGCGGACGGCGTCGTGCAATGTTGCGGGGGTGAGCAGAGCGGCGAGTGTGAGGGTGAGGAAGGTGAGGAGGATCGCGAGGACGAAGGGGTCCGGCGCGGAGGCGCGGAAGAATGCGGAGATACGGTCGCCGAGCTTTGCGAGCATGGGGTAAGGGTAATCACGGAGTGGTGCGAGATGCAAAGCGTGTGGTATTGAAGGGTGTATCTGATAGACTTCCGGCTCGCCTAACCATCATAGAGGTGTAGATATGAACTCAGAGTCAACAGGTATTCGTGTGTGGAAGAATTTGAGTGGGATCTTTCACAACATCATAGTGTTTGATGGTTCTGTGATTCTTTATGCGAAGGCAGAAAACGACCAGCTCGATTCAGTTGCACAGGCGATCGAGGGCGGGCAGGTGCCGGAGGGTTTTAAGGCGAAGTCGATTGCTCTATCGAGCGCGACCAAGGTTATTTTCAATCGGCACGACGATTCAGCGACGGTTCACTTCGGGCAAGGCAAGGAGAGCAAGTCGCACGAATTGGATTTTGCAACGGGCGATGAACGGGATGGGTTCTGCAAGCTGATCGGTGATACGAAGGGTTGGTCGGCGAGCGAGGTCAAGCACAATATCGTGACGGCATGCGTGAAACCGGTTGTCGGGATCGGCATCGTCGGTGGGCTCACCGCGTTGTTGTACTTCATGGCGCAGGACTTGGCTGCGGGCAATGAGCCGGATACCACGGGTCGGCGGGGCTTGCTCAAGACATTGGTTGCGTGGGTCGTTGATCTGATCGGTTCGACGGGCGTGCTCGTTGTGGGCGGGTTGCTCGTTGTCTGCATGATTCTTTGGCTGGTGGCGCGGGTAAAGACGCCGCCGATCATGGTGACGTACAAGTCGCGGGGGTGAGCTAGTCCGCGTCGGATGGCGGGAGTTGGGCAATGCGTGGGCGGGCGAAGAGGAGCCAGAAGAACCATCGGATCTCGGAACCGAGCGCCTTTTGCCAAAGCCTTTGACAGTTGGTTCTTGTCGTTGTCATGCCGCACTCGGAGCAGCGGCAGGACTGGTGTTTCGGATCGATTTCGACGAGCGGGTAGAAATCCTTTGGGCAGACGAGCGCGTGGTGCGTTCGGATGTACTTCTGTAGCGATTTCTTTGCTCGATCGTTAGCTACATAGGAAAGAACGCCAATAACACACGCAATGATCAGGACAAGGAATGATCCGGTCAGCCATATTGGAAATCCAAAGGTGTTGGGCCCGGTAGATGGCCAAGCAAACACAACGATCATTGTCGGGAGAAAGAGCCAACTCAGGAACCGGGCACGAGTGATGAGGGAGGCGATTGCGTCCGAGTCCGGTTCGATGTTGTGTGTCGGATTGGCGGGGTTGGTGTGGGGGAGTTCTGCGAGAACGCGCTTTCTATGCATGAGCCAGCGCAGCCAGTTGGTGTAGGTGGCGAGGGTGTCATTCCAGAATTCGCGGAGCGTATCAGTTTCGATCTCGATACTACAGATCGGACAGGTACAGATATCGGTGTCGTGATCTGCGGTGATGGGCGAGCAGTCTCGGGGGCAGACGAGCTGATTGTGAGATTGCAGGAATGCGGACATGATCGACTTCGTTCGTATGGCGTTGGCGAGCACCGCGATTCCGTAGAAGAGCATAAAGATGGCAACGATCCAGCCATGCAGCGCGGTCCAATTGATGTTCTGGAGTGCGAGAACAATCGTGGCGAAAGTGAACATGGCGAGCACGATGAACCAGGACATAGCGAAGCGGCGCGCGAGGCGGCTCTTGGTAACGATCTCTTTCGTGTTGATGGGCGTGAGTGGCATGGCGTGTCTAGACTAGCGGCATGCTGTACGGCTCACACTTATCGATCGCTGGCGGGATGGTGAACGCGCTGAACGAGGCGGAGCGCCTCGGGATGGACACGGTGCAGGTGTTCACGAAGAATCAGCGCCAGTGGAAGTTCAAGCCGCTCGATGAGGGGGACAAGGCGGCGTGGCTTGCGAAGTTGGCGGAACTCGGGTGGGAAGGCAGGACGGTGAGCCACGATTCGTACCTGATCAATCTGGCGAGCCCGGATGATGAACTGTGGGAGAAGAGTATTGTCACGATGCGCGAGGAGATAGAGCGGTGCGAGGCGCTGAAGATTCGGCATCTGGTGAGCCATCCGGGTGCGCACATGAAGGAGGGCGTGGAGGCGGGGTGCAGGAAGATCGCGAGGGCGTACAAGCGGGTCTTTAAGGAGACGCGCGGATACGAGACGGTGGTGTGCCTTGAGAACACGGCGGGGGGTGGCACGACGCTCGGGCGGACATTCGAAGAACTCGCGATGCTGATGGAGATGATCAACGAGGAGGCGGGTGCGGATGCGGCGGGGCGCGTGGGGTTCTGCTTTGATACGTGCCACGCGCTGGCGGCGGGGTACGACCTTGCGAGTAATGAGAATAGCGACGGGACGGGGAAGAAACGGACGAAGGCGCAGGCGGAAACGCTCGCGGATGGCGTGCTCGATGAGTTTGACGAGGTGTGCGGGCTGGAAAACCTGCGCGTGCTGCATATGAACGATTCGGTGGGCGGGCGCGGGAGCC
>JAJDDG010000096.1 GCA_029260435.1 Phycisphaerales bacterium | reverse complement strand
GGGCCCGCCGGGCAGCGCGACGCGGTCGTAGCGCGGCAGCCCGAGCCCGTTGGTCAGGAAGTCGTCGAACGCCTCGCCCCACCGGCCGTCCGAGCAGTACACAGCGGCGGCGTGGATGCGGTCGGTGACGAACGGGATGTCTGATCGATATGCCGTGCTCATAGAAAAGGACATGATACAGGGTGTGATACGGTGTCTTCAGTTGTGCAAAGCCGGGGCGTTTACCCCCTGAAGTAGAAGAATTCCTCGCGGGTTATCTTCCCGTTCTCGACCGTGTACAGACATATCTCTTCCATCGTGTACCGCTTCCCGGCCATCTCGCCGGACCTCGGCGTCACCTCAACCTTGAGGTAGATCGCAACACGGTCGCCGTGCGGGAACGGGCCGAGGAATGAAGACTCATGCACCTCGTGCATCTCGATCCAGCCGGCAGTCTTTTTGCGAACCTCGGCTATCCCGCGCGTCTCACCTTCGCCCGGTTCTACGCTGACAATATCGTCGGCGTAGAGCGAATCGACCGCATCAAGATACGCGCCCCTCTTGCAGCACTCCAAGAGCGCTTGTCCGACTTCCATGGTGTTCATCAGAAAACTCCTGCTGTGGGGAAAGAGCTATTCGTCTGTTCAGCTTACAGCATCCAGCACGATGCGGTACCGCGCCTTGCCGTCGCGCGGCTACCCGCCGCTCGGCTTCGCCTTGTAGCCAAGTGCATTCAGCTTGCTCACGATCACATCGCGGTGGTCGCCCTGGATGATGAGTTCGCCGTCCGTGATGCCGCCGCCGGTGCCGAGCGAGGTGCGGAGCGATTTGGAGAGCGCCTTGAGATCGGTCGCATCGGGATCGAGCTCGGCGACAACCGTGCACCACTTGCCGCGGCGTTTTTCGCGCCGGACGCGCGGGTGCTGTGCGCTCGGTGGGCAGGATCGGCCCGAGGCGGTGCGCGGGCAGGTGCAGTCGGCGAGCGGGTTGGCGCAGTGCTCGCAGGTGACGGGCTGCTCTAAAGATGTGCCGTCGAATAGCCCGGACATGGGACAGATAATACGTTTCAAAGAGGCGAAATATCAGCACTGAGCGGTGTTTTTCGAGTTTTGTCTGGCGGAATGCAATGCTGTCGCTACAGTGGGTGCCGCACAGGTTCGAGGCTTCGGGCGCGATGTTGTTTCCGCCCGGTGCCGCTGCCGACAATCGAGGAGACCGAGAGATGAAGCGTCAGGCTATGACTGTTGTTGCGTGTGTTGGTGCGATCACTTCGCTCGCGCACGCCGGGTACATCATCGAGATCGATACGGATGGCGCTGACGACGGCGCGATCACGTTCAACTCGAACTTCGCGTTCGGCGGAGATACAACGACGGCATCGAGCAGTGTCGCGGCGCCGGCGTTCGGCACGACGGGCGGCGACAGTATTTTTGGTGGCAACGGGAGTGCCGCTCCGGATACGTATCAGTACTTTTATACACCCGGCGCAGACGCGGATAACCTCGTCATACCGCTTGGAACAGCTCTCGGCGGTGGGAACTTCGGGCTGGGTTCGAACGGCGGGAGCGCGGGGATGTACCGCGTGTACGCGCTGTGGCCGCAGACGATTAACGTGAGCGGCGGCGACACGGAATACACGGTGGTGACGGATGTCGATGTTTTGAATATCACTGTGGATCAGAACACGAACGGCGGCGACGAGTGGTTTTTGATCGGCGAGGTGAACTACACGGGCGGCGGGATCACGGTGACGCAGAACTCGCAGAGCAATACGTTTATATCGATGCGCTCGGCGGGCGTGCTGTTTGAGTATGTGCCGGCGCCGGGCGGCGTGGCGCTATTGGGCTTTGCAGGGCTGGGGTTTGTGCGCAGACGCACGAGATAACGGCGGCCCGGAGAGGTTGGTTGGCGCACGGGGTGGGTTGGTTGCAGCACGCGCGCGGCGCTGATGGGCGGTGGGTGCGCGCACGGGGGGCGGGGGAAGGGGGAAACGGCGTCGATTATGGTCGAGAAACGGCGCGGATCGGCGCGCTAATGGGCGCGAAAACGATCGGGTGCGGAGGAATCCGCTCGGATTGCGTTGGGCGGGGCAGGTGCGATGTATGTGCGCAGGGGAGGGGGGATGGGGAGGGTTTGGTTTGCGGGGGACGGAGAGGAGAGCGCAGAAAATTGGGGATTGTTGTACGGGCCTTGTTTGGAGCGTAGAGTGCCCGTATGGGAAGGCAAAAGCGAATCGAATTCAGTTTGAACAAGGGGAGTAGCCAGGGGCGCTTTGCGGAGTTTTTCGCTGGCATTGGTTTGGTTCGAATGGGACTGGAGCAGGGCGGGTGGGAACTTGCTTGGGCTAACGATATCGATCCAAAGAAGTGCCGGATGTACGACGCACATTTTGGCGATGCTGGATCACACTTTGTCCTTGATGATATTCACGAGGTAGATGCTGACTCGATTCCTGATATTGATCTCGCTACGGCTTCCTTTCCGTGCACGGATCTTTCAGTCGCAGGTGGAAGGCGCGGCCTGAACTCGGGTGAGTCGTCTGCGTTCTGGGGTTTTTATCGAATCCTAGAAGAGATGGATGAGAGGCGGCCGCGGCAGATTCTCGTTGAGAATGTTGTGGGCTTTCTCACATCGCATGGCGGCGCTGATTTTCAAGAAGCGATGCAGGCGTTAAATCGACTCGGTTATGGAATCGATACATTTGTTCTCGATGCGAAGTGGTTCGTTCCGCAGAGCCGATCACGGCTATTTGTAGTGGGAACACAGGACGCAGACTTGAACGACGAGGTTGTAGAGTCTCGGATCCGGCCACGCGCCCTCGCTGAGTTCATCCGGAACAACTCCGAGATTGATTGGGCCATTTCGTCATTGCCGGATCCGCCATTGCAGTCTGGGCTAGAACTCGCTGATATTTTGGAGGACCTCCCGCGAGATGCGCCCGAATGGTGGTCGAAAGATCGCGTTAATTATTTGTGTAGCCAGATGAGCGAGAAGCACGCAGCGATTGCGGAAGATATGCAGCGGCGGCGGAAGTGGTCTTATGGAACAGTATTTCGACGGGTAAGACTACAGGCGGATGGCACAAAGCGATCTATGGGTGAACTGCGAACAGATGGGATTGCGGGGTGCTTAAGAACGCCGAAGGGTGGGAGCGGGCGGCAGATACTCTTCCAGGCCGGCTTTAATAATCGGCGTGCCCGATTGCTAACCCCCACGGAATGCGCGAGGCTAATGGGCGCGGATAATTTTTGCATAGACGAGTCTCTTTCGCTCAATGACGCGCTGTTTGGATTCGGGGATGCTGTTTGTGTCTCAGCTATCAAATGGATAGCGGACAATTGTTTAAGCCAGAAGTTAAGTCCACTCTCTACGGTATGAATACACAAGAACTAGATCAGTTCGCGGCTGAAGTTCAGCAGGTGTTAGAAACATACATGCTGGACAAGAATGGTCGCGTTGTACCTGCTCGCCTGCAGTCGGCGATCGGTTTGCTCGAATCTGTTCGCGAGCAGCCATCGTTGGATCTCGGAGATCACCGTTCTGGCGAGGGGAGTTCGGGCTTGCGTAGTCACGAAACGCTCGGCAACACCGCGCACAAGAGGCTCAAGTTAACCGTGATCAATAAGAATCACGGGCGGCGGAGTTCGAATCTATTGGAGTGGGGGCAGCCGCTCTTAGATGTGCTCGGCTCGAACGGATTCGCCAAGCTGGCCAAGAACAAAAAAGGATGCCTCTTGGATGCCGCTCAGGATGTGTTTGCTGAAGCGATCAGAGGATTCTTGGCTACAGATCCGATTGGCGTGAGTCTTCATGGTCACAGTTCGGTCAGCTTTGTGAGGGAGATTCTAGAAGCCGCCCGTGATCGACATGATTTGGGAGCGGTTTCGCAATACTTGGTCGGGGCCAAGCTCTCGCTGCGTTTTCCAGATCGGGAAGTCAAGATCCATCCAGTCAACAAAGGTGATCGCAAGTCTTATTCTGACAAGGGTGCGAGACGGGCTGATTTCGATTTCGATGATGTGTCTATCGAGGTGGCTGCTGGCGCGCCTGACCCGAAGCATCTTGAGCAGGTGGTGAGCGTTGTCGAGAATACAAGCGCGCAGCTATGGGTTCTCACATCGTCGCGCTATCAGGAGTCATGGGAAAAACAACTCGAAGATCTTGTTGATAAGAAACGACTACGGCGGGTTGTCGTGCATTCCATCGAAATATTCATCGGGCAGAACATAAGTGAGATCGCTGGTTTTTCTGCGAAACAGCAGGAATCCACGCTTCGGGAATTAGTCGAAACATACAACAGCTTGGATCTTGTGAAGTCGTCTACAGGACAGATTCATATCGAGATACTCGATTGATGTCTTCGTTCAGGAATAGGTTTGCCTCGCTCGGGTAGGCGAGGTTAGCGGGATAGGGGTGGTAGCATGGACCTTCTCTACAGAAAAATTTGTGGCATCGGACAGGGATGCAAGTCGGCAAATTCAATTCGGTAGCTTTCTTTTTTCAACTCGGTTGCCTGTCGGATCTATCTTTAATGTTGTGCGGATGCACATACGAATTTTGGGATTTACAAACCGATAGGCGGTTCCCTTCGGTGTCTGTTTGATCAACGGTGCATCTCCAGTTGCAAGTGCCTGCAGCAGTTGGCTTACGTTCAGCATGCGATCTGATGTAGATTCAGGGAACTGCTTTCGAATAATGGCTTCGATTTCTGTGTAATTAAATTCGTGATTTTTGCAGGCACCAATCGCATAGATAGTTTGGTCGCGTCTACCCGCCTCAGTGCGCCGTGAATTCATATGGCCATCTACCAACGCTTGTGTTTGGTTGAGTGCACTGTTAAGCCAGCGCTGATCAGCGCTGGCCATATCACCGCCATCCAGTTCACGCCCTTTGTCATCGCCGATATTTGCCAATTCTAAGCAATATTCGTGAATATGTTGAGGGATCCGATCTGTTATCCATGCGACATGATTTGTTAGACGATTTAGAAAATCTCCTTGAAACTCGTATTCAAGTTCTTTGCAGAATCCACGGGCAATTAGGTTGGTGGCTTCTGCCAGTGAAAGTCGCGCGACCTCAGGAATCTCCGTGAGTCGATTCGCGATAGTATTTGCTTGATCGACTTGCGATATATAGTTGCTTAAGTCAGCTGGTACACCAACGATAATGATTTTTACTTGATAAGCGGCGTAGTCTGGATTGTCAACAAGCGAGATCAAGTCGGCTGCTTCGCGAACGCGAGCCTCGTCGTTAACTAAGCGTTCAAAGTTATCCCAAACCAATACGGCGGGTTTTTTTCGAGCTAGCTTTCGGAGGTACTCTAAGCACCGTTCATACGGTTCCTTGCTACCCAGCTCGAATTGACCGGTATGTTTGATGTCTGCTTTGATAATGCCGACATTGGCACCTGCCGCCTTTTCTTCAGAGTAGGAAGTCTTCTCGGCGCGTTCCCTTCGATCCAGTAGATCTTGAAAGGCGGCTGTAATTGATCCGAACCGTGAAGCATTGGCCATGTCAGCAATAAGATATTCGGCATTGATCTCCGTTAAGACACGTTTATAAAGCCATGATTTTCCTGATCCACTCTCACCATGGACGATAATATGCTTGTCACTTTTGAGAGCATGCGTTAATGCAGCTTCAAGATCCTCGCGTTGGACATACATATCCTCGTTAGGCATTTGAGCCCGAGGTGTAAATACTTGGCCTGGAGTTTTCTTTCGTGCCATCTGCAATCCTTCTTGCTTGGTCTCACCCCATATGCTTGATGATGTCGTCGGCGAACTGGGAGCATTTGCGGAGGGTGGCGCCGTTCATGAGTCGTTCGAAGTCGTAGGTGACTGTCTTGGCGTCGATGGCGCCGGAGATGCCTTTGACGAGCAGGTCCGCGGCTTCGGTCCAGCCGAGGTGACGGAACATCATTTCGCCGGAGAGGATCACGGAGCCCGGGTTGACCTTGTCCTGGTCGGCGTACTTGGGTGCCGTGCCGTGGGTGGCTTCGAAGATGGCGTTGCCGGTGTCGTAGTTGATGTTTGCACCGGGTGCGATACCGATGCCGCCGACGCATGCGGCGAGTGCGTCGGAGATGTAGTCGCCGTTGAGGTTCATTGTGCAGACGACGTCGTACTCGGCGGGGCGGGAGAGGAGCTGCTGGAGGAAGGCGTCGGCGATGACGTCTTTGATGATGAGCTTTGTGGGGTCGCACTTTGCGTTGGCGTCGTTTGTGGGGCGGTGGGTGATTTCTCTCCCCTCACCCCGGCCCTCTCCCCCAAGGGGCGAGGGAGCAGTCACGTCGATGACGTGCCAGGGGCCGCCGTCGAGGGGCTTGGCGCCGAAGTGTTCGGCGGCGACTTCGTAGCACCAGTCCATGAAGGCACCTTCGGTGTACTTCATGATGTTGCCCTTGTGGACGATGGTCACGGAGGTGCGACCGTTGTCGAGGGCGTATTTGATTGCGGCCTTCATGATGCGAGCGGTGCCCTCTTTGGAGATGGGCTTGATGCCGAAGCCGGTGGTGTCGGGGAAGCGGACCTTTGCGAACTTGTCGGGGAAGTTGTCTTTGAAGAGTTGTTTGAATTTCTTGTTTTCGTCGGTACCTGCTTCGAACTCGATGCCGGCGTAGATGTCTTCGGAGTTCTCGCGGAAGATGACCATGTCGGTGAGGTGCGGGTTCTTGACGGGTGAGGGCACGCCGTCGAACCAGCGGACGGGGCGGAGGCAGGTGTAGAGGTCGAGGATCTGGCGGAGGGCGACGTTCAACGAGCGGATGCCGCCGCCGACGGGGGTGGTGAGTGGGCCCTTGATGCCGACGAGGTACTTCTTGAAGTCTTCGAGGGTTTCGTCGGGAAGCCATGAGTTGGTTTTGTCGAATGCTTTTTGACCGGCGAGGACTTCGTGCCAGGCGATTTTGCGCTCGCCAGCGTATGCCTTCTCGACGGCGGCGTCGAGCGCGCGGACGGAAGCTGCCCAGATGTCGCGGCCGGTGCCGTCGCCTTCGATGAAGGGGATGATTGGTGTGTTGGGGACGGAGAGCCCGGAGGGGGTCATGGTGATGGGCTGGGCGTTGGAGATTGCGCTGGACATGGGTATGGGTCTTTCCTTAAGGGGGGGAATTTGCGTTTGAAGGGACAGGATAGCCCGCCTCCGGCGGATCTGCGACACGGGGAGAGGGTGGGGAGAAGAAGGCATCAGGCACCGGGCATCAGGCATCAGGAAGAAAGATCCCCTCACCCGCGCACGCCTGCGGCGTGCTTGCCCTCTCCCCCGGCGGGGAGAGGGGGCATGAGATCCATGCGTGCTGCGCGTGGGCATGCCACACGAGTCGAAGCAGAGATGGGAGAGCACTGGTCCGCCGCGGCGGATCAGTGGCACAGGGAGTGGGAGCACGCCTTGCCCTCCGGGTCAAGGCGTGGCACCCGAGCGAGAGGAGTTGGCGCAAGGAAAAGGCCCCTGTTGGGAGGGGCCTGAGAAGAAGAGGTGTTTTGTTTGGGTGGGCTTTAGGCGCGGCGGCGGCGGGACATGGAGAGGCCCGCGAGGGCGGCGGTGGCGAGTGAGCCGGGTGTGGGGAGGGGTGTGGAGGAGATCTGGATGTCATCCATCATGACGAAGCCGCCTTGGGAGTAGTTGCCGGAGATGCGGACGGAGGCGAAGGGTTCGGTGGAGGCGACGCCGTTCCATGTCCAGGGGGAGATGGCGGAGTCGATGGAGAGTGCGGTGGGGATGGACATATCGATTGTTGCGAGGAGGTCACCGGTTGCGGAGAAGAACTCTGCGGTGGCGTCGGGGGCGTTTGTGTTTGTGGAGAAGAAGCCGCCGAATGCGAAGATGGGCTCGGAGAAGTCGTAGACGACGGGGCCGGAGGTGGAGCCGATGAAGTGGGTGCCGGAGTGGGGCTTGGTTGTGGCGAAACCGGAGAAGGTCCAGCTCTGCGCTTTGATGAGGAGGCCCGATTCGGCGGTGACGGAGACGGAGTCGGAGAAGATGGAGTTGGTGCTGGAGAGGGCGTCGAATGATTCGACGGCGGTGGAGGTGAAGAGCGCGGTGGGGGCGAGCTCGGCGGAGGCGGCGGCGGTGGTCGCGGCGAAGATAGCGATGATGGCGGTGGTCTTGAACAGCATGGTGATTTCCCTCGTGTCTTTGAATTGCTTGTGGATGTGTATCCACTGAAACAATGGACGCGCAGTAGGCGCGGACAAGGGGAGGTGGGTTTGGGGGGCGCAGAGTTATAGTGATAGGACGCGCAGGGTCGCGCGATCGGTACAGGCTGGTTATCGAATGGTGTTATGGGGCCGGGAAGAAGGCATCAGGCATCAGGGACCGGGCATCAGGGAGAGAAGGGTAAGACGGAGAGTGAGAAGAAAGCGAAGGATGGGGAGCCCTCACCTGTCATCACTGAAGACAGCGATTACATCCCGCCTACGGCGGATCTTCGACCTCTCCCAGAGGGAGAGGCAGGGATGGCGGTCTGACGCGGTTCAGCGTTTGATGGCGGTGATGGTGAGCTGCGGGGGTGTGATAAAGAAGGCGGTGGGGTTGGCGGTGTTGGCTTCCCATTCGGCGAGGATGGCGGCACTCTCTTCCTGGGTCATGTCGCCCGCTTCGACGAGGCGGGGGAGGAATGTTGCGAAGTAGGTGAGGGGCCAGTGCCAGAGGGTGTCGCGCGGGGATGCGCGTTTGACGATGGGCATGACCTCAACGGGTTCGAGCCCGGCGGCGGACATCATCGCGGGGAGTTTAGAGGCGATGGTGGGGTCGGCGTTGACGCGGGCGTATGAGGCGAGGACGGCGCGGCGGAGGATGGGGAGTGTTTCGGCGCGGGGGCCCCAGAAGATTGCGGGCCAGTTGGAGTAGTCCTGCACGGCGAAGATGCCGCCGGGCTTGAGGGCGTTGGCGATACGCTGGACGATGCGCATGGGCTCGGGCGTGAAGGAGAGCACCCAGCGGGCGTAGGTGGCGTCGAACGAGTTTGCGGGGAGGTCGAGGTGGTGGGCATCGACGGCGAGCGTTTCGATCGGCGCGGCGAGGCGGGCGAGGTCGGTCTGTTGTTGGCGCTCAAGGAACTCGAGGTAGCGCTGGGAGATATCGGCGGCGACGACGGAGCCCGATGGGCCGACGAGTTGTGCGATGTCGCGGGAGGTGAAGCCTGGTCCTGAGCCGAGGTCGAGGACGCGCATGGCGGGCATGAAGCCGGCGCGTTTGAAGTGTGCGGTTGATTCGTCGGACCAGAGTCGGTGCTGGAAGCCGAGGCGGGCGAGTTCGGCGTCGTCGGTGCCGAGGACGTATTCGTTTTGTTCGCGGGCGGGCATGGGGAGGATTGTAGGGGGAGGGGAAACGAGGATGGAACTCTACGCGGAGTATCTCGTTTGTTGACGATATCATCGAACATCTGGGGTGAGAATGCCCCACGATGCTGGCGGCAAGGTAGCATTAGAGAATGCCCAACTGCCGTACGGAATTTGAGAAGCAACTGCACAAAATGGTGATGGGGCATCTTGCCAGGCTGGCGAACTACATACCCGGCCCAGTTAAAAAGGCTGGCGGAACCAAGGAGCAGTTAGTTCGCGTTTATGCCAAGGATCCGCTGTTCAGCATCTTTGGGTTGGATTCTCAGGAATACGTTGCTGCGACTCTTGGTGGTGGTACAGTCACATCGATACACCGAAAACTTGGCGATATCTATGAAGACTGTGTGCAGGCGATCTTTGTGAATAAATTAGGTCTCACACCGGAGCAACTAACGTATACCGCCAAGATCAGTTCCGGAATCGTAGACGAATCTCGCACTGCCGACATCTATGTTCAGTTTGATCAAATCAAGAGCCTCGCACGTCGGAAGGCTATTCGAGAAGCTTGCAAAGCGGAGCTTCGCGCTCTCGCAGATAAGCCACAGATCAATCTGATTGGCATTGGTATGGAAGTTCGCCACTGCTATCAGACGGGTGATTCGAAGCGTGCTCAGGCAGATGAGGCAATGGCGAGGCACTTGCTAGTGGCGGGGATTTTGCCTCTTATGCCTTTATTTTGTAATCAAAGTTCCCCCTCCATCATCCGTCGATACAAGTCTGTTTGGGTTGTCAAGCAAGGCGTTGATAGCTACGCGATCATTCGGACTCTCTCCGGATTTGATTTGCTTGGTTTTATGAAGCGTAACCGGATCGATTTTCGTAAGCCGGTGATAAGCAAATTGAAGAGCTTGGTGGGATGACCAGAACCGAACCCACATTATTTGGCTTGGTTGATCGATTCGAGAATCGAAAAACGGATACAGTCACCTTCAAGGGTAAAATGGGCCTTCCTATACACCGGTGGTACCGGCTTACGCCAAGTTTCTCACCGATGCTTGCGCTTGATATCGCAGAACACTTCGAACTCGGTGGTAGTGACTACGTTTTAGACCCATTCAGCGGTGTGGGAACCGTACCGCTTTGCTTGAAATACAAGGGGATTCCCTCTTGTTCAATCGAGTTAAATCCTTACCTGCACTTCGTCAGTGCTGTAAAAACAAAAACATTCACAGACCTCTGTACATTATCACGGTGCTTCGATAGTTTTATTCAACTTATCTCTGAGGAGGCGAAGGGGCTCACCGATGAAAAACGTGCCACAGATTATCTGGCGGCGCACGCGGCGTTTATTCCACCGATCCATAAACCCGAGAGGTGGTGGTCGCGCCCCAATCTCGCGCAGCTCGTGGCAATCCGACGAACGATGCTTGGGCTTGAAGACACAGGAGGCCACATAGATCTCCTCCGTCTCGGTATCCTCTCGATCCTAGTTCCGGTAAGCAATGCCAAGCACAATCATGTCTCTCTTACATTCGCTCACGAGCCGTTAGCGGCCGTTGATATTGTCGGATTGCTTAGACAAAAACTCGATGAGCTCATAGACGACCTTGATTGTATGCGCGATCGCCCGTGTTCTGACGTTACTGTTTACGCGGGTAATTCCAAAGCAGTTGATCGAGTATTGCCGAGGAGCCCGAAGGTTTCTGCTGTAATCACCTCGCCACCTTATCCAAATCGATTTAGTTACGCGCGTGAAACTCGACCCCACTTATTCTTCTTTGAGTTCATCGAGAATGCAAAGTCGGTCGGTTGTCTGGAAACCGAGGCAATAGGCGGCACATGGGGCAAGGCGACGTCGGTTCTTATGCATGGCGTTGAGCCCGTCAACGACATTGTTGGCGGTCTTCTTGCGCCGTTCACCGCAAACGTGAATGGAAACGGGCAGCTTATGGCGAACTACGTCATGAAGTATTTCAATAATATCTTCGAACATGCAGAAGGTATCTCAAAGGTATGCCGAAAACACGCAAAACTCGCCTATGTTATTGGGAATAGTAAATTCTACGATCACCCTCTCCCAAGCGATGAAATCCTCGCAAGTATCTTCGAGTACTTTGGGTTCTCCCTCGATGGGATCAGCAAGATGCGGCGCCGACAGTCAAAGTCGGGACTTTATGAGGCGGTTGTTTTCATGTCCCGCTGAGTTATCTCCACACAGAGTATTAGCGTTCAACGCAACACCGCATGAAATAACATCCTCCAATGAATGGAGAGAGGGGGTTGGAATGGGGATGTTTAGTAGACGGGTGGTCGGAGGTTGTAGGCGGCGATGGAGAGGATGGAGTGGAAGGCGGGGCCGATGATGAAGATGAAGGAGAGTGTGAGGAGGATGACGTAGAGGATGCGGGCGTTGTTTGTGTCGAAGAGGATGAGGTAGAGGAGTGAGCCGACGAGCGCGACGGCGGCGAGTGCGACGACGGGGTTGAGCGCACGGGCGGTGGAGAAGTAGGACTCGCGCTCGGCGCGGAATGCTTCGTTGATTTTGGCGAGTTCGTCGGCGACCTCTGGTTTGCGTGGACGGTAGGGGCGGTGGGGGAGTGGCGGGGGCATGGTGTTGGCTTCTTCGCCGATCTTGATTTGGTAGGCGTCGAAATCGGAGGCGTACAGCTCGATCAGTTCTTTGTACTTGCTCATCGCGACATCGAAGCGGGAGATGCCTGCTTCGTACTCTGCCTGGCGGAACTCGGCGGTGTCGGCGAAGTTGTCCAGACGTTCCTGGGCGGTGGCGCTCTGGGCGTCGATCTGGTGGTTGACCATCGCGAGGATGCCCGAGCGGAGGTAGTAGGTGGTGGCGATGAGGAACATCATCGCGATGATGGTGATGACGCGGGCGGCGGTGATTGATTTGCGCATGGTGGAGTCTCCGTAACTACATGCGCAATTGTATTGGGGGTTCAGTCGTTGTGTTTTTGGCGGAGTCGGACGTTTCGAAAAGTTGCCTCCATGTCACGCTGCGCGTGACTCTTTTGTAAGGAAGGGGGGAGGGAGCACTGACCCGGGGAGGGGTCAGTGGCACGGGGAGGAGGAGGAAAAGGAAGAAAGTAGGTTGAGGAAGAGGGGGGAGGGGGCAAGAGTCAAGGCGAGTTGAAGAAGAAAATGAGGACATGCTCACTCTCGGAAGTGTGAGCATGCCACCCAGAGGGGGAGACGGTCAATCGTTGTGTTTTTGGCGGAGGCGTGCGGAGAGTCGGAGGATGTGGTGGGCGCGAACTGCCCCCCCCTCCCCCCCCGTTGCAATATTCGCTAGTCGGGCACGGGAGGTGATGGGTCTGCATCAAGAATCCGGTGCACTTGTTCGTCGAATGGCCTGCCGCATTCGGGGCAAACCGGGGCGGTCAGCCCGATGAGGTGGTATCCGCATCTGATACAGGTTGGCACGCCGCAGTCAAGAAGTTCGCGGCGCAGGAGCTTCGATAGATGGCGGTTCAGCACCCAGAGACCGAGAGTACAACACACGCTGATGACCGGGATCGCCAGGATCAGGTTGCGTGTGAGTTGGCCGATCGGCAGTCCCAAGCTCGCTGCGGCTTTGCGGAGCACCAGTGTCAGCGTTATCGAGAGCCCGGCCATAGCTACAACTGTGATAAGGAATGTCGGTCGTCTGATGAGTTTGCGCGCGGCTCGGCGCATAGCCTTGCGGCTTTGCTGCTCGCTTGGGAACAGTCCGAGTTCCGGGTGACGGCGCAGATCGAGATGGCGAACTGCGCGCCCGAGTGGTCGGAATATGTGAGCCTGTCTATGCAAGAGGGGTGCAGTCTCCTTGGTGTAGAAGACTGGCTCTCCGGGGTTGGGCGGCGCAATTGTATTGGGGGTTTAGTCGTTGTGTTTTTGAAGAGGGGATCAGCCGAGGAGCTGGAGGGCGGCTGCGGGCAGGGCGTTTGCGATTTTGAGAGACTGCATCGCGGCCTGCTGGAGGATCTGGTGGCGGGAGAGGGTTGCGGTTTCCTGGGCGTAGTCGGTGTCCTTGATGATGGACTTGGCGCCGAGGACGTTTTCGAGTTCGGTGTGCAATGATCGGATCTGTGCACCGATGACATGCTTTTGGGCGGAGCCGAGCGCGCCGATGCGGGTGGCGTTTGTTTCGATGGCACCGGTTGTGATCTGTTGTGCGATTTCGAGGTTGCCATCGATCAGATTGAACTGTGCGCCGGCGCGGAGTTCGGAGAGGGCCCGCTTTGATAGGTCGGCTTCGGTTTGGGTCGCCTCGATTTTCGAGAACGTGTTCGGGGTTGTGGGCTCGACTTTGAAGACGTGTTGGTCGTTGAAGGATGTGGTTTGGTAGATGTAGTCGATCGCGTCGATGATGGCGTCGGCTTGGAACTGGAGGGCTTCGCGTTCGGGGAGGTCGTTTGCGCCGGTGTTCGCGGCTTCGATGATGGTTGCGTTGAGCTCGATGAGGAGGTCGGAGACGACGGTGCGCGCGCCTTCCTCGGTTGAGAAGAGGAGGGACTGGCGTTCGAGACGATTGATTTCACCATTGATCGCGGAAGCTCGGGCGCCGAGTGATTCGGCAGCGATAAGCCCGGAGGGGTCGTCTTTGGCGCGGTTGATGCGGTGGCCTGTTGAGAGGCGCTCGATCGTGGTGTTTACGGCGCGGGTTTGCTCGGCGAAGGAGCGGGTCGCGGCGATCACGCTGAGATCTGAGGCGATTCGGGACATCTATAGAGATGTCGGCGGGATGTGGGGCGGGATCGAGCCCCGGGGATAGGGGGGATGCAGGAGTGGTTCAGAAGAGCTGTTTTTCAGTCACGCTGCGCGTGACGCTTTTGTAAGGAAGGGGGGAGGGAGCACTGATCCGGAGAGGGGGCAGTGGCAGGGGGGGAGAGGGGAGGTAGAAAAGACTCCTCACCCGCGCTCCGATCCCGGCGCGCCGGGAGGGCTTGCCCTCTCCCCGGCAAGCGGGGAGGGGGGGCGGAGAAGAAAGGGAACAGAGAAGACATGCTCACTTTCGGAAGTGTGAGCATGCCACCCAGCGGGAGAGGTGGTTAGTCGTTGTGTTTTTGGCGGAGGCGTGCGGAGAGGCGGAGGATGAGGTGGGCGCGCTCGGTTTCGTTGAGCCAGTCCTGGAGTGTTGCGGCGAGTTCGTCTTCGTCCATCGGTGCGCCGGGGATAGCGCAGGCGGCGCCGAATTGTCTTTCGGCGATGGCGCGGTAGCGGGCGAGGGTGCGGTCGCCGAAGACGGAGACGGGCTCGAAGTCTTCTGCCATGTAGATGGCGATGGGGACGCGGAGGCCTGCGCAGATTTTGAGTTGGACGGCGAGGTCTTCGTGCGTATCACGGTCTACGAAGCGGAGATCGATGAGGGGGTTGGCTTCGGCGATGCGGGCGATGAGGGGGCACTGCTGGACGCAGTCGCCGCACCAGACGCCTGAGGAGACGAGGATTTTGGTATTGCGGGTGAATGATTTGATGAGTTCGGATTGCGCTGGGGTGAGGGCAGTTTGCTCGTAGATGGCTTGCCATGCGGCTTGCTGGGTGTCGTTGCCGGTGGCGGTGTAGTCGGCGTAGGAGAGGGCGGTTGCGAACTTGGATTCGAGGAAGGCGGCGTTGAGCGCGGGTTGTGTTGCGGTGGTCATGTGTATTCCTTGGGAGAGAGGCATCAGGGATCGGGCACCAGGCATCAGGAAGAAAGATGGAGCCCCCCTCGCCCGCGCGTCCCGGCGCGCCGGGACTTGCCCTCTCCCGAGGGGAGACGGGGCGGAGAGAGAAGGTTGGGTAGAAGAAAGAAGAAGAGGGAGTGAGAGGGAGACGGTGGAGGTTGGGGAGCCCTCTCCTGTCATCTCGGAAGACCTCGATGACATCCTCTCCCAGCGGGAGAGGGAGGAAGAGGCACTGACCCGAAGACGGGTCAGTGGCACGGGAGAAGATTAGGAAGAGAGGAAGATAAAGGTAAGGAAGGTAAGGAAGGTGAAGAAGGTGAGGAAGATGAAGGGAGAAGAATGAGTGGGGGGTTACCAGCGTTCGGAGTCGTCTTTGGGGGAGAGGGGCCATGCGTCGCAGGTGACGCCGTTGATTGTTGTGTCGTTCTGGACGGTGGTGCGGACGAAGTCGAGGAAGGGGTGCGGGAAGGGGAGATCAGGTTTGGAATCGTCGTTGAGTTTTTTGAGGTGTTCGTCGGAGAGTGTGAGGGAGAGGGAGGCGAGGTTTGATTTGAGTTGTTCGAGTGTGCGCGCGCCGATGATGGAGGAGTGGATGCCTGATTGCTGGCGGCACCAGGCGAGGGCGACCTCGGCGGGGGGGCGCTCGGTTTCGGCTGCGACTTCGATGAGTGTGTCGAGGAGGTTGAGGGTCTTTTCGTTTTCGAGGTGTTTTTCGAGCCAGTCGGCGCGTTTGGCGTCGCCCTCGGCGGGGCGTTTGTTGCGTGCGTATTTGCCGGTGAGCAGGCCGCCCTTGAGCGGTGACCACGGTGTGACGCCCATGCCCATTTCTTTGGCCATGGGGATGAGGTCTGCCTCTGGGGTGCGCTCGGCGAGGGAGTATTCGATCTGGAGCGCGATGAGGGGCGACCATGAGTTGAAGTGCGCGAGCAGCTGCGCCTGGGCGCATTTCCACGCGGGGGTGTCGGAGAAACCGACGTAGCGGACTTTGCCGGCACGGACGAGGTCGTCGAGCGCGCGCATTGTTTCATCGATTGGTGTGTGCTGGTCCCAGAAGTGCATCCAGAGGAGGTCGATGTAGTCGGTCTGGAGTCGGCGGAGTGAGTGTTCGACGGAGGTGTAGAGGTTTTTACGGTGTGCGCCGCCGGCGTTCGGATCGCCCGGGAACATGTTGCCGAGCCATTTCGTGGCGATGACGAGGGAGTCGCGCAGGGCGGGTTTGGAGCAGAGGTGGTCGCCGATGATTTGTTCGGAGTGGCCCTTGGTGTAGATGTTTGCGGTGTCAATGAAGTTGCCGCCTGCGTCGAGGTAGGCGTCGATGACCTCGAGAGATTGTTCGACTGGCGAGCCGAAGCCCCAGTCTTCGCCGAAGGTCATGGCGCCGAGGCAGAGGGGGGAGACTCTGAGTCCTGAGCGGCCGAGGGTGACGAAGTGGTCGAGTTGGGGCATCGGGGGCTCTCTTCTGGGTGAAGTATTGGTGAGGGCACATGGTATGCGAGTTTTTGTGGTGGTTTTGAAGTTCTATGGCCCGATTTAGGGGATAGGGGTTGAGTTGGGGTGCGGGGGGGCGTACTCTGATGACGCACAGGGAGTCGCGCGGCCGCAAGCACAGGCGGGGCGCTGCTCGACAAGGAGTTAGAGAAAATGGTTACGCACCTGTTGGTGAGTGCTTGCGCTTTTGCGTTCTGCGCGGTTGGCGCAGCGCGGGGAGCGTTTATTGGCGCGTCGCACCTGCTTGGAGAGCAGGATTTCCAGGACGGGGACATCCCTGATCCGAACAGCTATTTGCTTGCGAATCTCGGGGAGGAGTCGCCGTTTGATCGCCCGTGGGGCTTTGATACGAGCGAGTTGGGGAATCAGTTTGATGTTTCGTTCTCGTTTGATTTGTTTGGCGGGCAGCCGCGGGGGGGCGTGGAGGAAGAGACATGGTTCCTGACGCTTGGGTTGTTTGACCATGACTCGCAGGCGGCGGGTGATCAGATCGCGGAGTTGAGTCTGAACGGGCTTGATATGACGGTGGAGTTGAACGCGCTGAGCGAGTCGTACGGCGGCGGTGATGCGCAGTACAACGTGTACACGGTGGAATTGCCGTTCCTGCCGATTGAAGATGGGAGGAGCGGGCGGGGGTATCCGTACGGGATGATCGACGTTCGGCTTCGGTTTGCGGCGGGGGGGCTGTTCGGTGGTGAGCCGAGCCCGAGCAACGGCGGGGCGATTGACTTTGCGCGGTTGTGGGTGCCTTCGCCGGGCGGGAGTGCGTTGCTGGCGATTGTGGGGGTTGTGGTTATGGCGCGTCGTCGTCGGTGATTTTGCGCTCGATACGGAGGAGAGTATCGCGGATCTCGGCGAGGGTGGATTGATCGTGTTGGGCGGCGGGCTCGGGGGCGGTTGCTGAAGAGAGTTCTGTGATTTTGTCGCGCTGCGCGAGGACGGCGTCGCGGAAGGCGCGGCCGTTTTCGATGCCGACGATCGCGGCGGTAGCGCCTTCGGCGGACTGGCCGGCGGTCTCGAACTGGACCATCTCGATATTGAAGAAGCGCATGATGGGGCCCTGGGAGAGGGCGACGTCGGTGATTTTGTCGAGGGGGATGGATTTTTCGATGCGGTTGAAAACGCCCCGGTTGATCTTGACGGCGCGGGTGGTGAGTGTGCAGCTGATGCGGTCGAACTCGATCTTCTTCACGAAGTAGACGATCGGGAGGATGATCGGCATGAGGGGGATGGTGACGATGCAGAAGAACAGGATGGCTGCGGTCTGCGCGACGTGGTACTTGATGGTGTCGGGCGTGATGGAGGCGTTGATCAGGATTGATTCGTCTTGTGTGTTCATTGTGCTGCCTCATCGATGGAGTCGCGGAGCTTTCGGAGGGTGTCGAAGGCTTCGAGTGGTGTGAGCGATTCGATCTTTACTTCTTTGAGCTGCTGGACGACGGGGTGGGGGAGGTACTCGGTGAAGAGGGGGAGTTGGTCGGCGCTTTGCTCGGTGCGGTCGGGGATGGACGCGGTGTCGCGGTGCGCGCCTTCGTGGGAGACGGCGAGGGATTCGAGCAATTCGTTTGCACGCTGTATGGTTTGCTGGGGCATGCCCGCGAGTCGGGCGACGTGGATGCCGTAGGAGCGGTTGGTGCGTCCGGGGCGGATGTTGTGGAGGAAGACGATCTGGTCGCCCCATTCGCGGACGGCGACGTGGAGGTTTGCGACATCGGACGGCGCGCGGTCGGCGAGGTCGGTGAGTTCGTGGTAGTGCGTCGCGAAGAGTGTGCGGGGGGCGGGGCCCGATTGGTCGGCGAGGTGTTCGGCGATGGCCCACGCGAGAGAGAGCCCGTCGAGGGTTGAGGTGCCGCGTCCTACTTCGTCGAGGACGACGAGTGAGCGGGGGGTGGCGTTGTGGAGGATGTTTGCGGTCTCGACCATCTCGACCATGAAGGTTGATTGGCCCTGGTGGAGTGCGTCGTCTGCGCCGATGCGGGTGAAGACACGGTCGGTGAGTGCGATGGTCGCGGATTCGGCGGGGACGAAGGAGCCGGCGTGGGCGAGGATGACAAGCAGGGCGGTTTGTCGGATAAAGGTGCTTTTGCCTGCCATGTTCGGGCCGGTGATGAGGGCGAGCTTCGCGGCGGGCTTGTTGGTTTCGGGGTCAATGCCGAGGGCAAGGTCGTTTGGCACGAAGCGGTCGTGGAGGATGGATTCGAGGACGGGGTGTCTGCCTTGGGTGATGTTGAGCGCACGGTCGTCTGTGATGGTGGGCTGGATCCAGGCAGCAGATGTTGCTTTGAGCGCGAAGCAGGCGAGGACATCGAGCTCGGCGACGGCGGCGGCGTACTGGGAGAGGGTGTTGGTTGTGCTTGATGCTTCGGCGCAGAGATCGGCGAAGAGTTCGTGCTCGCGCTGCACTGCGCGATCGGCTGCGGAGAGGACTTTGTTTTCGTAGTCCTTGAGTTCGGGTGTGATGTATCGCTCGGCGTTTTTGAGGGTTTGTTTGCGGGTGAAGAGGACGGGGGCTCGCAGCGCCTGGGCTGCGGGGAGTTCGATGAAATAGCCGTGGACTTTGTTGTAGCCGACCTTGAGCGAGGGGAGGTCGTGCTCCTCGATGAGCTGGGCCTGGTATTCGGCGAGCCATGAGTTGGAGGCGGACTGGAGTGCGCGGGCTTCGTCCAGCTCGGGGTCGATCCCGCTTTTGATGAGCCCGCCGTCGCGGAGGTGGGCGGGGGGCGAATCGACGCAGGTGTGTTCGATGCGCTGGGCGAGGGGGGCGACGGTATCGCGCGCGCTGGTGAGGCGGGTGCGCAGCGGGGCGAATGCGGGTGAGGCGTCGAGCAGGTTGATGAGCGCATCGATGGGGGCGAGTGAGCGCCCCAGCGCGACGATATCGCGCGGGGTTGCGCGGGCGAGGGCGATGCGGGCAGCGATGCGGGAGACATCCTGCACGTTTGCGAGTTGGTCGTCTAGCTCGTCGGCGAGGCGGCGGTCGGAGATGAGTGTGGCGACGCGCTTGTGGCGGGACTCGATCTCGGCCTTGTCGGCGAGTGGTGCGCAGAGCCACTCGCGGAGCAGGCGGCGGCCCATGGGGGTGCGGCAGGATTTGAAGACGGAGACGAGGGAGCCGTCGGTCGCGCCGGAGCGCATGGTGCGTTCTATTTCGAGTGCTCTGAGGGAGACGGCGTCGATGCGCATTTGTTTGGTGCGGTCGAGCAGGCGGGGGGGCGCGAGGTGCGCGAGCGAGCGGGCGCGGAGCGAGAGGGCGGCGGTTGTTCCGGAGCGGAGGCCCTCGGAGGTTGGGCGGGCGTTGTCTATCGCCTGGGTTTCGCGGAGGTAGCGGATGATGGCGCCGGCGGCGGGGAGGGCGGGGTGGTCGTCTTGGAGTCCGAAGCCGGCGAGGGAGGCGACGGAGAATTGTTCGAGCAGTGCTTCGAGGGACTCGGCGGGTCTGAACTGCCAGTCGGGGCGCGGGGTTGTCTGGATATCGAGCGATTCACGGATGTGCGCGACTTCGGGTGGTTCGGCAGCAGAGTCGTCCGGCTGGGGGTAGAGGATCTCGCAGGCGCGGGCGCGGGTGAGTTCGTCGATGACTTCGCGCTGCGGCGCGAGGGCGATGGAGAATGCACCGGTGGAGAGTTCGACGAGCGCGATGGCCCACTGTGCGTCGGATTGTGGCGAGCCGTTTGATGTTGCGGTTGCGGGCGCGGGGGCGATGCAGGCGAGTGTGTTGGGTGTGTCGTCGGCGAGGAGTGATTCGTCTACTAAGGTGCCGGGCGTAAGGATGCGGGTGACGGCGCGCTCGACGATACCCTTGGCTTGTTTGGGGTCCTGGATCTGGTCGCAGACGGCGACGCGGTGCCCGGCTTCGATCATGCGGCGGAGGTAGGTGTCGGCGGAGTGGAAGGGGACGCCCGCCATGGGGATGCCCTTGGAGCGTTCGGTGAGGGAGATGCCGAGTGTTTTGTGGGCGGTGACGGCGTCGTCGTCGAACATCTCGTAAAAATCGCCCATGCGGAAGAAGAGGACGCAAGCGGGGTGCTTCGCCTTGAAGGCGAGGTACTGGCGCATTGCGGGTGTGTCGCGGTTTCCGGTCATGGGCTCCACAGTCTAAAGGATGGGTGGGGGCAAAAAGACAAGCGGCCCGATCTTGGTGGATCGGGCCGCTATGGCTTGGTTTCCCGGTTGGGGCCGGGGGAAGTGGAGCGGAAGAGGCTCGAACTCTCAACCTCCTCGATGCGACCGAGGCGCTCTCCCAATTGAGCTACCGCCCCTGTGTTCGCGGGTGGTCCCGCGTCGGGAAAGGATATCGACCAACCGTGGGATGATCAATCAGTTCGAGGTGGAGCGGAACGGGGAAATGTGGGGGGGTGGCGGAGGGGGGTGTGGGCGGCAAGAATGGGTGTTCGCGCTGTGGAATGAGGAGGCGTCACGATGGGTCAGGGCTCGCTGGGTGGATCGATCACACTGCTTGTTGTTGGTGTGGGGGTGCTTGCGCTGACCTTTGTGCTGCCTCGTGGTGGGGGGGGTGGGGATGAGCGGTATGACGTTGTGGTGACGGTGTCGCCGTTGGCGTGGCCCGTGAGAGAGCTTGCACCGGATGCGCGGGTGAAGGTGCTGGTGCCTGTCGGGGTGACGCCCCATTCGTGGCAGATGTCGCCGAGCGATGCGCGGGCGATCGCGGATGCGCGGGTGGTGGTGCTGGTTGGCTCTGGTTTTGAGCCGGGCGTAGAGCGGGTGTTGGCGGCGAATGAGAACGTGGACCAAGAGGTTGTGCGGCTTGGAGATTTGATCGAGGGGATCGATAGCGATCATGACCATTCTGACGACGACGGGCACGATCATGCGCAGGGCGTGCAAGACCCGCACGCATGGCTGGACCCCGAGGCGATGGGGGTGCTTGCGAGCTATCTGACAAAGACGCTGATGGGGGCGGGGCTTCTGAATCCATTTGATTCGACAGAACGGGTCGATTCTATTTTTGCTGAGTGCGATGCGATCGATCGGGAGTACCGGGAAGCGATCGGTGCATTAGAGAGCAGGACGATCGTGACGGAGCACAACGCGTACGGGTATCTGGCGGCGCGGTATGGGCTTGAGGTTGCGGCGGTGATCCGTCGGGTAGAGGGCGTGGAGCCTTCGCCGGGCGATGTGCGCGCGGCGGCGGAGGCGTTGCAAGAAGGTGGGGCGCGGGCGATCTTTGTTGAGCCG
>JAJDDG010000095.1 GCA_029260435.1 Phycisphaerales bacterium | reverse complement strand
TCCACATCGAGAGCGCACCTAACTCGATCGCTGATTACGTCACCGCGGCCCTCGCCGCCGGCTGCACAATCGATCACATCTCCGAGCACGCGCCGGACGAAGCACTCGCCGCCCGCTTCCCCCGCGCCGAGCCCTACGTCGGCTACCCCATGCTTCTGGCGCTGCGGTTGCTAACCAGATAACTTGGCCTCCTCAGTTCACTACCCAATGACCAACTAAATCGATATTGGATCGTTAGCCGCGGGCAATCACGATCCGATCGCACTCGTCTTTGTCAACCTTGCTCATATCAATGTGAGTCTACCCGTTCTTCGTCTCAAATCAGCAGTATTTCGTTCGCCGAGATATCCTCCCCCCATGCCCGCAACCTCGACCCACATCCTCGACGAACTCAAAGCCCGCCATCTCTTCTACCAGTGCACGGACGAAGCGGGCTTGCGGGCACACCTTTCCAAAAGCGATCCGGCGGCGGGGGGGGCGAGTGGGGGCGTCTCCCTCTACAACGGCTTCGACCCCACCGCCGACTCGCTCACCATCGGCAACCTCGTGCCCATCATGCTCCTCCGGCGCTACCAGCACGCCGGGCACACCCCCGTCGTCCTGCTGGGCGGCGCGACCGGTCTCATCGGCGATCCCTCGGGCAAAGAGTCCGAGCGTTCCCTGCGCACACCCGAAGAGATCGCGGGCAACATCAGTGCGCAATCAAAGATCTTCGAGAACCTGCTGGACTTCGACGCCGCATCGCCGAACACTGCGCGCATGGTGAACAACGACGACTGGTTCAAAAAGATCGATGTCTACACCTACCTCCGCGACATCGGCAAACACTTCTCCGTCAATCAGATGATCGCGCGCGACTCGATCAAAAACCGCCTGACCCGCGAACAGGGCATCTCCTACACCGAGTTCTCCTACATGCTCCTCCAGGCGTACGACTACCTCCACCTCTACCGCGAGCAGGGCATCACCCTCCAGACCGCCGGCGCAGACCAGTGGGGCAATATCGTCTCGGGCACCGACCTCATCCGGCGCGTCCTGGGCAGAGCAGACAACGACAAAGCCCTCGCCTTCGGCATGACCGCACCCCTCCTCACCAAGTCCGACGGCTCGAAGTT
The DNA here is from genome assembly GCA_029260435.1 of Phycisphaerales bacterium. Lineage (GTDB taxonomy): Bacteria > Planctomycetota > Phycisphaerae > Phycisphaerales > UBA1924 > OFTM74. Next base: position 7,750 of record JAJDDG010000095.1, on the reverse strand, counting down.
CGGTAAAACCGAGTCCGGCGCGATCTGGCTCTCCCACAAACGCCCCTCGGGCGAGCCGGGCACCAGCCCGTACGCCTACTACCAGTTCTGGCTCAACACCGCCGACGACGACATCGAGAAATACCTCCTCCTCTTCACCGATCTTTCCGTCAACCACATCGCCGACATCTGCGCACTGCACCGCGAAACACCCCACAAGCGCGACGCGCAGCGCACCCTCGCGCACGAGGCGACATCGCTGCTCCACTCCGCGGGCGCATCGGAAAACGCCCAGCGCGCTTCCGCCGCGCTCTTCTCCGGTGATGTCGCCCAGCTCGATGCCGAAACACTCGCCGAAGTCTTCGCCTCTGTCCCCTCTTCAAATCACGACAAGGCATCACTCGGCGCGGGCGTCCCGCTCGTGGATCTCTTACCGGAAACAACGCTCTGCAAATCCAAGCGAGAAGCGCGCGAGCATCTCGATAAGGGTGCCGTCTCCATCAACGGCGAAAAGGCAGGCGCAGACTCTACACTCACCGCCGCGAACCTCATGCACGCCAGCACAATCCTCCTGCGGCGCGGCAAAAAAGCGTGGCACGTCACCCGCTGGTCCTGACCCGCCTCACAAGCCCCAATACGCCTTCACCCCGCAGGCAGCGCTCTCAGCGGCGATGCAATGAGCGCAACATGCAGCGTACAAGTTGCAGAAATTCACGAAAAAAGCTCTAAAATCACAAAAAATCTCCTACCGCCTCGACCTAACCCCATGACACAATAGATGTTGCGGCAACCCGTCCACCGGGTTCCTACTTTGTGGGGGGCCCGGTGGCGGGTCCGCGATGATCGATGCGTGCGCCTCTCTCGCGCGCACCGTATGCAATCAAGCGGAAAGGAATCCACGCCCATGCCCAATGCAAAGTCACTGCTGGAAGCCAAACGCGGCTCCGTCTACTCCATCCGGCCCTCCACAACCATCAAGCAGGCCGTCACCCTGATGAACGAGAAGCACATCGGCTCCCTCGTCGTCGTGGACGATCATGCGCACGTCGTCGGCATCTTCACCGAGCGCGACCTGCTCCGGCGCGTCGTCGCCGAAGAACTCCCGCCCGACATGACAACCGTCGATGAAGTCATGACCCGCGATGTCATCGTCTGCAAACCGGACACCTCCTCCGACGAGATCCGCCACACCATGCGCACCAAGCGCATCCGCCACCTGCCCGTTGTCGATGACCACGCCTCCATCCTCGGCGTCCTCTCCATCGGCGACCTGAACATCGCCGAGGTCAAGGTGCTCACCGAGACCGTCTCCTACCTCGAACAGTTCATGACCCGCCCGTAGCACGCCCGCCCGACCCGGCTCTTGCAACCCCGGGCACACGCCGTGTAGCGTGGAGCCATGACACCCGACCAGGCCCGACAACTGATGCACGAGTGGACCCCCTCGCCCGCCCTCCGTCAGCACATGGAGTGCGTCGCCCGGTGCATGGATCACTACGCTGCGATCCTCGATCCCGGCAACGCCGCCGACTGGATCACCACGGGCATCCTCCACGACTTCGACTACGAGAAACACCCGTCGCAGGAAGAGCACCCCTTCGTCGGCATCAAGCACCTCGAATCACTCGGTGTCGCCGAGCCCATCCGAACCGCCATCCTCGGGCACGCGACCTACTCGGGCGTCCCGCGCGAAACCCCCATGTCCGTCGCGCTCTTCGCCTGCGACGAACTCGCCGGCTTCATCGTCGCCTGCTGCAAGGTGCGCCCCAACGGCATCGCGGACCTCGCGCCCAAGTCCGTCAAGAAGAAACTCAAAACGCTCAACTTCGCAGCCGCCGTCTCCCGCGAAGACATCGCGCAGGGCATCGAAGAACTCGCGAGCATCATCCCTGGGATCGACATCACACAGCACGTCGAGCACTGCATCGACGCACTGCGCCAAGACGCCGACCGCCTCGAACTCGCACCAAACTGATCCGACCCGATCACCCGCTGCCGATCAACCGAACCGCAAGCCGCCCCACCAGCTCGAACGGCAGCATCACCAACCCGATCGCCATGCACGTCGGGCACAGCGTCTTCATCAGCCCCACCGAGCGCAGCCCGGGCTTGCTCTCCGCGCCCCGATCATCCGTGAGGATCTGTCCAGATTCATCGCGCATCGGCGTTGTGTCCATGCCGGACCAACCCGCCGCCGCCGCGCACTATTCCCCATCACATAAATAAGCGATGCACAGACCATGCGACCTGTTCACTCGCTCCACTCAGCGCTCGCCACACCCGTCAGCACGATCACCTCTTCGGGACGAATCACGCGCACCAACCCGACCTCGCCCGCCATCCCCTCGCCGCGCACGCCCACCACCAATCCGAGCTTCCCGTCCATCTCCAGCGCGGCATCGTCCGTCAGGTACGCGACCGTCCGCCCGACCCGACCCTCCACCGAAACCAACCGGTACAGCATGGGCAGGCGATCGCCGTCGTACACCGCGCTGGACACAAGCCGCCCGACAAGGTCAAACTCGCTCGACTCGTGGACACGGCGCGCAAGACGCGCGACCTCCGTCCCCGCAGACTCCGCGTCCATCATCAGCGCCGCAAGCTCCGCCTCGCCCTGGGCGAGTTCCGCCGCGATCTCCAGAAGCTGCACACGCGTCTGGATGTACGCCCTCGTCCGATCCGCACCGGGCTCGTCGGACAGACGCGAAACGTGCCGCTTGTACTCTTCGATTACCGTTTCGTACTCCGGGTTCTCACCCGAACGCGAGACAACCCGGTCGTACGCCGCATCAAGCTCGCTCAATGTCAGTACCCGCCCGGTCCGGACGGGCTTTGTGTACACCGGCTCGCTGTATTCGGTCTCCGAGTAATCCGGCTGCCTGTAATCCTCGGCGTCCTGCATCTCTTGAGCATCAACAACCGCGATGTCCTGCGCGGGAATCTCAATGACCGGCTCATCCATCGCCGCCCGCTCAACCTCGACCGCTGGCTCATCAACAGGATCGATCACCTCGGAAACCGCTTCGTCTTCCCCGGTGCCCTGCGCCCACTGATCCGCGACCTCGCCGAGCGACCATTCGTTGCGTGTCTCCGCGCCCACTTCCTCCCACCCACTCTCCGGTGCCGCGTCCGCTGGCTCAGTGATCGCGCTGAGCGCGTCGTCGATCGCCTCTGTATCAATCGTTGCATCGACAACCACCGCGGGCTCTTCAACCACATCCTCCACCGGGACGGGAACATGCTGCGCGATCTCTTCTCGCGCGGGCTCCGTCATCGCACGCTGCGCCTCGATCGCGCCGTCGCGCCCGATCACCGGCGTATCCGTCTGCCGCCGGATCGGGTGATCCGTCTGCCGCCCGTCGGCGAGATCAGAAATCCGATCCCGCTCGCCCCGAAATACCGCGATCTCTTCCGCCGTCGCGTCGCGCACATCTCTCTTGAGAATGAACCCGCGTGCGCCCTCCGGCGCAACCGCGACATACCCGGCGTGCGCACCCGAACGATCCATCATGTCGCCCACGTACAGCAGCTTCGTCTTCATCGGGAGCTGGTTGTCCGGGAACACGCCCTTCCAGCACTCCTCCATGATGGGGTCCTGCGGGTTGTACGCCCTGAGCCGCGACCGCCGCTTCAGCACCACCACATCCTCACCCTGTATGTGCTGCCCCTCGTTCAGCTTCACCACCACCCGACCGTCCACCGGGTACCCGGCGCGGTACCACGCACCCTTCTCGCCATCCACCTCCAACACCTCGCCCGTCCGGACACCCGCCACCGCGTACCAGATCACATCGGGCCCGCAACGGAGCATCGCCCCATCGGAACCATCACCCACCACCGTCACATATTTGCTCTCGATCGAGCGAACCTGCCCAACAGCACGCTCGCAAACACTAGCCAAACCGATCAACCCAACCGCGAGCATCACAAGTAATCGTGCCGCGCCGCCCGAACCATCCATGCCGTTCATGCGACCATCCCTCATCGTTGTTCGTTCCCTGCGGCCGATCCACCCCCCCGGGCCGCTCAATCCTTTGACCAGACCATACGCCCGCCCTACTCTCCGAGCGATGCGCAACACTGCTAAATCCTACCGGAGCCTCGCCGCCCTCGCTGCGTGCGCCACGTTCGCCTCTTCCTGCTCCAATTCACCCGATTTCCACGCCGATCGGGATCTCGCCCTCTCCGTCCAATCAGCCCAGGCCCGCTACACCCCGACCTCCCCCCAATCCGCGTCCCGCATCACCCTCACCCAGTCCGACCCCACCCTCGATTTCCCCGATGACCGCATGATCGAGCTCGAAGCGATGGCCGGGCCCACCGCCTACGACTCCTCAACCGACCCCCCCCTCGCCCCGGACCTCACCGGCGAATCCAACCCCGCCCGACGCATCTCCCTCCAATCCGCCGTCGCCTCCGCGATCGAAAACAACCTCGACGCCGAGTTCGCCCGCATCACCCCCGCCATCACCGAGCAGGAAATCATCAGAGCGGACGCCGTGTTCGACTGGACACTCTTCGCAAACTACGCATTCTCCAAAACCGATCAGCCACGCTCCGTCCCGGTCGTCGGCGGCATCCCCATCAGCGCCGGTGCCGCACTCCGTACCCAGAACCAATACACCGCCGGGCTCACCAAACGCACCACCACCGGCGGGCAGTTCACCTTCTCGCAACAACACATCAACGCCGACGACAACTCGCCCGGCACCGCCTTCGCCCCCGACCCTTCCAACCAGATCAACCTCGTCCTCGCACTCGATCAGCCGCTCCTCCGAGGGTTCGGCAAAGATATCAACCTCGCGCAGGTCGATCTATCCAAGAACGCGAACACAGACGCCGTCTACCAGCTCAAATCAACTCTCATCAACGTGGTCACCGCGACCGAGTCCGCCTACTGGTCCCTTGTCCTCCGCGAACGCTCGCTCCGCATCCAGCAGCGCCTCGTCGAGCGCGGCATCGAAACCCGCGACGTCCTCCAATCCCGCGCAAACTTCGACGCCAAACCCTCCGAACTCTCCGACGCCATCGCAACAGTCGAATCCCGAAAAGCAAACGTCATCCGCGCCGAACGCGACCTCCGCAAAGCCTCCGACCAACTCAAGCAGATCATCAACGCCCCCGACTTCACCGTCGCCGATGAAACACTCCTCCTGCCCGAATCCATCGCCGCCGACGAACCCATCTCCTACGCACTCGTAGACACCATCACCACCGCGCTCGCCCAGCGCCCCGAGGTCGCCCGCGCGCTGCTCTCGATAGACGACGCCGCGATCCGACAGACAGTCGCGGACAACGCCAAACTCCCCATCCTCGACCTGGGGCTCCAGATGTCCTTCGCCGGGCTCAACGAGAGCGTCTCCGATTCATACGACGATGTCTCCGACTCCCGATTCGTGGACTACCTCGTCTCCCTCCGCTTCGAGCACCCGCTCGGCAACCGCGCCGCCGAAGCCGGCGCCTCTCAAGCCCGCCTCAACCGCGCCCGCGCCGCGACCGACTACCACCGCGTCGTGCAGCTCGTCGTGCTCGATGTCAAAACCGCGCTCCGCGATGTGGACGCCGCCTACCGACTCATCCAGCAGACACGCACCGCCCGCCTCGCCGCCGCCGAAAACCTCCGCACCCTCCTCGTCCAGGAACGACTCATCCAATCCCTCACTCCAGACTTCCTCGACCTCAAGTTCCGCCGACAGGAATCACTCGCCATCTCCGAGATCCAGGAAGCCTCCGCGATCGTGGACTACAACACATCCCTCTCCCGCCTCAACGCCGCCACCGGCACCTCCCTCTCCCGCAACTCCATCGACTTCCAGGATCCCCCCGGCACACCACGCGCACTCACCCGCTGAACAACCAGCCCGTGCCCTCCCCCACTCGGGCAAGCGAATACTATGAGGACGTCTTTTTCTTCAACCCCTCCACTACATCGCTACAAATGGACGGAATGAGGAACGGGATTCAGCAGGCGTTGCCGAGCCGAAAGAGAACGAAGGAGATGTCGTTGACGTTGATGATGCCGTTGTTGTCTGCATCGCCCGGGGTGAGCCCGGGTTGCCCGGTCGTCCCCAGCTTGAACAGCACGAACGAAATGTCGTTGACATCGACGATCCCGTCATCGTTGACATCCGCTTCGCAGAGCACCGAGCCCGGCGCACGGAACCACGGGCGCGAGTGCGGCGACGCGAGGAAGAACTCAAGCAGCGATGAACCGACCTTGGTTTCAGCACCGACATCGGGGTGCGTGCCGTCGAAGGCCATGTCGTCGCAGGTGTAGGTGAGCCCGTCGGGGGATCTCGGGGTGAGCCCGTCGGCCCAGAGGTACGGCCCCCATGCGAGCCACGGCGCAACGGTGGTGTAGTCCAGATCGCCGACAAGCGGATCGATGGGGGCACCGTTCATCTGGTTGATTTGGTGTTCGATCAACCACTTGCAGGAAAACGCCGTTTCGTAAGCGTAGGGCTCTGGATTCAGGTTGGTGCCAGCGTACCCGGCGTAGATGCGAGAGGAGAAAAAGATGATGCGGAGGTTGGGGTAGCGCAGCTTCGCGGCGCGAACCATGTTCGCCATCTCGCTCATCAGGAAAAACGCATCAGCGCCGGGATCGGGCAGCGAGATCGTCGGCCTGGGCTCCGCTTCTTTGAGCCACACCGCCTGCACCTGCGCCTCGCTCAGCCCCTGGTCCAGAAGTTTCTGCTGGACGAGATCGTAGTTGAGGTCCGTGGGATCATCCCATGTGGAAGGAATCTGCGAGCCGCGCGCACCGTTGACGATCGCGAGGTTGGCGGTATCAACATCCGGGTGCGCCGCCGCCTGCCCCATGAACGACCACGGCTCACACGGCTGCTGCGAGTTCTGCGAACAGAACTCCTGCGTCGTGTTGGACAACCCGATCGAGAGCAGCACGTATCTACCGTTTGGATCGGGGAGCCCCGCGGTGTTGAGCGGAGCAATGCCCTGCGCCCGAGCGTTGCCTTCGACGCCGTGCTCGATCGGCATCAGGTTCGAGCCTGTTGGATAGAGCCCGCCCTCGAACTGCCCGAGATAGAGCCCCGCACCGAGTTCGGTGATCGGGATGAGCCCGGTGCTCGTTGTGGCGCAGTCTCTTTGATCGACGGGCTGGGCGATCACGAGCGACGCGGTTGCTGCCAGCACACCGATCATCCCCACCACTTTGCGGCATTGCCTTCGCTTGATTCGCGTCATTGGATTGCTCTCCTCAATCTTTGATATCACGATGGAGCGCGGGACACCCGCTCTGCGGCTCAACGAGTATCGAGCATTTGTATTGCCCGATTGGAAGAAATCGCCGGATGCAGCTAAAACCCAGCGGTTATTGAGGGTGCCGAGGGCGTTGAACCCGCTCGGGGAGCCCCCCGCACCGAACCTTTCTCAATCCTCTTTTCTTACTGATGCCCGCTCCCCGATGCCTCCCTCCTTACAAAAAAACGACGCAACGCGCCACCTAAAAATAGACTCTTATCTCTTCCCCAACCCCTGCTGCATAACCTCTGATTCCTCTCTTTCTTTTCCTTTGAAAAACGTGACGCGAAGCGTCGCATATAAACAAACTCTCCCCTCTTCCTGATGCCCGGTGCCTGATGCCTGATCCCTCCCCTTCCATACTCCGCGCCGCCGAACACCTCTCCTCCGGCGGGCTCATCCTCTTCCCAACCGAAACCGTCTTCGGCATCGGGTGCGATGCGCACAACGAGCAGGCCGTCGAAGCCTTATTCAAAGTCAAAGACCGCCCGCGCACCAACCCAGTCTC
>JAJDDG010000094.1 GCA_029260435.1 Phycisphaerales bacterium | reverse complement strand
ACGACGCGGCGGTCGGTGCGTTGGAATCGGCATACGCCTCGGCGGGGATCCGGGCGAGCGTCCGGGCGTACCTTGATGAGATGGGCAGGGCTTGGGGTGCGGCGGATCTGACGATCTGCCGGGCGGGAGCGGGGACGGTGGGCGAGGCGTGGGCGAGCGGCACGCCGGCGGTGTTCATGCCGTACCCCTACCACCGGGACGATCACCAAAGTGTCAACGCGGCGGTACTTGTGCGGTCGGGGGCGGCGGCTTTGGTGCGGGACTTGATCGGTGGAGAAGCGAACCGGCAAGCCCTGATAGGCGTACTGGGAGATGTGATGGGTGGATCAAAAATGCTCGGTGCGATGCGGGAAGCATTCGGATCGCTCGGGGTTTCGGATGGAGCTGAACAGGTGGCTCGACGCGCAATTTCTGCCTTTTGACCCCCTTGGCGGGTATGTCAGCGGGGTTAACGGGCACAGAGTGGTACACTCGGATGATGCAGCAGGGCGGTTCTCCAGCAGTTTCGGACGGCCAGCGTGGGTGGTGCGTGCTCCTTTGTCGGGCGGGCGATGGTGTGGATGCGTCGCCGCCGAGGGATTTAATGGCGACATTGTCGCGCAAGGGGCTGGTGGTTCGGGTGTGCCGGAGTGTGTACCAGGCGATGACCGAATTGGTGCTGCACGAGATGCAGGTCCGCTCGGATGAGACGCGTAGCCCGATGATTCTGATGGTTGTTGAGCCGGACGACATCCATGGATCGGTTGATCTGGTTCGCGCGGCGGGGAAGTACGCGTCGCACGCTGCGAGCTGGCGGTACACGAGCCGGGGCAAGCCCAAGCTTGCGGCGTTCAAGATCGAGGAGATCGCGCCTGTGCCCGAGCAAACCACACCCGCTCGGGATATCCCGGTCGGGCCGGCGCTGCACGGCGATGCGGTGTCGAAGATGTCGAGTTCATTAAGCGGCGCGTTCGAGGCGATCAAAAACCGAGCGGTGCGCTCATCGAAAACGACGAAACCCAAGCTGCGTCTTGCGGGCGATGGCCCCGCCCCCACCGCCGCCCCCCCCACTGTTCCCCCCACCGCGCCGCCTACACCACAACCCCCCCAACACATACCCACTCCGCCGCCACCCCCCCCACTCTCCACCCCCCCCGCATCGCCCCCCCCAGTGTCCCGGTCCCCGGTGGTGCGTCCGGCGGTGCCCGAGGGTGCGGGCGATATGTCCGCGCGGGATGGTCTTGCTGGCGGGTTCCCCGCGGGGTTCGAGGATGGTCCGCTCGAAGCGGAGATCGTGATCGGCGAGCCGATGCCTCTGGATTCCAAGCCTATGGAGGGGCGTCCTGCGCCGACGCGGGGCGCGCGGGACGAGCCGGCGCTGCCGACGTTGGAAGATTCTGCGCCGGGCGAGGGCGGGCCGCTGTTGTCAGATGAAGAGCTCGCGATCCTGCTGTGGGATACGTGGTACCCGGAGCAGCAGGAGGGCTAGGCGATGTGCGCGACGTTTGCAGATCAACTCGAACCTGCGCAGGATCTGCGTGTGGTGCTTGTCGGGCGGACGGGGCTTGAGTCGATGCTGCACCGCGACGCGCGGATCGAGCTGTTGCGCGTGCGCCAATCGCTCGAAGCGATCGGTGAATTGGGGATGCCGATAGACGAGGAGAGCCCGCGGCGGTGTGTTGTGGTGCTGGGTGCGGACCCGGTGCAGGGTGCGGATATGCACTCGCTGACGACCGCGCTGCGCCGGATCGACGGGGAGGTGAGGATTGTGGGCGTCGGGCATTGGGAAGGCGTGGACGGGGTGCGGGTTGGCACGTCCACGGAGATCGGGCTTGATGCGTGGGTGCGTTCGGACATCGTGGGCGACGATCTGCGCGGGCTCTTTGCACCGAAGCAGAACGGCACGCTTGGTTCATTCGATGATGCGGGCGGTGCGTTGCGGCTCGATTCGGACGAGGATGACATCGATGACGCGCTCGGGGAGATCCAGATTGCTTCGCCCGCGCGAGAAAGCAGCGCGGATGAAGTGGTTGTGCAGCAGGTCACGCCTGCGGCGGGTGGCACTGATGAGCTGGCGCGCGGAGTTGTGCGGGAACCCGAGCCGGTTCAAGCCCCGGCACCGGAGGTGAGGAGCGAGAAGATCGGCGGCACCGCCCGCGAACCGACACTCTCAACTTGGACCGCACTCGAGGCGAGCGATGAGCTCGGGATCCTGAGCACCATGATCGCGGGTGGAGACGTGCTCCCGGCGTGTCTGACACGGCTGCGCCGTCGTCTTGCGCCGAACCATGTGGAGTTCCACGCGGTGCCGAGTGTTGGTGAGCATGCGCCGCCGCGGGTGGGCGAACGGGATTCGGTGAGCGACGTGCACTTCAAGGCGCGGGTGTTTGGATGGCTCAGCGGCCCCACGGAGTTGAAGAAAGATCTGGATGCTCTGGGCGAGTGGCTTGCGCACTGCCTGGCGTTGCAGGAACAGCGCACGCAGCTCCGGATCGCGGCGTTCACGGATCCGCTCACGGGCGCGTGGAACAGGCGGTACTTCGATGGGTTCATGACGACATCTCTGGAACAGGCGCGGGAACGGCGGAACTCGCTCACGCTGCTGCTGTTCGATGTGGATAATTTCAAGACGTACAACGATCGTTTCGGTCACGAGGCGGGGGACCAGATCCTGAGGCAGTCGGTCCGTCTGATGCGGAGCGTGATCCGACCGACGGACCGTGTTTGCAGGGTGGGCGGGGATGAGTTTGCTGTGATTTTCTACGAGCCCGATGGGCCTCGCGAGTCAGGCAGTCGGCATCCGGAATCGCTGCTGGGGGTTGTGAGGCGGTTCCAGGAGCAGATCACGAAGGCGAAGTTCCCGGCGCTGGGCGATGCGGCTCCGGGCAATCTGACGATCTCCGGGGGTCTTGCGACGTTCCCGTGGGACGGTCTGACGGCGGAGGATCTGATCCGGCGGGCGGACAAGCTGGTGCTGGAATCGAAGCGGCTCGGGAAGAACAAGATCTCGATCGGATCGGGTGGTGGCGATATGGAATCGGCACCTTGAATCGTTTATTATCGGACTCTTCCAGACCCCGACTTGCCCGGAGCGGGCAAATATGGAAGATATGTGGGTTCTCGGGCGTGCGATCGGCGGCGTGGCCGGCGCGGTGACTCGAGCGGATGACCGATTTGGAGTAGCTCGCATGGACGAATATGAGAAGTTGCGACAGCTGGTTGCTGAGATCGAAGAAGACGTGCGTAAGGCTGAGGGGGGCAACAAGGCCGCGGGCACGCGTGTACGTAAAGCGATGCAGGATGTGAAGAATGCGGCTCAGGAAGTCCGCAAGAAGGTTCTGGAGATGCGTGACGACGGGTGATCGCCTGTTGTCGTGTCATAGCTGGTCTAAAACCCGCTCCCGGTGTGTTGCACCGTGGACGGGAGGTGATGCATGGCTGTTGAGCCTCTGATTGATATCAGCGCTATCGATCTGTCGGCGTGTGTACACGATCGGGAGGCGATCGGTCGGTACAACCCTCACCGGGGTGAGGTGGCGCTATTGGACAAGATCGTGTGGCACGACGAGACGTGCGACATCGGTATCGCGCTGAAAGAAGTGCGTGACAACGAGTGGTGGGTGGAGGGGCATATCCCGGGGAGGGCGTTGCTGCCGGGTGTGCTGATGGTGGAGGCGGGGGCACAGCTGGCGAGTTTTCTGTACTTCAAGCGGAGCGGGATGACGTGGTTCGCGGGGTTCACGCGGATTGAAGAAACGACGTTCCGCGGGCATGTGGTGCCGGGCGATGACATGTACCTCGTGTGCAAGACGCAGAAATACCAGCTCAAGCGGTTTATCTCGCGGGTGCAGGGCTTTGTGAACGGTGAGCTGTGTTTCGATGGCAAGCTGACGGGGATGGCGTTTCCGAAGCTCGACGATGCGCAGGGCAGCGACACGGCGGGCGTGATGGCGCGTTAGGCGATGGCGTGCGCAGGGGATCTGTTGACAACCTGTATTGAAGTGGAGGGCGAGCTTGCGCGGTGTACGCTCGGGCTTGCCAGCGCGCGCGGGATCGCGGTGCTGGAGGCGGCGGACGGCACGGCGGTGCAGGTGGTTTCGGGCGCGGATGTTCGGCGGCTTGTGCGCAGGCGGCTCGATGCACCGGGCGGGGCTCGTCGGGCGGATCTGCGGGGGGTGGTGCGTCGGGTGCGGGCGGCGCGGTGCGGGAGCGCGATCGAGAGCGATCTTGTGTTTCTTGAGGTGACGCGGGAGTTGGCGGGCGGGGTACACCGCGCGGTGACGGAGCGGTGGGTCGGGTGGTTTGCGCACATCGATCCGGAGAGCGCCGCGCCGAGATGGGTGAAGGCGAGCACTCGGGAGATCGATGCGGGGCGGTTCAAACGGGGGTGGTTGGTGGGGCCCTTTGCGGACAAGCACGCGGCGGCGAAGGCGGTCGAGACGCTTGACTATCTGTTTGATCTGTGTCGGTACCCGAGGGAGCTGGAGAAGTCGCCGGGGGGGACGGCGTGCGCGTACAAGGGGATGGGGCTGTGCCCGGCGGCGTGCGACGGGAGTGAGCCTGTTGCGGCGCTGCAGGGGCGGGCGGCGGCGAGCGCGGGGGCGGTCGGTGCGGGGCTCATCGCATGGCGCGAGACGAATACAGCGGAGATGGAGCGGGCGGCGGCGGGGCAGGACTTTGAGCGGGCGGAGCTGCTCAAACGGAAACTCGAAAAGAGCGAGGATCTAGAGTCGAGGGGGATGGCATGGGCGGGGCGGGCGGCGGAGATGGCGTGGCTGATCGTTGCGCCGGGCGTGCGCACGGGGTGGGCACGGGTGGTTGTGGTCGGCGGATGCGGGTGGTGTGTTGTCGGGGATGCGCGGGAGGGGTGCACTGGTGAGGCACTCGCACGAGCGGTGCGGGAGGGTGGGGATCGCGTGATCGGGGATCCGCGGGGGGTGGGCGGTCGAGCGGACGTGGTTGGGCTGATGAGTTGGTGGGCGTATCGTGCGGCAGCGGAGCGGGGGTGTGAGATGACGATGATCGGAGCCCGGGGTATCGACGGCGAGTGGCTCGGACAAGCGATCGAGCGATGCCTGCGTGGGACACAGGAGGGCAGGGAGCGGGACGGGCATGATTCCGGGGAAGATCGAGTCATCGAATGCGGCGGGGCGGGCCGAGGATAGGCAGCATGCAGACGTACCCGTTGATCTTTGAGGCGATGTTGAAGGAGAAGGTGTGGGGCGGGCGTCGGCTTGAGTCGCTCGGCGGGGAGCTGCCCGATGGCGCGATGGTGGGCGAGAGCTGGGAGGTGGCGGACCTGGACGAAACATCGGTCGAGGGGGGCGGCGGCGGTTCGGCGAGCAGTGTGATCGCGAACGGGGAGATGCGGGGCATGACACTCCGCGACGCGGTGCGGGCGATGGGTACCAACCTGATGGGGACAGCTTCACTCTCGGGCGAGGGCGGGTTCCCGCTGCTCGTGAAGTATCTCGATGCGCGGGAAAACCTGAGCGTGCAGGTGCACCCGAGCGCGGCATATGCAGCGGCGCACCCGGGTGCGCACCTGAAAACGGAATCGTGGTACGTCGTGGAAGCGGAGGCGGGATCGAAGATCTACACGGGGATGCGCGAGGGAGTGACGGCGCGTGATTTCGAGGCGCGGGCGCGGAGCGGTGGATCTGTTGAAGCGGATCTTGTTGCGGTGGAGGTGCGGGCGGGGGATTTCGTGCATCTTGAAAGCGGGACGTGCCATGCGCTGGGCGCGGGGGTGATGGTGGCGGAGGTGCAGACGGCGAGCGATACGACATTCCGCGTGTATGACTGGGGGCGGAAGGATCGGGCGATCCACATCGAGGAGGCGATGGCGTGCATCCGGTTCGGGGAATCGGCGCGGGTGGTGCGGCGGGACGAGCCCTGGCAATCGCGGGGGGTGCTTGAATCGAACGAGTTCTACGAGGTGCGGGAGGTCGTGCGGCGGGAGGGGGCGACATTTACGCTGCCCGCGTCGGACGGCGGGGCGAGCGTTTGGATGTGTCTTTCCGGTGATGGGGTGATCGAGAGTCTGGATGACGGGTTCGAGAGGGTCGCGTTCACGAAAGGATCGACGATTTTGCTGCCCGCGGCGCTGGGCGCGGCACGGGCGGTCTTTGAGCATGACAGCGTGGTGCTCGAGACGGAGGTTCGCGGACGGGGGTGAGCTTGCTGATCGTGGTTCAGCCGACGGCTGTACCACGACACCCGGCTACGAATGAGAAGATGAAGCACTGACCTGAGGACAGGTCAGTGGCACGGTGGAAGAATGTATCCGGCGGACTGACGGGTGATTTGACGGTTCAGGCGCGGAGGGCGACGGCGACCTTGGCGAGCGCCTCGCTTACGAGGGCGATCTGGTGCTCGGTGAGGGCGTCGTGCACGGGGATGCAGAAGAGGGTCTGCGAGAGGCGGTCTGAGACGGGCTGATGCTCGACGCCCGGGGTATTGAAGACGGGCTGGCGTGTAAGCGACATCGGGTAGTGGACGGCGGTAGCGACGCCCTCGGCGCGGAGCGCCTCGACGAACTTGTCGCGGATGGGTTTGTCTTCCGGCGTAACAAAGGCATCGGGGTCGATGCGGACGGCGTAGAGGTGGTAGGCGCTCTCTGCGCCGTTGGTGATGGTCGGGGCGTGGAGCCCGTCGATCTGGGCGAGGGCGCGGTCGAGGGTCGTGGCGTTTTGTCTGCGGCGGTGGGTGCGTTCGGCGAGGGATTCGAGCTGGGAGCGGCCCACGGCGCCTTCGACATCGGACATGCGGTAATTGAAGCCGATGGAGTCGTGGAGGTACTTGTCGGATTCGCCGTGGGAGCGGAGTTTGCGGAGTTTTATCTCGATCTCGTCGTCGTTGGTGGTGACCATGCCGCCCTCGCAGGTGGTCATGTTTTTGGTGGGGTAGAAGGAGTAGGTGACGGCGTCGCCGTAGGTGCCGATGCCTCGGCGGTTGTAGGTGGCGAGGTGCGCCTGGGCTGCGTCGTAGATGATGGAGAGGCCCTGCTTGATGGCGAGGGCCTCTACTGCGTCGATATCAACGGGGTTGCCGTAGAGGTGGGTGCAGGCGATTGCGGTTGTCTTTGGGGTGATCTTTGAAGCGGCGTCATCGACATTGATGTTGTATGTGTGGGGGTCTGCGTCGATCCAGACGGGTGTAGCGCCGACGGCGACGATCATGGACGCGGTGGCGATGTATGTCCACGCGGGGCAGAGAACTTCGTCACCCGGTTCGATGAGCGCGCCGTATGCGAGTTGCAGAGCGCAGGTGCCGTTGGCGCAAGCGACGGCGAGTCGGGCGTCGGACATCGCGGCGAAGCGAGTTTCAAACTCTGCGACGTTTTTACCCTGGGCGAGCATGCCGGAGCGCAGCACGGTGACGGCGCTGTCGATGTCCTGCTCGGAGAGGTTGACAGCGATCATCTGGATCATCGCGCTGGAGACCGGCGAGCCGCCGTTGAGCGCGAGGGATTGCGCTTCGGGGCGTTGGGCTATGGATGATGTTGTCATGGTGTTCGCGCCTCGGGAAGAGAAGGTGCGTGGTGGTCATGGTTACAGCGTGTTTGCCCCTCACTTTACGGGCGGAACACGGTATCCAGCATACCGGTGGCGGGGCGTTTTCGCACGGGTTCCATCGCGGGAGTGCGCATGTTCTGTTATCGGGACGAGCGGCAACAGGGCTAGCTGTTGCAGGTGTAAAACAGGGGGATGGTTTCCGTGGCGATACGGCGGTCTGTATCGATGCGGAAGAGCAGCCCTGTCGCGGCGAGATCCTGATCTGCGACGTCGAACGCGGCGGGCTTTGCCTCGCGCATGAAGGAGAGGACGGGGTCGATCTGGCGTCCGATGACGGATCGTCGTGAACCGCTCATGCCGAGATCGGTGATGGCGGCGAGGGTGTGGTCCACGATGCGGGCGTCGGCGGTCTGGACATGCGTATGCGAGCCGACGACGGCGACGACGCGGTCGGCATGGCGCTGGGCGCAGTGCCATGTGATGGCGATTTTTTCGGATGTTGCTTCCGCGTGGATCTCGATGACGAAGAGGGCGGGTGGATCGTCGGCGGTGATGCGGGCGATCTCGCGGTCGATGCAGGCGAAGGGGTCGTCTGCGGGGTAGCCCATGAAGAGGCGGCCTAGGACGGTGATGATGTGCAGGCGTGGGGCTGCGTCACCGAGGGAGATGGAGCTGGAGGTTTTGCCGGCGGCCTGCACCGAGAGATTGGCGGGTCGGGCGATGGGCTCTTCTGGGTCATCGAGGATCGGGAAAATCTGTTTGGCGCGGAGCCAGTGGTCGCCCAGTGTGACGGCATCGGCGCCGATTTTACGGATGTCTTTGTAGCCGTCGGGGTGGAGCCCTGAGCCGTGGCGGGCGTTCTCGGCGTTGACAATGATGGAGTCTGGGTTGTGGTGGTCTGTGACCTGGCGGACGGCGCTGGCGAAGGCGCGGCGGCCGGGCGAACCGACGATGTCGCCGAAAAAAGCGATGGTGCGTACTGGCATGGGGCGGACTATACGGCGGCGGGGGCAAGGATGTCTGCGGGGGGGTGGACGAGGTTTGCGCCGAACTCTCCGGGCTCGAAGATATGGACGTGCTTCATCTCGAGTGTGAACTGCACATCGGCGTTGACGGGGAAGTCTTCGCGGGCGTCGATCCGGGCGAGGACGTGGGTGCCGTCGGGGAACTCGCAGGAGACATCAGCGTTTTTGCCGAGTGGTTCGACGAGAATGGTGCGGAGTGTGATGCGCTCGTCCTGGGGGTCTGCGGGGGATGCTTCGCGCATGGCGGATGGGCGGAAGCCGAGCGAGAGGGTATTGCCTATGTGATCGGCGAGTGCGGAGGAGAACTCGGCGGGGAGTGCGATGCGGGCGGTCTCGCCGGCGACGAAGAAGAAACGCCCGTCGGCGGATTCGAGTATGCCTTCGAGGAAGTTCATGGGGGTTGCGCCGACGAAGGCACCGACGAATCGGTTTGCGGGGCGCTTGTAGACGTTGAGCGGGGTGTCGATCTGCTGGACGCGACCGTCGGACATGACGACGATGCGGTCGCCGAGTGTCATGGCTTCGATCTGGTCGTGGGTGACGTAGATGGTTGTGGTTTTGAGGCGGGCGTGGAGCTTCTTGAGTTCGGTTCGGGTTGTTGCGCGGAGCTTGGCGTCGAGGTTTGAGAGTGGTTCGTCGAAGAGGAATACGGCGGGCTCGCGGACGATGGCGCGCCCGAGGGCGACGCGCTGGCGCTGCCCGCCCGAGAGTGCTTTGGGTTTGCGGTCGAGGAGGTGGGCGATGTCGAGGAGTTTGGCGGCGTCGCGGACGAGCTTGTCTATTTTTTCGCGGGGCAACTTGCGGAGCATGAGCCCGAAGGCCATGTTTTTGTAGACGGTCATGTGGGGGTAGAGGGCGTAGTTCTGGAAGACCATGGCGATGTCGCGGTCTTTGGGGTGGACATCGTTCACGACGTGGTCGCCGATAGAGATGGTGCCCTCGGAGATCTCTTCGAGCCCGGCGATCATACGGAGGGTGGTGGACTTGCCGCACCCGGAGGGGCCGACAAAGACGAGGAATTCGCCGTCGGTGATCTGGATGTTGACATCTTCGACGGCGCGGATTTTTTTGTCGTAGACCTTGGCGACGTTTTTGAGAGTGACTTGGGCCATGTGTGCTTTCGTGGGTCGCTTAGCCTTTTACGGCGCCGAGTTGGATGCCCTTGACGAGGTACTTCTGGAGGACGAGGAAGATGATGATTGGCGGGAGCATGGCGAGGAGGGAGCCAGCCATGATCAGCGGGGTTTCCTGCCCGTAGGACGATTCGAACTGGAGGAGCCCGACGGGGAGGACTCGGAGGTTTGCGGTCTTGGTAATGATGAGGGGCCAGAAGAAGGAGTTGTAGTTGAAGAGGAACGCGAAGATCGCCATGACGATGATGCCGGGGCGGGCGAGGGGGAGCATGATTGTTGTAAAGATGCGCCAGTGGGAAGCGCCGTCGATCGCTGCTGCTTCGTCCAACGACGATGGGACGGTGAGCATGAACTGGCGGAGGAGAAAGGTGCCGTAGGCGCTGAATGCGGAGGGGAGGATGAGCCCGGAGTAGTCGTCGAACATGCCGAGCTTCAGGACGACGACGAAGTTGGGGACCATGAGGACGACGGCGGGGACCATGAGTGTTGCGAGGTAGAGCAGGAAGACTTTGTCGCGCCCGGGCCACTGGATGCGTGAGAAGGCGTAGGCTGCCATGGAGCAGGTGATGACCTGGAGGATGGTGACCCACCCGGCGATGAAGAAGGAGTTGAAGAAGTAGCGAGCGAGGTCTACTCGCTGGAAGATGGTGATGAAGTTTTCGGGTTGGAGGGCGGGCGGGAAGCCGGTCTGGGTGAGCAGGTCTACATCGGTGAGGGCGGAGAGCGAGATGAGGATCTGCCAGACGAAGGGGAAGATGAACGTGAGCGCGAGAAGCACAAGCAGCGCGACGATCACCGCGCGGCCCAGGGTTTTGGCGAGAGTCGAAGGCTTGACGCGGGTTGGTGTGGGCGGGTTTGGCATCAGTCGTTTGTGAGTTGATTTCCTACGCGGAAGTTAAAGATGGTGAGCACGAAGATCATCGCGAACATGACCCAGGCGATGGCGCAGGCGAGCCCGAGTTCGAAGCGGTCGGAGAAGCCGATGTTGTAGAGGTAGTAGGAGAGGGTGATGGTGTCTGCCTTGCCCTCGGTCATGACCATCGCCTGCTCGAATCCGCCTTGGACACCGGCGATGACGGACATGACGACGATGAAGAATGTGGTGGGTGCGAGCTGGGGCCATGTGACGTGGACGAATCGCTGCCACCCGGAGGCGCCGTCGATGTCGGCGGCTTCGTACAACTCGGGGGGGATGTTCGCGAGGCCGGCGAGGTAGAGGAGCATGTTTGCCCCGCCGATCGCGGTCCAGATGCCCATAACGACGAGCGCTGTCTTGGCCCAGCTCGGGGAGAGGAGCCACTCGGGGGAGGTGAGCCCGTCGCCCGAGGTGAGCCCGTCGTGGAGCGGCTTCGCTTGCGCACGGGCGATCGTGCGCGTGCGTGGGAGGGCATCATCGGGCAGGGCGGTGGCGAAGAAGCGGGCGGCGTCATCGGGTGAGGAGCCGTCGGTGTTGCGCGCGATGAGGTTCAGTTCGGCGGTGTCCGCGGTTGGGAACTCGGCGGCGAGCGAGTCGGCGATTGTCTGTGTCTGCGAACGGTCGAGCGAGGTGAACCCGGAACGGAGCATGGACTGCTGCGGGGCCTGCACGAGGACGGCACCCACACCGTATGCGGTGATGAGCATCGTGAGCACGAGCGCGGTGCGCCCGATGAATGCGGCGGCACCGGCGTCTTTGTGAACGAGCTTGTTGATCCCGGAGCGCATGAGCCTGAACGCCCAGATGATCGCGGCGGTCCAGAGTGCGATCCCGAGTGCGTACCAGAGGAAGCGGGGTGTGCTCGTGATGATGGTCTGGATGGTGTCGAGGGCGGGGTCGAGGACGGCGTTGATGAGCCCGCCGCGGGGGCGGTAGAGGGTTTTCCAGAAGAGGAACATGGGGACGGAGGCGAGGAGCGAGGGGAGGTAGTAGACGGTGCGGAAGAAAACGGAACCGACAATGAGCCCGAGCGCGATGACGAGCGAGAAGACGGCGGTGATGAGGGTGAAGGAAATGGAGCGGAGGCGTGCGACCTCGAACAGAGATTTATCTGTCAGCCCGACCTCGGCGGACATTTCAAGAAGCGGCGAAGCGGGGTCGGGCAACGGGCCGGGTGTGGTCGCGAGCCACGCGAAGAATGTGACGATCGCGCCGATGACCAGCGCGATGACACCTGCGCGGATTCGGATGCGTGGTGCCTGGGGTGTTGCCTTGGCGTTGATCAGCAGGGCGAGTGCGAGCGAGCCTGCGATGGAGATCGGGATACCGATCATGAGGAAGATGGTGTTGCCCAGGTAGTCCCAGAAGAAGACGGATTCATCGCCCACGAGGAGGCGCTGGTAGTTCTGCATGCCCACGAAACGGATGGGCTCGGTGGAGAACTCGTTGTGCTTGGTGAGGGCCCAGTCGGTGAGGGACATGTACAGCGAGAAGAAGATGGGGCCCGCGGTGAAGATGAGGAAGCCGATGAGATTCGGCAGCAGGAACATCATGGCGATGGCGACGCGTTTTTTCTTTGATCCAATCACCCGCTTGCCCCCCTGTCACTGATGCCATCTTCCACTTGTTCGCGCAAGGGTCGGGCTGGGTCAAACGTTTTATCTGTGATGCGTTCCCACTCTGCGCGGAGGAGATCATCACGGGTGATGTTTGCGTGCATCTGCTTGTTGATGCGGTCTTCGCAGAGGCGCGCGGCTTCGGCGGGGGAGATGTCGTTGGATGTGAGGAGTTCGATGACCTGCTCGGCGAGCAGGCCGAGGCGGGCGCGGCCGATGAACGGGGAGAGCTCGTCGGGCATGGCGTGTTGCACGGCGTCGACGAAGATGGGTGAGTCGAACTGCTCGAGCCCATTGATCGGGTTGGGCGGTCCCGAGATACCGTTTTCGTCCAGGCAGAACTCGGGGACGGCGCAGATGGAATCGAAGGTCTGGTTGATCTGCTCGTTGTAGCTTTCGGATGCGAGAAAACGGAGGAAGCGGAGGGCGTATTTGGCGTTGGGCGATGCGCGGTTGGCGATCGCGACGCGGGCGTTTGCGGTGTAGAAGGGCTCGCCGGTGATGGTGGGGACGTGAGCGACACCGATGTTGATGAGCTTTGCGCGGTCGCCAGCGGTGAGCACCGATTCGATGGTTGAGCGCACCGCTTGTGGCATGGGGGTGAGGAGGTCGTGGATCTCGGTGCCCAGCGCGGCGAGGGCGGCCTGCATCTCGGCGGCGCGGTCGCCTTGAGCGCTTTGGAGTCCGCGCTGGAGCGCGGGGCGAATGACACGGTCGCGGTTGCGCGAGGCGAGGGAAGCGTATTCCCAGCGCCCGCCGACGTACATGGCAGTGACTTTCGCGGCGAAGAGCGAGGAGGCGGAGGCGGATTCGGCGGTGGCGTTCATCGCGGCGCCGCCGGAGGAAGCCATGGAGGCGGCCTCGGCGGGGGTTGGCATGACGCGGTGGACGTACATCATGTCCTGGTATGCCTTGAAGCCTGCGACGGTTGCGGGGGAGTTGTAGATGCAGCAGGTTGCGCTCTCGTTGAAGAAACGCCCGCCTGCGCCGAGAGCGAGATCCCATGCCCCGAGGTTCATGATGCCGACGCGGCGCTGCCCGGCGGAGCGCCCGGTGTCGGCGAGCTGGCTCGCGACTTCGATAGCTTGGTCGATGCTCCACGGGGCGTTTGGCTCGGGGATGCCCGCGGCCTGGAACATGTCGCGGTGGAAGAAGAGGACGGTGTACCCGAGATTGCAGGGGAATGCGTATTGCCTGAGTTCACCCGATTGGTTTTCGGCTGCCATCGACGCGATCGCGGTCGGGAAGACGCGGGCGGTATCGAAGGCGTTGGCATGCGCTTCTTCGGTGACATCCATCGCGACGCCGGCGGCGACGAACTGCTGGAGTTCGGAGGGGCCGTAGGACTCGATGATGTCCGGACCCGCGCCGGCGATGCACTGGACGATTGTTTTGGTTGCGTCGCGGTTGGAGGGGTCGGGGAGGATGTTGATCGGCTCGGCGTAGTTGGCGAGGTGCCACCTGCGGAAGAGATCGCACTGGACGGAGCGGGCGGGGTTGTCGTCTGTGGACCAGACGAGGGTGGGGATCGACTCGAGGGGTGTAGATGTGATGGATGTGTATGCGTGGCGGAAGGCCTGCATGGCGCGGGCGCGCTCGGGCGCATCGAGATCGGCGAGTGAGGCGATTGGTTTGGTGTACTCGGCGGAGAAGGCTTTGAGCACGGCGCGGACGTGGTCGTTGGGTGGATCGGCCGCGAGCGCAAGGTAGGCGTTGACGACGGGTTCGTCGCGGGTGGTGTCCGGGAGGACGAGGGCGTATCCGACCACTGTGAGAGCGGACCAGATCGCGACGAGTGCAAGGATGAGCCAACGCATAGGTTTGCCGCGTCGTCCGGGATAACGGTCTGACCACACGGGGAGGCGAGTGTAGTGGCGGCGGGGTGGCACGCCAATCGGCACAACCGTCACAGACGGCGCGCACAAGGGTATCGGGCAGTGTGCGGGCTTGAGGGCGGGTGGTGAGGGGCCGATAGCGATTGTGCCTACGGGCACCACGGAGGACAGGCACGATGGGCATCTCTCAAGAGACGTATGACCAGGTCAAAAATATTCTACGGAAGCTCGATCGCTCGATCGACGAGGCACGGAGCGAGCGGTTACACGGCTCGCGAGCCCCGGAGGGTTCGGGTCGTGTTCAGGGCGATTCAGAACTGATCGGCGGCTCGGAAGGCACGCCGGCCCGCCCGGGTCGGGCCCGTCCGATGCAACGCGGGCCGGAGACAAACGGCGGATCCGGGTTCTTTTCGGGTGGATCGAACGGGCTCGGCTAAACAGGCGTACTCCGCCCCACCACCGCCCCCCCAACCCACCGGCCCCACCACCACATACATAACCGGTTCATTCCGACACCGGCACCGATACCCTTGTGCGCTTGCGAAGGCGTGCGCGGGTGGTAGGATTAGAGTTGCACCAGGGGGATTGGTGTAATGGTAGCACGGCGGTTTCTGGTACCGCTAGTAGAAGTTCAAATCTTCTATCCCCTATTGACACGACAACGACCCGGCTGTGAGGCCGGGTCGTATGTTTTTGCGCCCCAAGATGCATCAGGGCGCGTGGTCTGCTGAGTTTGGAAGGCACGATGGGCGTGTGTCGCGCGCCATCGCACCGCGAAAGTGGGAAATGTGTCACCTGTACTTTGCGATCCGTGAGCGCGTGGGCAAGCGGCGAGGGCTGGGATAGAGGTGGTTGGTGCGCTGGCAAACGGCGCAATCGTCATAACCGGTACAGAGCGCACGCGGAGGGGTTAGCCAGCGGGTTTGAGGTCTTTGGCGAGGGCGAGCACCTGGCGGAGTTCGTTCCTGCCGCCGGGCAGGGCGATCCATACCGCGGCGTAGATCAGCGAGAACATGGCGAGCTGGAGAGCGAGTGTGATCGCGGGGTGTGACAACTCGATTGGCGGGGCGAGCGCGAACCAGAGCACGGGAGCGCCGGCAATGAGCGCTGCGCAGAATGGACGGGCGGCGGCGCGGAGGGGGTCGGACCAGTGCCCGGGGGTGAAGCGGAAGCAGTAGATGAGTTCGGGGATTCGGAGCAGGAGTAGCGCGATGCCCAGTCCGAGGGCGACGCTAACCGGTCCGAACTGCAATCCGATGACGATGCCCAGCAACGTAAATGGTGCGGCGATGAGCCCGAATCGGAGCTGGCGGGCGGTGTTGCCGGTGGAGACAAAGATCCAGCGAGACGCTGGTTCGAGGGAGACAGCGAGCGCGGCGGGGGCGAGGGCGATGAAGATCGGGATCGCGTCGAGCCACTGATCACCCAGCACGACGGTGACGATCTGTGGGGCTGAGGTGGCGGCGAAGCAGACGAGGGGGAGGGTGATGGAGGTGAGCATAAGGATGCCCTGCTTGTAGTACAGGCGGAAGCGATCGGGCTCGTCTTGCAGGCGGGAGAGGGTGGGCAGGGCGACGAGTGTGAGCGGGAGGTTGATCCGCGAGAGGGGGATGAGCAGGAGGGAGTGGGCGTTGGCGTAGAGCCCGGTGGGTCCGGAGCCGAGCACGCGACCCAGGAGGAGGCGGTCGAAGTCGCGGACCTTGAGCGAGAGGGTGTTGAACACGGCGAGGTTGAAGCCGAAGCGGAGCATGGCGCGGGTGCCGGTCGCTCGTGTTGGTTTGGAAGGGACAAAGCGGGTGGTGAGCGCGGCGCCGAGCAGGATGAGGAATGTGCGCGAGAGGTGCATGATCGCGAGGGACCAGAACCCCGCGCCGAGCCAAGCTGCGGTGATCGCCCCCCCCACTGCGAGTACGGCGGCGGTGATCTCGATGCGCGCGAGGGAGGCGAATTTCATCTGGCGGCGGAGCAGCGCGAGGTGCTGCACGGAGAGCCCGCCGATGAGAAACGCGAGCGAGAGCGCGAGGGTGAGGTTGACGAGCTGGGGTTCTTTGTAGAACCACGCGATGACGGGGGAGAGCGCGGCGAGGGTGACCATGAGGACGACGCCGATGAGCGCGTTGACCCAGAAGAGGGTTGAGATCTGCTCGCGGGTGATGTCTTTTTGCTGGATCGTCGCGGCGGAGAGCCCCATGTGGGTGAACTCGGTGGCGAGGGATGCGATGACCATGACCATCGCGATGAGCCCGTAGTCGTCCGGCGAGAGGAGACGGGCGAGGATGGGGAGCGAGCCCATCGTGATGATGAACTTGATCGCCTCGGCGGCGATGGTGATGGTGCCGCCTCGGACGGTGCGCCCGCGGAAGTCATCGCGGAGGTGGTCCGTCTCGAAGAGGGGATCGCGCTGGTGGTTGTCCGTGGTTGGTTCGTTCACCCGGC
Organism: Phycisphaerales bacterium; assembly: GCA_029260435.1. Taxonomy (GTDB): domain Bacteria; phylum Planctomycetota; class Phycisphaerae; order Phycisphaerales; family UBA1924; genus OFTM74. The sequence goes on along the minus strand of JAJDDG010000094.1, from coordinate 1,895 downwards.
GCGCTCCGGGTTGATGCGCGGGATCTCGGCGCGGGGGAGGTTGTGCTTTGTTGTGCGCAGGCGGATGGACTCCTGCACATACCCGATCAGGCGGAGGTGGTAGTACAGCAGGAGGGTTGGGAACGAGATGACGGTTTGCAGGATTGATTTGCCCTTGAGGAAGAGGTCGTTGTAGGTGATCGCGGCGAGTGCGCCGGCGAAGAAGAAGAGCGGGAGGGCGAGCAGCCAGATGTTGATCAGCGCGAGGGGGAGCGATGCGTAGGCGAGGATGAAGGGGAGCATGTCTTTACGCTGGGGGAGGCGGTATTTGTAGACGAGCTTGGCGGCGGCGCGCCCGCCGCGGTACGCCTGGCGGAAGAAGGCGGGGCGGTCGTAGTAATGCTCGTGCAGGACACGGGCATCCGGCGCGGTGACGATGCGCAGCCCGGATGCCTTGAGCGCGAGGTGGAGCCCTTCTTCGTCCACGCGTCCGGAGGCGGCGAGGGCGCGATCGGTGGGGAGGGTGTTGCCATGGGCATCGATGAGCGGGGCGTCCTCATCGAGCGCAAACTGCATGAGGATGGATTTGCGCAGGGCGAGGTTGCCCGCGACAATCCTCCTGGCATCGCCCTCTATTGCTGCGACACGGTGTGTCCCTCTGAATGTGAGATCCCAGATGGATTTCGGATCGGGGTCGAGCACGAGCCCGACGACGCCGGTGATTGTTGGGTCATCGAATGGCTTGATGATTTCGGCGGCCCACTGGGGCTCGACGATGCAGTCTGAATCGATGAAGGCGACCAACTCGGCGCGTGCGATGCGAACGCCGCGGTTGCGCGAGGGGTTGGCCCCGAGGTGGAAGTCGTTTCGGAGGTAGGAGAGGGCGAGATCGGGATGATTGCGGATGAACTGCTCGATCATCTGCGGGGTGTCGTCGGAGGAGGCGTCGTCCACGACGATGACTTCGATCTCGGCGGGGGACTGGTCGGCGAGCGCGGCGAGGCAGCGCGAGAGGATCTCGGCGCGGTTGCAGGTGGGGATCACGACGGAGAGGTGCGGCGTGGTCTGCTGTGGGTTGGTGGTGGGATGATCGGACATGGGCTCAGTGGTGGATGATCGGCGATATCGGGCAAATCCGTGCGGAAGGGGTACGGTGGTGGACGATGGTGGGTTCGCAGGCGGGGGCTGGAGAGCTTTGAACGGATGCGGATCGCGGTGTGCATCACAACCTATAAACGCCCGGAGGGGGTGGCGCGGGTGCTGGGGTCGATCGCGGGGATCGATGTGCCCAGCGAGATCGAACTGCCGATGCGGGTGGTGGTGGTGGACAATGATGCGGGTCGATCGAGGGAAACGGCGGCTCGGGAGTTTGAGGGAGCGGAGTGGATGGCAGTGGAGTACCACTGCGAGGCGCGGCGGGGGATCTCGCAGGCGCGGAACCGGGCGGTGCGAGAGGCGCTTGGGGATGGGCTAGATCGGGCAGACGCGGTGGTGTTTGTTGATGACGACGAGGTGGTTGAACCGGGATGGCTCGCGGCGCTGGTGCGCGCGAAGCAGGAGTACGGCGCGGATGTTGTGGCGGGCCCGGTGCTGGAGCGGTTTGCGGGCGAGGCGCCGGAGTGGGGCGTGCGGGGTGGGTTCTTCGGGCGGTCGAGACATGCAACGGGAACGAATATGACGCGCGCGGCGACGGGGAACGTGCTGATCGATGCGCGGGTGCTTCGTGAGGTTCGGACATGGTTCGACGAGGCGTTGGGTCTGGTGGGTGGGGAGGATGTACTGTTCTTCCGGCGGGTACACGCGGCGGGGTTCTCGATTGTGTGGGCGGACGACGCGGTGGCGCACGAGTACATCGGCAAGGATCGGGTCTCGGTGCGGTGGGTGCTCAGGAGGGCGCAGCGGATGGGCGCGACGAG
>JAJDDG010000093.1 GCA_029260435.1 Phycisphaerales bacterium | reverse complement strand
GTGCGCGCCCGTGTACCCCGACAACCCACCAGTGTACGCATCGCTTAGCGCAAGGCACATCGCAAGCTGACCAACATCCTGCATCAGCGCGCTCACAAACGCCTCGTCCGGATCGCACTTCGCGCTTGCGCGTCGCGCGATCAGCCGCGACCCCACCGCCCCGTACAGCGCCCGCTGCCAGTGCGATTCAAAGTCAAAGCCGCCCGCGCCGTTGTCCTTGAAGCTGTCCACGAGGCTGAACCCAAGCACGAGCGATTTCACCGTGCTCAGCCCCAGATACCCCATCGCACGGATAATCGTCGAACAAGGCTGACTCAGCCCGTAGTAACTCGAGTTCACCGTCTTCAGGATCTTGATCGCCAGCGCCTGGTCGTTCTCGACCACGCCCGCGATCCGCTTCATCGGCACGTTCGGATCCCGCGACAGCTCTAGCACCTCGATTGCCACGCTCGGCAACGATGGCAACGACGGACAAACCAGCACCCGGTCAATTACAGATTTACCCATGTTGATTTCCTGAAACCTCACGAGGATGCGGAACAAATAAAACCACGGCGCAATCGTCTACTGCCGAATACATAACCTCAGCCCCGTTGTTTACCCATGCAAACCGTGGCTCTAGACACCGGATTCATCGGCACCCCCCTCGCCTGGGTGAAGAGAAAGTGCCAGTTCCCATCCGAACGACCCCAAATGCCCACCCATCAGCAAGTGTGACATCGGAGCAAAAACTGGCTTACCCCTCAGACAGGTGACCCTTAAGTCCGGATGTGACTTCGGCATCCACCGCACCATTGAGGATCCGTTCCAGCACCCGCTCCCTGATCCGAGCCCGCATCACCACATCCGCCCCCTCGTACGCCCGATCCAGAATTTCCCCGTGCCGCTCCAGCGCCGCGACCGTCTTCGAATCCGACAGCGCCACCCGAACCACCACCTCCCGCTCCCCGCCGCACACCAAATCCCGCACCCGCTCCGTCAGCGCATCAACCCCGCCACCTTCTATATCCACCGAGCTCACCGCCACCGAGCCCTCCCGCTTCCGCTGCCACACCAGCAGCTCCGTATTATCCCGGAGCAGGTCCACCTTATTAAGAGCAAGCACCACCTCGGGCTCCTTCCAATCCGCCTCCTGCTCCCGCACCCGCGCAAACACTTCCCCGAGCGTCCCCTCCACAGTCTCAAGCTGCAACTCCGCCGACGGATCCGATATATCCAGCACCACGATCAGCACATCCGCGTGCGTCGCTTCCTCAAGCGTGGACCGGAAACTCGCGATCAGATGGTGCGGCAGATCACGCACAAACCCCACCGTGTCCGACAGCATCACCTTCTCACCCGACCCAAGATCCCACTCCCTGCTCCGCGTCATCAAGGTCGCAAACAACTGATCGTTCGCGTGCGCACCCCCCGCCGTCAGCGCATTAAACAGCGTGCTCTTGCCCGCATTCGTGTACCCGACCAGCCCGACCGTGAAATACTCCCGGTTCCGCCCCGCGACCTCCCGCTGCTTCCGCGCATGGATCGCCTCCAACTCGCGCTTGAGACGCGTCTTCTTCTGCTGCACAATCCGACGGTCGATCTCAAGCTGCTGCTCGCCCGGCCCACGCGTCCCCACGCCGCCGATCCCACCCGTCCCCACTATCCGCTCAAGGTGCGACCACATCGCGCGCAGCCTCGGGTACGTGTACTCCAGCTGCGCAAGCTCAACACTCAGCTTCGCCTGCGCCGTCGTCGCACGGCTCGCGAAGATGTCCAGAATCAACTCGCTCCGATCGAGAACCTTCCGCCCAACCACCTCCTCGACATTCGCGATCTGCTTGGGCGATAGTTCGTGATCGAAGATCACAACCTCCGCCTCAAGCTCATCGCACAGCAGCTTTAACTCCTCCACCTTCCCCTTGCCCATGTACGTCGCCGACTCCGGCTTGTCCCGACGCTGCACAATCTCGCCCACAACCCGCGTCCCCGCCGTCTCCGCCAGCGCGCGCAGCTCCCCCAGCGGGTCGCGCTCGTCGAACCGGCTCGTCGGCAGGTGAACCGCCGCGAGCACCGCCAACTCGTGGCGGATCTGGATATCCGTGCGTTCTTTTGGTGCCGTCATATACCCTGCTCTCTCCCACAACCCCCATCAATCCTGTAAAAACCACCCTTCAACCCAACCAATCCCGAACGGTACACCCCTATTGATCCGATCTCAACCGGAGAACCCAAACCCAACACGGAATACGATCCCTAGCCATGAACACGCCATCCACCCGCAAGCGTCGCATCGCCGCCCCCATCGTCCTCGTCATCGCCATCGGAGCGCTGCTCGCCCGCGTCCCATTCGCCATCGCCGAACGCGCCTCCCACTACGCCAACATGAAGCCTATCACCGATGTCTACGGCTTCATCCAAAACCACTACTACCAGGACATCGACTACGAAGCACTCCAGAACGGCATGATCAACGGCCTCATCGAAGCGCTCGACGACCCCTACACCGAGTTTATCCCAACAGAAGCCATCGGCGACTTCGATAAATACGTCCGGGGCAACTTCGTCGGCATCGGCGCCTCCGTCAACACCCAGGACAACTGGCTCCACATCGTCTCGCCACTCGACGACTCCCCCGCCTACCACGCCGGCGTCGAAGCAGACGATCTCATCATTACCGTAGACGGCCTCTCTACCTTCCAGCTCAACACAAACGAAATCATCTCCCGACTCTCGGGCGAGCCGGGCTCCGTCGTCACCGTCACCATCGAGCGCGAAGGCACCGCCGAAGACCGCCCCCGCGCCGCCATCAAACCATCCGTCCCCGCCGAATCACACATCATCCACACCTACGACATCGACGAAAACATAATCACCAAAACATTCGCCGACCGCGACGAAGCCCGCAAATGGCTCGACACATTCCTCGAAGCCGGCAAGCTCCACGAAGAAGCAGACGAACCCGAGATCCTCGCCGCACCCGCGCCCGAGCCCGGACACATCCGCTTCGATCTCCCCATCAAACGCCAACGCATCATCACATCCACCGTCAAAGGCATCCACCGCGAGGGCGACCAGTGGATCTTCATGATCGATCCTGCTCGCAAAATCGGCTACGTCCGCGTCTCGCAGTTCACCCAGGGCACCGTCCCCGAACTCACAAGAGCCTGCAAGCAACTCATCGAAGACGGCCTCAAAGGTTTAATCCTCGACCTCCGCTTCAACGGCGGCGGCTCGCTCGACGCCGCAATCAAAATGTCAGACCTCTTCCTGGATGACGGCTTAATCGTCTCCCAGAAGGGCCGCACCACCTCCGAAGAACATGCCTACGCCCGCAATTCCGGAACCCTCCCGGACTTCCCCATGGTCGTCGTCGTCAACGGCGCCTCAGCTTCCGCTTCCGAAATCGTCTCCGGCGCACTCGCGGATAACGACCGCGCCATCATCCTCGGCGAACGCTCGTTCGGTAAAGGCCTCGTCCAGTCCCTCTACTCCCTGCCAAACGGCATAGGCCAACTCAAAATCACCGAGCAGAACTACTACCTCCCCTCCGGCAGATCCATCCAAAGGCACGACGACTCCGCCCAGTGGGGCGTCGATCCAACCCCCGGCTTTTATGTCCCCATGACCGACGACAACACCCGCGACATGCTCCGCCGACGCCGCGAAGAGGAAGTTATCCGCAACGAACTCCCCGAGGTCTGCTGCTGGGACGACCCCGAATGGATCCTCACCGAACTCATTGACCCCCAGCTCTCCGCCGCCGTCCTCGCCATCCGCAACCAGATCGAAACCGGCGACTGGATCCCATCAGGCAACGAGCAACCCGAAGGCGCCATCGAGCGCGCCGCACTCCGTGTGGAACAACAGCGCCTCGAACGCCTCCTCCGCGAACTCGAGCGCTCCCAGCGCAGGATAGACACACTCGCTTCAGCAACGGGCGACCCCGCCGATCAGGATGTCACAGACCTCTTCCCCGACGACACCGAACTCACCGACGGCTCACTCACCATCTCCGACGCCGATGGCAACGAAATCACCACCCTCCGCATCACCGGCGAAACCCTCGAACGCTGGCTCATGGACGCCCCCGTCGAACCAATCACCGACGAGGATGATGACGCCGACAACGAGAGCGACACCGCTTCCACTTCCACCGACCCCACCAGCACCGATTCCGCCGACACCGAGTGACCGATGTTCTGGGTGGCATGCTCACACTTCTTAGGGCGAGCATGTCTTCTCCCCGTGCTGCGAACCCGCCCCCGTGCCACTGACCGGTCTTCCGGTCAGTGCTTCTTTCTGGGTGGCACGCTCACGCTTCTTAGCATGAGCACGTCTTTTCTTGCTCCCTCTCTCCGCCGGGGGAGAGGTCGAAGATCCGCCGTAGGCGGGGTGGTTCTGCAGAGCAGAACCGGGTGAGGGGCCTTCCTCTTCTACAACTCCTCCACCCGATCGCTACGCATTGGGAAGTGTTGCTCTAATCCTTCTCCCCAACATACGCAACATACGTCGCCAACCCGGGCATCCACCCCAACGCGATCTCGACCACCCGCACCACTAAATACAACACCCCACCGATCACAGGCACGCCAAAAAGCGGCGCCGTGATCCTGCGCCCAAACAGCCGCAGCGTCACCGCGCGCACACGCCCCCCGCCCAGCCCACCCGCCCCAAACCCATCAGCAAGATACCCGCGCATCACCCCGATCGGATGCGCATGGAAGTAAAACGCCCGTGCCGCGCTCCGCATGTCGCTCCGCTTCTTCCCCAGAACCCGCCGCGCCAGCCCCGCGAGCCGCCGCTCGAGCGACACCGGATTCCCGTAGAAAACCAGCACCCGTCCGCCGCGCCCAACCGCCCGGGTGAGTTCCCGCGCAGCTGTAAACTGCTGCCCCGCATCAATGTGGTACAGCACATGCGAAGCCAGCACACCGTCAAACACCCCGTCCTTGAACGGCAGATCCAGCAAAGACCCGCACACACACAAAGCCCGATCCCCCAGCACCCGCCGTGCCTCGATCAAACCCTCGATCGAAAAATCCACGCACACATGCTTCCCAAACCCCGCCCCGAACTCCTCCCTTGGCTGCGCGCCGCACCCCGCATCGAGAAACAACCCGCTCGACCCCATACCCTCAAACACACGCCCGAACCGCGCCTCGTTCTTGTAGATGTACCGCTGCCCCAGGCCAGACATATCCTCGTGCGCCACCCTTGCCCGCGGCACCACCCGATCCCCCGCGTCCGCCCCCGCCTTCCATTCAGACTCATAAAACGTCCGGATCACCGACCCGACCTCGTCCTCCGTGTCCGTCAGGATCACCGGGATCCCCTCCACCACCGGGTACGTCTTCCCGCACCCATCACCATCACCATGGTCATCACCCCGACCCGCACACCGCAATGTCGTTTCATCCTGTTGCGCAATCCCACCCGAACACCCCAAACACCGCAACAGCCCAAGCGTCTCCGTATCAACCATCCCGCCATGCTACCACTGCCTCTCCACCCTCTCCCCTCCGCCGGGTGGCACGCCTTGATCCGGAGGACAAGGCGTGCTGTATTCCATGTCCGGGTGCCGTGGTACCCGCCGTAGGCGTGAACCACGATCGATCATCTCAGTCGGGTGCCACTGGCGGCTTGTCCGCCAGTGTCCGGCCTGCTCAAACAAACGTGGCGTGCACCGTCGCATGAACACGCGCATTACCGCCGCCGGGTGCTGCGCCTTGATCCGCAGGACAAGGCGTGCTGCTGTCCATGTCCATGTCCGGGTGCCGTGGTACAGCCGCAGGCTGAACCACGATCTACCTCTCTCTCCCGAGTCGAAGATCCGCCGTGGCGGAGCCGGGGAGAGGTCGAAGATCCGCCGCAGGCGGGGTGGTTGAGCGCAGCGAAACCGAGAGAGGGGGATCTTCTCTTTCCCCCGTGCCACTGACCGGCGGGTGGCATGCTCACACTTCTTAGGGTGAGCATGTCTTCTCTCAGTACTGCGAACCCGCCCCCGTGCCACTGACCGGTCTTCCGGTCAGTGTTTTTTCTCATTCGTCCTGAGTAGCCAGCCGCCGTGATACTCGCCGAAGGCGTGCCGCAGATCCACCGAAGGCGGCCCCTCCTGCCTCCCCCACTGGGGGAGGATGTCGTCGTTGTCTTCAACGACGACAGGAGAGGGCTCCCCAACCTACTCCTTCTCTCTCTCACTCCATCTTTCTCCGATCCCTTCCCGCCGGCCGCCGAGGTACTCGCCGTAGCCTGAACCACGATCGATCAGCCCAGCCCCACACCGCCAGCCCCACCAGACTTGTCAGTCCTATATCATTGGGATCATAAGGAGGTAGTGGATGCTGTCATTAGGAAAACCACCTAGGCGTGTGACTTGGCTCAAAGATCTTGGTCTTTACAAGACCAAGCCATTTTACTCGACGAAATTGGGTGCGGCGTTCTTAGAGGACTCCCTCGAAGGATTACGAAAAATGCCATCGAGCTCGGTGGATCTCGTTATTACAAGTCCTCCCTTCGCGCTTACGAGGAAAAAAGAATACGGGAATGAGCCAATCGATAGGTACCTCGATTGGTTCATGCCGTTTTGTCATGAGATTCGCAGAATCTTAAAAGATGAGGGAAGTTTCGTATTGGATATCGGCGGCGCATGGATTCCGGGTGCTCCTGTTCGAAGTATGTATCACTTTGAAGTTGCTGTCGCACTCTCTAAGGTGTTCAAGCTGGCGCAAGATTTCTACTGGTACAATCCGGCAAAACTTCCAACGCCTGCCGAATGGGTGACGGTGCGCCGTATTCGAGTTAAAGACGCAGTGAATACCGTGTGGTGGTTTGGGAAAACGGAATTTCCAAAGGCAGACAATCGAGGCGTTCTGGTGCCTTACAGCGAGAGCATGAAGTCCCTCATCAAGAATGGATACAAGGCGAAGAAACGTCCATCGGGTCACGACATCTCCACAAAGTTCCAGAAAGACAACGGTGGTGCTATCCCCCCAAATCTTTTGACATTTGCGAACACCGAATCTAACAGTTTATACCTACGACTTTGCAAGCAATACGGTATTAAACCTCATCCGGCTCGTTATCCGGCTAAGCTGATCGAGTTTTTCTTTGATCTACTGATCGATGACGAAGATGCAGTTGTCGTTGATCCGTTCAGTGGAAGCAATGTCACCGGCGCAGTAGCAGAGAGTCGAGGACTTCGTTGGATCAGTTTCGAGAGGGAAATCGACTATATACGCGGTTCCATGCTGCGCTTTCATGACGGCCCTCTGTTTGAGTCTCCCGCGGTTGCATCGATCCTTCATGGCAAGTGTGCGCCTGTTGGGAGTACGTAATGTCCGGTATCCTATTTCCAGAGCTAGCGGATCGTTTTATTTCCTCGCTCGAACTTGGTGGTGCAACGGTCCTTCATGAAGCAGTAGGGAGTAGGAGGCCGCTTGAGTGCCACATTAGTGACGGCAATCGAAAGTATGTTATTCAAGCATACCTGTGGACTGTGACGTCCGGTGGCCGTGGAAGAGGGAGGCCAGACGAGCGACGGATCCAAGTAACAAATGTAGATCGCTTCGCGCTTCCTCCGGGTATTCAGATTACCTTGGGTGGATACAGCCCAGAGGAGGAAGTCTTTGCTTTCTGGGATGTTCGGCGGCACTTGGGGTTTGGAGCTGGCTCGCCGAGTTTACAGATTTCTGTGCAAACGCTAAGGCGCGCTGCAGAGAAAGGATTCGCCTCAGAGAAAAGAGAAGTCAGAGAAGGTACTGAGACGGCAGTTGCAGTGCATCCGGATTATCTCCTTTGGTATATCCAAGAATATGATAACTTATATGATTGCGCCGATCAAATTACGGAGGCCCCTGATAGAGTTGGTATTTCCACTGAAGAAGATCGAGCGTTTATAGATAGTGGCGCATCAGAGTCTGTTCAAGCCAGACGACACCGCGTCGTCACTGTGATGCAAAATCTGAGAGACGCGAAGTTTCGACCTGCTGTTATGCGTGCATATAGTCATCGCTGCTGCATTTCTGGCATCGCGCTGAGGTTGGTGGACGCCGCTCATCTAGTGCCTGTGGCAGACGTGACAAGCTCAGACGATCCAACGAACGGTATTGCGATTAATCCCTTGTTTCATCGGGCGTATGACTCTGGCTTATTGGGAATCTTTCCCGGTGGAGTGATTCGTATTAACAATCGAGTTGCATCCGCGCTTGAGCGAAAGCAACTTGGAGCCGGTCTTGAGGATATTCGTGCATCGTTACCTGACCAAATCCGGATGCCAGACATTCGTGATCTTCAACCGAACGATGATTTTCTTCGGAGAGGGTTGATTGCAAGGGGATGGCGGGAAAATGAAATCGTCTTGGCCTGAATCCCCCCCATGCCCCTCATCCTCACCATCGAATCCTCCTGCGACGAAACCGCCTGCGCCATCGTTCGCACCACCGCCCCCACCCCAACTTCATCCGCAGGATGAAGTCTCCCATTCCTTACAAAAAAGCCACGCGTTAGCGTGGCTGAAAACAGATCTCCCGAGGGGGGGCGGGGGAAACTTCCCCCGCATCGAATAAAAGTGTCATCCATACTGGACAACATGCGGATGCTCACATTACGCAACTCACGAGAGTTTGAGTATCGCCCTAACCCGTTTCCAACCGCTTTCCGTCAGCTTCCACTCGCCGGGGATCGACCTATCAATGAGATCTTGGTTGGCCAATCTGTTGCGCACAAATTGAATGTGGTTCCTCCATGCGTTTTTGCGTTTGGATCGGAATCGGTCTGGATCTGAATAATCTCTAGCAGCGCGGTTCAGTTGGAAAGTGTTTGCAAGCACTTCTTCCAGCCAACCTCCTTCTGTTGCAAAATGAATCTTTCCACCCCGCATCGCTAAAGCCATCAGAAGTGGCAATTCCGTATCCATCTCCTTGGGGAAGCCAAGTTCCACAGCTAAACTGCCCCGCCGTCGCCGATCGTGATCGAAATCTGTCATGGGAATCATTTTCGTCGTTCCAAATGCCATCGCTATTCTCCTTCAGTTAGATCTGGTACATGGTGACAGGCATCATCACTCGCTTCAATCAAAGTCAATTCGTATTCTGCAAGCTTCTTGAGAAACATCTCCGAACTCTTCGCGATCAGATCGTGGCACCAGTCAGCCGCTTCCTTGAACTGTCTCGCTCGTCGGAGCACATCAATAATCACCATCCTTATATTCTCGACGTTCTCACTCTTGGACCCGTTGTTACTGAGATAGCGGCACAGAGCATCCGCAGCCCGCACCCGGAAATCCCGCCCCTCCTCAATCCCCTCGTCGTCGCACACCCATGCCGCTTTGAGCCACTGTGTCCCTGTGGATTCCAGATCACCCCTCTTCTCTTCGATCATCGCGCAGCAGGCGAACGAGATGGCCAAACCCGGGAGCCCAGAAGAGAGATAATGCTGGTACTCAACGCTCTGCATCACCACAGAATCAGAATCCTCCTCTGTCTCCAGATTGTTCGACGCAAATCCGCAGCCCGTGCATCGATACACTTGCGTGTGCAATGTGCTCCGTGCCATCTCGGCCGGTCGAAGATCAAGATCCGGCGGCCCGAAACTGCTGGTGCTCGCCATCTCGATTACCTCATTGCTCGCATTGCAATGCGAGCATGTCACTGTTTTCGGAATGAGCATCGTCATGAGAACCTCCAATCATCTCGCATTGAATCGCACAAGCATCTTTGCACCGCGTGGGGGCATAGACAAGGCAAAAACTCCAGCAAGTAAAAAGAGTTACTGTCTCAGTTGCTCCTTTTGTTCTCTATGCTTTTGCACTTTTGTTCTCAGTTATTTTTGTAGCTCCTTTTGTCATAATGCTCGCATGACGTTGATCCTCGCCATCGAATCCTCCTGCGACGAAACCGCCTGCGCCATCGTCCGCGCAGGACGCACCGTCCTGTCCAACGTCATCGCATCGCAGCACGACCTCCACCGCGAGTTCGGCGGCGTCGTCCCCGAAATCGCCTCCCGCGCCCACGTCCAGCGCATCATCCCCGTCATCGATAAAGCGCTCGCCGAAGCGGGCGTCACCCAGGACCAGATCAGCGCAGTCGCCGTCGGCAACCGCCCGGGCCTCATCGGCTCACTACTCGTCGGCCTCGCCGCCGCAAAAGCCGCCGCGTGGTCGCTCCAAAAACCGCTCATCACCATCGACCACATCCAGGCCCACCTCTACGCCGGGCTCCTCGACACAAACCCCGCCGAACTCCCCATCGAAAACGTCTTCCCCGCACTCGGGCTCGTCGTCTCGGGCGGCCACACCGCATCCTTCTATATGACCTCGCCCCTCAACTGCGAACTCCTCGGCTCAACAATCGATGACGCCGTCGGCGAAGCCTACGACAAAGCTGCCGCAATCCTCGGCATAGAACACCCGGGCGGCCCCAAGATCGACAAGCTCGCCCAACAAGGCAACGACCGCGCAATCGACTTCCCAATCTCGCGCCTCGAAAAAGACTCGCTCGACTTCTCATACTCGGGCCTGAAAACCGCCGTGTTATACGCCGTCCGCGGCATCCCCAAGCCCCCCGCGCCGGGAGAAAAAGCACAATTCCAGCGCGACCACACCGACCTGACAGATGCGCAAAAAGCAGACATCGCCGCATCATTCCAGCGAGCCGCCGTGCGCGCATTAATCCTGAAACTACAACGGGCGTTGGATTTCGTTCGCGCTGATGCCGAGAGCAAAGGAGTGGAGGGGCCAGCGGCACTCTTGGTA
>JAJDDG010000092.1 GCA_029260435.1 Phycisphaerales bacterium | reverse complement strand
CGCCCCCATATTGCTCAGGCACCCCGCGTACGCCGGATCAGCCTCGCCCACTGCCAATTGCTGGATCTCCAATGCCCGGCGAAGATGCGTCTCCGCTTCTTCGTACCGTCCCAACTCCAAGAACGCCATCCCGAGCACACTCCGCGCCGCCGCCTCGCGGCTGATATCACCCGAAAAGCGTTCATCAAACCTCTCGGCGGCATTCCTGAACACCTCCACAACAGTGATGTCCCCGCCATCTGCCCCCTTCGCTCCCTCCATCGAAAACATCTCATTGGTTATGTCTTCTTGCTGCCGAAAATCAGCAGCAATCCCCTTCTCCTGCTCTAGTGCAACATTCGTCTCTCCGAGTGAAATCGTCGTCACCACCAGCGCCCCGCTCAACACAACAATCAACCCCACCGTCGCCGCCACCACCGCCCAGTTCCGGCGCACAAAGCACCGCACCCGATACGCCGCCGTCGCCCGACGCGCCTGGATCGCCTCCTTGCGCAGATACCGCCCGATATCCGCCGCCAGCTCACCCAATGACTGATACCGCCGCTCCCGGTCCTTCTCTAGCGCCGTCAATACGATCGTCTCGACGTCACCCCGCAGCGTCGCGTTCACCGTCGAAGGGCGCCGCGCCGGCTCCTCGCAGATCGTCCGCGCGCTCTCCACCACCGTCCTCTGGCTCACCGAGTAAGGCAGCTCCCCAGTCAGCAACTCGTACAGCACCACGCCCAGCGCGTACACATCGCTCCGCACATCCAGATCGTGCGGATCCCCGTCGCACTGCTCCGGGCTCATGTACTGCAGCGTCCCGATCAACTGCCCCACGTTCGTCTGCATCGCCGTCAGCGCGAGATCCGAATCCGTCGCACGCGCAACACCGAAATCAATCACCTTCGGCTGCCCGCTCGTATCAACCAGGATGTTCGCCGGCTTCAGATCCCGATGAATGATCCCCTTCTGGTGCCCGTGCTGCACCGCCTCGCACACCAGCACCATCAGCGCAAGCCGTTGATCGGTGCCCAGTTTCTTCTTCGTCGCGTATCCCACCAGATCCAGCGCGCTGGGGATGTACTCCATCGCGAACCACGGCACCCGCGCCCGCCCGTCGTCGTGCGTCCCCGCCTCGTACACCTGCGCCACACCCGGATGCCGCAACCGCGCGAGCAACTGCGCCTCGTACTCGAACCGGCGCAGTGCGCTGCGCGATGCAAGCCCCGCCTGCATCACCTTCAACGCAACAACCCGTCTCGGGTGTTCCTGCTGCGCCTCGTATACAACGCCCATCCCCCCCGCCGCGATCACCCGCTTGATCCCGTACCCGCCGATCGTCTCGCCGACCAGCGCGTCCGCCTCGTCCATCTCTTCGCCGGGCCCCGCCGCCACCAGCTCGCCGAGCAAGTCGTTATTCCGACGCATCCGATCAAGCTGATCGAGGCACGCGCTGTCCCCCGCCTCCAGCAGCTCCTGCAGGCGCGACGACGCCTTCCCCGTTTCAATAAATGCCTCGAAGTCCTCGATCGTCGGATACTCGTTCGTCACGCGCACCAGCATACCCCCCGCCGCACCCGTACCTTCAAAAATAAAAACGGGCCCCGCATCTGCGGAGCCCGCTGGAATCTCTCTCTTTATTCCTCGATAGGAGCCTCAGCAACTCACCGACGACGACGACGAGCCAGCCCAAGCCCGCCCAGCCCGAGCGTTGTCACAACGCCCGGCGTCGGCACCTGCCCGTGCAGCTCGAAGGCGAAGTCGAACACATTGTTCGACCACCCAAGGTGCGGCATCGCCGCGCTGCCGTTGTTCTTCGACCGCGATCCAACCTGGCTCGGCACCGCCGCCCAGTTCACCTTGTCGCCATCGCCGAAGCTGTCCGACAGCACCATACCGAACCAGTATGTATTGCCCGCAAGCGGAACAGTCGTATCAAACTCAAAGGTCACATCCGAGAACAACCACCCGAAGCTGTTCGTCCCCGTCGGCGTCTTCGACACCGCGGTCCCAAGACCAGAAGCAAGAACAGTACCCGGCTTGCCGCCGCTCTCCTCGAAGATGAAGTACTGAATCACGCCGTCCCAGGCAGTCGGCCCCTTCGAGTCCAGCTCGAAGATCGACACCGTCGCCCCGGTCAGCACCGACGATGATCCCAATACGAAATCGTCCGCCTGCGCGTCCGCTACCGCATCGTGACCAGATTGGATCGGGCTGCCCTGCTGATACAGCACCCCGCCGTCCGCATTCGCTACGCCCAGCGCACCAGCACCGAGCACAATTCCTGTCATCCGAGCTATGGAAGAAATATCCATCGGCTCTCTCCTCTCCGTTGCGCACCCGCACGCTCACCCTGCGGGCTCACGGCTTCGTCGCGTCATGCAATGTGTTGACTGACTCCAAAGACTCCACCCGGCGCATCCCTGGCAGGAAACCGCCGGACATACCAACACTGCCACACCATCCGGACGACGCAAGCACCTATCTGTACTTTTTTTATCGTCTGTAACGCCAATCGCTCTCGAATACACCCACCATTAAAAAACCCCGCACCATAGCCCGGCGCGGGGTCATTTATTATCGGGTTCTCTACCGTCGATTCAGGTACACGAATCCCCGAGCCTGAACAGCACAAACGAAATGTCGTTCACGTCCACCACACCATCGAGGTTCACATCTCCCTCAACAAGGCTCGGCGTCCCGCTCATCCCAAGCCTGAACAGCACATACGAAATGTCGTTCACATCCACCACACCGTCCCCGTTCGCATCCCCGCCGGGTGCCGATACCGCAAGCAGGATCTCCACACTATCCATCACAGTCGGCGTGCTCTTGCCCACCGCCGCCCACGCCGCAGCCAACACCGACCCGTCTGTCGTCGTCGTGTTCGCCGTGTCCAGGAACTCGATGTACTCCTTCGACGCCGTCTGGTAATACACCCTTACCTCCGCACGCACCGCGCCCACCGGCACCGCGTACACCGAGTCATCCCAGTGCTGCCCATCCGCGTACGAGTACCCCGCGTGCCCCGCCTGCACTGCCTCGAACGCCGTGTTCGTAAACCCACGCGGCGGGATCCGGTTATCGCCCATAATCACATTGTTCAATACCAGGTGGAACGAATCTCCAACGGGCAGTTCTGTCGGCGACCCGGGCCCGCCCATCGTCGAATCGAGACCCATGTGCGTCTCGTACACCTTCGTGTCCCCCGTCATCAGGACCGCGGTCACAAAGTCATACGCGCCGTTCTCGGACACCAGCGCGTCCGCCCCATCAAACCACCGCACGTTCACCCAGACCCGACGCCCCTCCGGGTACCCCGTCAGAAGCTTGTGACCGCACTGGTTGACCACGCGCACATTTACCGAATCGCAATCGCTCTGCCAGACATATGTATCCGTCGCCTTCGCGAGCATCGCGTCCGCGTCGAGCTTCGCCCGGGCAATCTGAGATACCGCGTCAATGTCCAGATCCTCGGCAAACACATGCTCCACCAGTTCGAGCATGAACCGGTTCCCACCCGAGAAATCGTGCTGCGGCAGATCGTCCCGAACCGGGGGATTGAAGATCGACCAGCACCCCTGACCCGTCTCGTCCTGCATGTGGCAGTCCTGGCACTTCCCGATCGTCGCCGAGTTCCCGCCAAACCGATTATTCATGTCGTACGGATCGCTCGCGTCGCTCGTCGCCAGCCCGCCCGGCGTTGCGTACGCGCTGTTGAGCCACTCGCTATACGTCCGCTGCTCGGGGAACATGTTGTAGGAAACCTGATCCGGGTGCTCCGCGCCCAGCCCGTTCGGCGCGTATGTATCGCCCGACGCCGGTGTCGCACCACCACCCCGCGACATCGCCGGGTTGCTCACATCGTGGCATGTCGCGCAGATGTCCGCCGTCTGATGATGCGGCGAGTGCAGCCACGAGTGCGGCGGATCAACGTCATTGAACGGACCGCGCTTCGCATCATCCGAATCCACCACATATGTCGCATTGCCCCACGTCGGCGGCACCGCCGCGATCGCCGCGAGCACCGACGCATCCTCGATCGGGTTGCCCGGATCCGCGATCCGGTCCACCATCCTGTGACACGAATCGCACCCCACCCCTTCATCTATATCCGCCGCGGTCAACGCCGAACCATCCGCCGCCAGCTGCGCCCGACCCGCCAGCCACCCTCTCGGCGAGTGACACCGAAAGCACAACTCACCCGCGCCCGTCGCATCCTGATTCGCGATCGCCACCGCCGCCCGAAACAGGGGATCCCGCGCCGCGTGCGAGTGCACCGACCCGCGCCACCGCCAGGGCTTGAGCGTCTCGTCCGCCCGATCATTCCCGAGGTGACACTGCCTGCAATCCGACGCGCTCGCAATCGGCTTCCCGCCGGGCACCGACATATCCGCCGGCTGCGTCCCCGGCATATCGAAATCAAGATCCGTCGTCGCGATCGGCAGCCCCGCCCACGCCGACAGACCGATCCCTACCGCCGCGTATAGACAACAACCGCGCACCCAAAGACGCCTGCTCTCGCTCTTCATCTCTATCCCTCAAACTCTACGGACACTCTCCTGTCCTCACGAAGCAAGGACACCCAAGTTTACACCACCCCTCCCCGACGGCAAGAATTTCCTGGATATACGGACCTCCCCTTCAATAACCCCACCCCACCGTAATTCTCCCTATCTATCAACCATTCCGCCGATAACGAGACCCATGACCAAGCAAGGTGATCATGCGCGCCCGCGCCGAATCAAGCCCGATCCCGCACCCGAGCCCTCCCCCTATCTCAGACTCCTCTGGCTCGTCGGGCTTGTCGTATTCGGACTCGTCACTGCCTCCCTCCTCTCCTTCGACCCCGCCGACCCGCCCGGCCACGCCGTCGCACCACTCAACCCCCCCGGCGACCTCTCCAACTGGATCGGCTCCACCGGCGCGTTCATCGCACACCACACCTACCTCACACTCGGCTCCGGCGTCTGGTGCATCATCCTCGCCGCCGCCGGCGCACTCGTCTTCGTCGCCTACCGCGGCCCCATCACCCAGCCAACGCTCCGCGCGCTGGGCGTCGTCATCCTCTCCATCTGCGCATCTTCGCTCCACGCCCTGCTCGCCCCAACCTTCACGCCTATGCCCCAAGGTGCGGGCGGGCTCGTTGCGCAGCTCTTCGCCGACACCCTCGCCTCACGCTTCGGCGCGCTCGGCGCATTCATGTGGATCGCGCTCTTCGCCGCAATCGGCGCGACCATCGCCTTCGACCGCTGGCTCATCCTCTTCCCCGCCTACGCCGCCCACGCCATCGATCGGTTCATCCACAACCCCGCGCGCATCCTCGCGCCGATTATCTCCGAGCGCGCCCGCGCCGCCCGCGCCTCGCTCGCCTCGCGCGCACCCAGACCAGTCAACGCGATCGACTACGCCTGCCCGCCCTCCCCGACCGCCGTCGTAACAACCCGCAGAGCAATGCCGCGCAAACCAGAGATCCTCCCCGCCGAACCAGACCAGCAGGCAGAGGACGAAGAACTCCCCGGCGCGCCGCAGGTCTACTCCGAGCAGGAACTCCAGACCAAACTCGAAAAACTCGACGTCCGCTTCGCAGCGCACGAGCCCCGCTCCGCAGACGAGTCCGACCTCGAATCACTCCGCGCCATGCGCGAATCCGAAGAAGAGGCCGAACGCCGCTACCAGTTCCCCTCCCTCGAACTCCTCGTCGATCCCGAGTCCAACTTCAATGAAACCCTCGAACAGGCCGTCCGCACCCAGGCCCGCACGCTCGAAGCCGCTCTCCGCACCTACTCCATCAAGGGCCACGTCGTCGGCATCCAATCCGGACCCGTCATCACCCTCTACCAGATCCGTCTCGCCCCGGGCACCAAGGTCTCCTCCGTCACCGCCATCGCATCGGACCTCGCCCGCTCGCTCAAAGCGATCAACATCCGCGTCGTGCCAAACATCGAGGGCTCCGACTCCATCGGCATCGAAGTGCCAAACCCATACAAGGAAAAGGTCCGCCTCAAGGAACTCATGACCTCCTGCGAAGAGACCGCAAAGATGCGCATCCCCCTCTTCTTGGGCAAAGACGCCTCCGGCGCACCCCTCGTCGTGGACCTCGCCAAAATGCCGCACATGCTCATCGCCGGCACCACCGGCTCGGGCAAGTCCGTCTGCATGAGCGCGATCATCATGGGCTTCCTCTACACCCAGAAACCATCGGACCTCAAGCTCGTCCTCGTCGATCCCAAAATGGTCGAGCTCTCCCAGTTCAAGAACATCCCGCACCTCATGTGCCCCGTTGTCACCGAGATGCCCAAGGCAGTCGCCATCCTCGAGTGGGCCGTCACAAAGATGGACGAGCGCTACCAGCTCCTCGCCGAAGCCGGGTGCCGCGACATCATCGCCTACAACGAACTCGACTGGGAAGAGAAGAAAGAGGCGCTGCAAATCACCTCCGAAGCCGAAGAGGCGCGCGTCCCGAAGAAACTCCCCTACCTCGTCTTCGTCATCGACGAACTCGCCGACATGATGATGACAAACAAGGAAGTCGAAACCGCGATCGTCCGCATCGCCCAGAAAGCCCGCGCGGTCGGCATCCACCTCATCCTCGCAACACAGCGCCCACAGGCAAACGTCGTCACCGGGCTCATCAAATCAAACATGCCCGCCCGCGTCGCCTTCAAAGTCTCCTCGGGCATGGACTCCCGCATCGTCCTCGACCAGAAGGGCGGCGAACTCCTCCTCGGCTCGGGCGACATGCTCATGATCACCCCGCAATCCACCACCGCCCTCCGCGCACAGGGCACACTCGTCGATGACAAAGAAATCCGACGCGTCGTCAACCACGTCCGCGACCTCGCCCCGATGTACGAACGCTCACTCGTCCAGATCGGACACGCGTATAGCGGTGACGGAACCGGCGAGGACGGGGAGATGGTCGGAAAACCAGCCTCCGACCTCACCGCCGAAGAACACGAATCACGCATGCGCCAGAGCGCACAGGAAGACCCGCTCTTCGACCGCGCCGTCGAGATCGTCCTCGAAACCCAGCGCGGCTCCGTCTCGCTCCTCCAGCGCCGCCTCGCCATCGGCTACACCCGCGCCTCAAGACTCATCGATCTCATGGGCTTCGCCGGCATCATCGGGCAGCACAAGGGCTCGGTCGCCCGCGAGGTCATGATGTCCATCGAGCAATGGGATGCCATGAAGCGCCTCCACGCCGACCGCGAAACCGAAGCGCAGCGCCCAATCACCGACGACAACACTCCCTCCCTCTTCCAGCCCGAAGAGCCCGACCAGACCGAAACGCTCGACATCGAATCCACCCCGCTCCCCGATCCGCAGGCACCGACCCAAATCACCGAGCCCAAGCCAGCCGTCATCACCATCGAACCCGAAGACGCCTCCGAACTCGTCGAAGAAGAAGAAGCAGAAGAAGAGTACGAGGAAGCCGAGGACGAATACGAAGCCGAAGAGGACGAAGAAGATGACGAAGAACCCGCCGATGAACTAGAAGAAGACGATGACGACGAGGAATACGAAGTTATCGACGAGGACGAAGAAGAGGACGAGGAAGAGGAAGACGAAGCCCCAGAAGCCGATTCCGAACTCGTAGACGAAGAAGAAGAAGAAGAGGACGAAGAAGAGTACGAGTACGAATACGTCGACGAAAACGGCAACCCCATCGACCCCGAAGACGCCGATGAATACGAGTACGAAGTGGTTGACGAGGACGAGGAAGACGACGAAAAATCGAAAACCGATTCAAAGGTCGATATCCGCACCACACGCGTCTCGCCCAACCCCTCCCACCGCGGCTCAGCCGCCTAGCGCGATTGCATTCCAATGCCCGTGCCACTGACCTGTCTTCAGGTCAGTGCTCTTCTTCCACTCCACCACTTCTCCACCTCCCTCTCCCTACCGAGGGCGAGCGCGGGTGAGGGGGCCTTCCTCTCTTTAATGCCTGGTGCCTGATCCCTGATGCCTTCTTCTAACCCAGCGCCCCCGCGCTGAGCAATCCAACCAACCCCGCGCCGAACCACCACACCACCACCGCGCGATCGGTCTCTCGCGCCCACACCATCCCCTGTGTCACCAGCGCCGTCACCCCGAACACCGTCACGATCCCCCAGCTCTGCCCGCCGAGCACCCCGTTCGCCGCGATAAACGCCGCGACCGCCACACCCGCGATCAGCCACACACTCACCGCCACACGCGACCAGAACGCCCCCAACCCCGTCGCGCTCGTCTTGATCCCGTCGCTCGTATCGATCGCCGCGTCCCGTGCCATACACAGCAGCACATACACCCCAACCCCGACCGCGCCCAGCACACTCGACCACACCGCCCCATGCGTCATCACAACCGTGTCCGAAAACCCCTCGACCATGTTCCCAAATTCCGCGATCTCTTTTTCCAGCAGGCTCAGCGCGTTCGCCCGGATCACCACCATCGGCCCGACAACCACAACACCAGCCCACAAAAACTCCGCCCACCGCATCCGCCACCCGAGCGACGCCCGACCCGACCGCCCCACCAGCACCACAATCAGCACCCCACCCGCCGCGCACAACCCCGCCATCCACTTCGATTCAAAGAGCAATAGCACGCAGACCAGCCCCACACCAACACCCACCACCGCGCTGATCACCCGCGATAATCCCACCGTCTGCGACGCGCGACCCCGCGTCAGCGCCACCCGCGGCTCAAGCCCGGCGCCCATCACCCGCGCATCAAACGTCGTCAGGTACAGCACCACCAATAGCGCGTGCGCGATCACCACCAGCACTCCACCCGCGCCCGTCACGCCCGACCACATCATCGCCATCGGCACCGTCAGCCACAGCATGCTCACGCGCGAAGCCCGCAACCAATCAAAGATCTGATCCATGCCAACGATGGTACACCCCGCAACCGATCCGCGCCCCGAGATCGCTCACCCCACCGCGTTCGTAGCGCCCGCCGCCTCCCCGCAATACCACGCCGCCGTCTCCTCAAGCCCGGACTCGAACCCCCGAACCACGCCGTACCCGAGCAATTCCTCCGCCCGCGATATATCCGCCAACGAGTGCATCACATCCCCCGCACGCTCCGCCTCAAACACCGGTTCGAGCTCCTCCCGCTCGCCCATCCGCGCGAGCGCCCGCGCAAGCTCCAGCACCGTCATCCGTTCCCCCGTCCCGATGTTCACCACCGCCCCGCCGAGCCGCCCCGGCGCCGTCGCCGCCAGCAGGTTCGCGTGCACCGCGTTATCAACATGCGTAAAATCGCGCGACTGCGAGCCGTCCCCGAAAATCACCGGGCGCTCCCGCGCGCACAGCTTTTTCATGAACGCCGCGATCACCGCCGCGTACGCGCTCTCCGCACTCTGCCGCGGCCCGAAAATATTGAAATACCGCAGGCTCACCCCGTCCAGCCCGTACGTCCTGCCCCACGCCCGCACCAGACACTCCCCCGCCAGCTTGCTCGCCGCATAAGGCGACACGACATCCCCCGCATCATCTTCAACCTTCGGCAGCTTCTCGCTCGCGCCGTACGCGCTGCTGCTCGCCGCGTACACCACCCGCCGCGCACCCGCCAACCGCGCCGCCTCCAGCACCCGCCACGTCCCCGTTACATTCACCTCAAGTGTCCGCTCCGGCTCCTCGATCGAGCGAGGCACGCTCGACATCGCCGCCTGATGGAACACGACCTCCGCCCCCTCTACCGCCGCCCGCAGCGCCGCAGGCTCCAAGATAGAGCCATACACAAACCGCGCACGCCCCGGCGAACGCTCAACCGTCTCCGCGATGTGCACCCCGTCGCTGCACGACAGATCATCGATCACCTGCACCCGCGCACCAACCGATAGCAGCGCATCAACCAGGTGCCCACCAATAAACCCCGCCCCGCCCGTCACGCACACCGTGCGCCCATCCAGCCCCGCCCCATACCCCGAGAGCTGTTCTTGATCGATTCCCATCTCGCTCCGATTGTAACAACTGATATTCCGGGCTCGCCCGATCCCCGCGGTTCCGCACACCCCGACCAAAACAGCCGGAGTATCACCAAAGGCGGCCCCCGCCGAAACGAGGGCCGCCTTCCAAGATTAATGTCTCTATCGCCAGCAGACGCCGACTAGCACGGCCCCAATCTGAACAACACATACGAGATGTCGTTCACATCAACTATCCCGTCCGCGTTCGCATCGCCATCGACCGTCCCGGGCGCACCAGAATTGCCGAGCCTGAACAGCACATACGAAATATCGTTCACGTCCACGAGATTGTCGCCGTTCGCATCACCATCGCACGAAACCGGCGTGAGTTGAACCGTAAACGACTGAGAACTCGGCGTTGATATCGATTCGCCGATCAGATTCGTCGCCGTGACGCGCCAGTTGTACGTATCTCCATCGACAAGCACGCCCGGAGCCGCGTCGTACGAAACCGTCCCACTACCCGTCGGCGGGATCGACCCGACCGAAATCTCCGGCGATGAAAAATCGCCATTGTCATCCACTTCGATCAGGTACTCCGCCGTGCCAGCGCCCTCCGTCCAGAGGAACGACACCTCGGTCGTTGTCTCGGACGAGCCCGGAGTGGGCAACACCAACAGCGGATTGGAAGGCGGCAACCCTTGGGAGATAAACCCGCTCGAAGTCGGCGACGACGTCGTATCACCAATCGCGTTCGACGCGATCACCTTCCAGAAATACTGCGTCGCCATCGAAAGCGGTTCACCCGGAATGGTCACCGATGTCAGGTTCGACAACTGATCAATCTCAGGGCTGCCAAACGCCGGATCATCATCAACAAGCAGCTGGTAGTTCAACGCATCCACCGCCGTCTCCCACTGGAAGAAAGGCTGGAACGTCGCCACACCCGTCGCATCAACCGCGGGCGTTAGCAGCCCGAACGCACCGGGAGCCGTCGCGGGCGGCGGGTTGCTCAGGCAACCGCGCGAATTCTTAAACGAGATAATCGTGTTCCGAGTGGATGTCGCAAAGTTGTTCGCGCAGGTCAGCCCGGAGTTCATCGTATTGCTCGGGCAACTGCAGTGCGGAGCGTTCCAGTTGTGCCCCATCTCGTGCGCCACGAGATCCGTCATACAACCAAACGAACTCAAGAATTGCGAAGTGCCGTAGTGCAGGTTGGTGTTGCACACCACGCCAACCCACGCCACACCAATAATCGAACCATCGAAGTTCTTGCCCGAAAACAGATGCGCCATATCCCGCGAGAACGCGCCCATGCTCGAAAGCCAGTGCGAGCGGAACTGCCCGAGCAGCGTCCCCGACTCCGTCGAGGAATACGGATCCGGCTCGATCGAACGAATGATGATCGTCGTGATCTCGTGACGGATCCCAACCTGGGACTCGTACTGCGTGTTAATCGAATTGATGATCGATTCGATCCTAGTCGTCGCCCCAGAATCCGAGCCAAACTTATTCCACCACTCCACATCCATGTCGCACGCTACTTCGGCAACCTTGAGGTTCGAGACGCCACGATCCAGATTCATCGACCGATCAAGCTCCGCCCACTGCCCCTCGCCCATCACCGCGCCCTCAACGCCGCACGTCGAGCCCAGCTCGCCGAGCAACTCGTCCGACCGGTACACCGTGTGGTCCTCGAACCCCGCGCCAACAACATGCGCAACCAGCGGCTCGACCACCAGCTTCGTCCCATCCGGCATCACGATCTGCGCAGTCAGCCCCTCGCCACCGAGGTGACCGGAAACCACCGCGCCCTTGAGCCCGACCACTTCTCCTCGAAACGTCCGCACCGGACCAGGATCAACCTGCTCGAACGCACCATTCCCGAGCGCACGAACAATCTGGAATCCCTCCGCCCGAACCGAGAACGGCCGCAGCCGCACCAACCGCGACTCACCATCGATCGGCAGCGTCACCTCAAAGGGTTCGCCCTCGATCAACGGCAGCCCGAGCCGGAAAACGTGAGCAGCCTCCACACCGATCGCTGCCTTCGCCTGATCAACCAGCCACGCGTTGTTCTCGCGCTGCGGGATCATCTCAGACCCACTGTGAGCGCGATCGACCAAAACGCCTGTAACCACCACAGCGCAAGCCGCAGCGAATGCCGCACGCATCTTCATAACCATCTCCTCGTTGTTCGGTGCCGCAGACCCTGGCACACACCCCGAGTCTACCCCCTACATCCGCACAAACGCCAACCTATTCTTCTGTTTTCCACCAACTACCCGACCAAAATACGCCCCAGATTCACACCATGCCTCCCTCCCCACCGATAACCACACACAAAAAACCCCCGACCAATCAGGCCGGGGGCTCACAATTTCTGTCTCTCAAGCAGGAAGCAGGAACTACGCCTTCTGCCAGTGCTCGTTCTTGAAGCTCGTCAGCGCATCCTTCAGCCTGTCCTCGAGATCCCCGTCAAACTTCTTGAGCTGCTCCAACTCGTCGCGCACCGGCTTGCCCGACCCATGCATGTACTCCAGCATCGCCTTCTCAAACGCCGGCACCTCCGCGTTCGTGATGTCGTCCAGATACCCCTTCGTACCCGCGTAGATCGAGATCACCTGATCGATCACGTCCATCGGCACATACTGCGGCTGCTTCAGCAGTTCCACCATCCGAGCACCGCGATCCAGCTGCGCCTGCGTCGCCTTGTCCAGCTCCGTGCCCAGCTGCGCAAACGCCTCAAGCTCGCGGTACGCCGCAAGGTCAAGACGCAGCGAGCCCGCGATCTGCTTCATCGCCTTGATCTGCGCGTTCCCGCCCACGCGCGACACACTGATCCCCACGTTGATCGCCGGACGCGTGCCCGCGAAGAACAACTCAGGTTCCAGATAGATCTGACCATCCGTGATCGAAATCACGTTCGTCGGGATGTACGCCGAAACATCACCCTCCTGCGTCTCGATGATCGGCAGCGCGGTCAAAGAACCGCCGCCATTCGCATCGTTCAGCTTCGTCGCGCGTTCCAGCAAGCGAGAGTGCAGGTAGAACACGTCACCCGGGTACGCCTCGCGACCCGGAGGACGACGCAGCAGCAACGACAACTGGCGGTACGCCACCGCCTGCTT
The DNA here is from genome assembly GCA_029260435.1 of Phycisphaerales bacterium. Taxonomy (GTDB): domain Bacteria; phylum Planctomycetota; class Phycisphaerae; order Phycisphaerales; family UBA1924; genus OFTM74. The sequence goes on along the minus strand of JAJDDG010000092.1, from coordinate 11,426 downwards.
GCTCAGATCGTCGTAGATCACCAGCGCGTGCTTGGGAAACTTCCCGTCCTTGCCGGCCCACATGAAGTGCTCCGCCATCGCGCACCCCGAGAACGGCGCAAGGAACGACATCGGCGCAGGATCCGCCGCCGAAGCGCAGACCACGATCGTGTAGTCCATCGCCCCGTTCTCTCGAAGCGTCTCCACAACACCCGCAACAGTGGACTCCTTCTGAGCCACCGCGACATACACACACACCACCGCCTCGTCCGTCCCCCAGTACTTCTTCTGGTTGATGATCGCGTCCAGCGCAACCGCGGTCTTCCCCGTCTTCCGATCGCCAATAATCAGCTCGCGCTGCCCGCGACCGATCGGGATCATCGAGTCCACCGCCTTGATCCCCGTCTGCAACGGCTCGGTCACCGGCTGACGCGCCGCGATCCCCGGCGCAATAATGTCAACCGACCGCGTCTCTTTGGCTTCGATCGCCGGCCCGCCATCGATCGGCTGACCAAGCGGGTTCACCACGCGACCCAGCATCACCTCGCCCACCGGCACCTCCAGAAGACGCCCGGTCGAAACAACCGTGTCCCCCTCCTTCACCGACAGATAGTCGCCATAAATCACAGCGCCAACGGTGTCGAGCTCCAGGTTCATCACCTGCCCCATGACCGTCCCCTCGGACGTCTGGAACTCAACCATCTCGCTCGCCATCGCGTTCGCCAGACCGTAGATCCGGGCGATCCCGTCGCCCACCTCGATCACACGCCCGACATCCAATACATCAAGCTCCGTCGAGTACTGCTCGATCTCCTGCTTGATAACACTCGTGATTTCTTCAGCCTTGATCTTCATCGCTTATCCCTATCAACTTGCATAGTTCGCTGCTGGGGAACCATTCAATCAACACCCTGCCCGGCGCTCTCGCACCGACCCAGGCAACCTGTTCACTCTAATCCTCGACCGCGCGCTCAAACCGCGATCGCATCTCCGCCGAGCCCTCGACCTTCAACCGCTCACGCAACTTCCGCAACCGTGTGCTCACGCTCGCGTCCAGAAGCATGTCCCCAACCCGGATCTTCATCCCACCAATCATCGATGTATCCCTGTAGGTGTACACCACCGGCTCGCGGTTGAGCGCCTTCTGCACCGCATCCCGCACGCCCTCAAGCTGCTCGTTCTCCAGAGCGAACCGCGTGTACACGTCCACCTCCACCCGGCCGAACTTCTCCTGCAGCATCTCGTCGAACGCCCGCGCAACCCTGAAGAATCGCTCGCTGCGACCCTTCCTGTTGAGCAGCAGCATCAGGTTCAACACCATCTCGCTGATCTTCCCCTCGAAGATCACCCGCAAGGACCTCTCTCGCCGATCCGTCGCGATAATCATCGAACCTAGAAATTCCCGCAGCCGAGGGTTCGCACGCCCGAGCTCCACAAGATCGTCAAGCTCCGCAGCAACAGACTCCAGCGCCTCACGCCCACCCCGCGCCTCTATGACCTCAAAGAGACTCCGCGCGTACACCTTGTCTACTGCGTCCGGCGGCGTCTCAACCTGCTGAATCATCTCGTGCTCCGCTCACTCACAAAAATCACCCGCAACCCTAAACGCTCGTCGCCACACCACGCTCACGCTTCACAAGCTCGCCCAGCGTGTCCTCGACCAACCGCTTCTGGTCCGCCTCGTTCACCTCGCGCTCGAGGATCTTCGATGCAACCGCCGTCGCGATCGTCGCCGTCTGCGTGTACACATCGTTCAGCGCCGCACGCTTCGCAGCCTCGATGCTCGACATCGCGGAATCCCGCATCTGCGACATCTCAGCCTCCGCCTGCGACTTCAGCTCCGCAGCCATCCGCGACTGCTCAGCCTTCGTCTGCTCGATCATCCGCTGCGCCTCAGCCCGAGCGCCCGTCAGCTCCTTGGCGTAATCCTCCTGCGCCCGCTCCGCCTGACGCCGAGCCTCCTCCGCAGCAAAGATCTCCTCGCGGATCTTCTTCTCCCGCTCGTCGAGACCGCCGAGAATCTTGGGCCAGGCGAGCTTGGCAAGAATGCCAAACGCCGCCATGAACACGAAGATCGCCGCAATAAACTGAATCGGATTGATCGCAACAACATCACCACCGCCGCCACCGTGCGCAGCACCAAACGCCACCGCCGGCGTCGTCGCCGCGACCAAAGCCGCAATCATTCGCCCCGTATCCCTGTTCATCGCTCGTCCTTTCATTACACAGACGAATCACTTACTACGCCAGCTGGGCCAGTCGGCCTCTCCTCCACGACAGACCGACCGACCCGCCGCCAGCGATATCGTTCAAGCCAAGCCCAATCGCTCAGCCCATCAGCGCGAGGAACCCGCCAAGAACCGCGAACAGTGTCGCACCCTCGACCAGCGCCGCCGCGATCAGCATGTTCGTCGAAATCGTCCCGGCAGCCTCGGGCTGGCGAGCAATCGCCTCGCACGCAGAAGCACCGATACGACCAATACCCTGACCACCGCCATGCACCGCAAGGCCAGCAGCCAGACCGGCGCCGATGCCCTTGCCCCAGTTCACGGCCTCGCCGCCAGCAGCTGCCGCAGCCTCGCCGCCTTCAGCAGCCATCGCGGGGTTCGCAACAAACAGCGACAGACCAGCAGCAGCAATCCCGTAACCGATCAGCTTCTTCGTGTTCATGCCTATCTCGTTTCCTTAATCTCTCATGGACGCCCGCAGGCGCCGTCCCAAATCGTCTATTTCAATCCCGCCGCGGAACTTCCCGCCCGGGGTCCATGTCATCTAAACAGCCTCGTTCACACAACGCTCACGGGCACCGTCGCATCATCCTCCATCGAGTGCTCCTCGTCGTACGCCTCCGCGCCGTGCTCCTCATCATGATGATGATGCGACATCTGCGCGATAAACAACGTCGTCAGGAACATGAAGATAAACGCCTGTAAAAACGCAACAAACGTCTCAAGGAACATAATCGCGATGCCGGCAATGATCGAGATGAGCGCGATCGGCGACCCCAGAACCCAACCCAGCCCGTCGAGCGAGCTCGCCACAAACCCGATGATCACCGCAAGCAGCACATGCCCCGCCGTCATGTTCGCAAACAGACGCAGCGCAAGGGCGAACGGCTTCACAAACGTCCCCATGATCTCCACCGGCAGCATGATCGGCGCCAGGTACCACGGAGCCCCGCCCAGGAAGTGCGCCGCCCAACCCTTGATCCCGTTCTCGCGGAGACCGTTGATGTGCCAGAGAATAAACGCCACGCTCGCGAGCGCGAGCGTCACCGCCAGCCGACCAGTCGGCGTCCCACCAATAACCGCAAAGTGTGCATTATCCAGGAACAACGCACCGAACAGGTGCTGCACATCAAGCAACGGGATCAGCCCGATCATGTTGTTGAACAGCACAAAGAAAAACAGTGTCAGCAGAAACGGCGTGAACTTGTCCGCGTTGTGACCAAGCTGCGGACGGATCACCGTGTCCCGCAGATAAAGAATGATCACCTCGAGCAGCTGCGCGAGACGACCCTTCGTCACGTACCGCTCGTTGCCCTCGCTCTCCGGACCCGTCCCGATCTTCTCCGCGACGCGAACAAACACAAACAGCATGAGCCCGACAACGAGCAACATCGTCAGCGTGTTCATCGAGAACCAATCGCCGATCAGCGGGCGATCAAGCACGTGTCCAAGCGGGTTGTCACCGGCGCCAAGCACCAGAGAGATGAGCATCCGTTCTTCCTTACCTTGCAGCGCCTTGCACAGCATCAACCGTGAATCAACGCGCTCCAGACCAGCTATCCCGCCAGCCCACGATCCCGAAAGACCCCCTCCAGAACCTTCGCGACACTAACCCACGTCGCGATGAACACCAGAGGCACGGACAGCCCCATGGCGCCCGCGTTTATAGGGGTCGCGGAGTATAGCAATCCTCCCACGACCAGCGTCGCCAACAACCCGATCCCGTTCGCCCGCAGCATCGCAAGCCCCCACTTCCGACCCTCCCGTGGGGCCCAGGGCTTGATCGAAGCCACCCCGATCCCGCTCCCGACCGCCGTCGAAACCGCCCCCAGAATCACCCCCCACAGCCCCGTCGTCCACAGCGTCGCGCTGAACCCCGCCGCCACCCCCCCCACAACCACCGCAGACGCGATCACCACCCCAAAAAGCTTCCCGCAAGGCAACGCAAACTCCACCCGCCCCGCCTTCGCAATCTTGCTCTCCCCCGCCTCACCACTTGCGGAATCCCCCCGGCTCGTCGTCCCGCTTGTCCCCGCCCCATCCTTCTTCTCCGCTGAATCTGTCGTCATCGTCATCCTCTTCTATCTCAACAATCCGCCGCTCGAACATCCCCTTCGCCGATGCCCCATCCACCCCCGCCGCCCCGCTTTTGCCCCCGTGCTCCCGCTTGTACGCCTCCGCAAGCCTCTTATTAATCGCCAACGCCTGCCGTATGAAGTTGTACCCACCCCCGATAACCCCCACCGACGTCAGCACCAGCGTCCACACCGGCATCGTCCCCAACCACTTGTCCAACAGAAGCCCCACCAACGCAAAACCCACCACCGCAGCCCCAAACTCCATCGCCACCCCAAGCCCCGGCCCACCCAGACCACCCTCCCCCTTCGCGCCGCCTCCAGCCGATCCTTGCTCGCTCATCCTGCTTCGCCTCAGACTCGCCCCCACCCCGCCGATACTCCCAGATACACCTTCCCCCGTCCATTCTCCCCAAACACCGCGAGATCCATGGTCGCCAGAATCGAACAAGACCACCAGCGCTTCCGCCAGATCGTCAAGGGCAAGATCCGCGACGACCTCCGCAAGTTCCTCACCCGCCGCGAGCTCATCGCCCGCGAAGGACGCGGAATCGTCTCCGTACCCGTCCACGACATCGATATCCCTACCTTTAGATACGGCGACAACTCCGCTGGCGTCGGCATGGGCGAGCCGGGGGAAGGCGATCAAGGCAAGGGCAATGGAGGCATGGGCGGCAACGAACCCGGCCACCACATCATGGAGGTCGATGTCTCCCTCGAAGAACTCGCCGACATCCTCGCCGAGGAACTCCAGCTCCCCCGCATCCAACCCCGCGGCAACGCCCAGCTCACATCCATCCGCGACAAGTACACCGGCATCCGCCAGACCGGCCCCGCCTCGCTCCGCCACTTCAAGCGCACCTACCGCGAAGCGCTCAAACGCCAGGTCATGCTCGGCGCGTACGACGAGAGCGACCCCGTCATCATCCCCATCAAACGCGACATGCGCTTCCGCTCGTGGAGCGAGGTCCGCAAGCCCCAGAACAACGCCGCCATCATCTACATGATGGATGTCTCCGGCTCGATGGGTGCGCAGCAGAAAGAACTCGTCCGCCTCGAAGCCTTCTGGATCGATACCTGGCTCCGCAGAAATTACGAGGGCATCAGTTCCCGCTACATCGTCCACGATGTCGGCGCAAAGGAAGTAGACAAAGACACCTTCTTCGCCATCCGCGAAGACGGCGGCACCCGCATCTCCTCCGCCTTCAACCTCGCAGCAGAAACCGTCGCCCAGCACTACCCGCCGAGCGAGTGGAACACATACATCTTCCACTTCTCCGACGGCGACAACTCATCAGACGCCGACAACCGACTCTGCTGCGACCTGCTCCGCGACAAACTCCTGCCGGCATGCAACATGTTCGGCTACTGCCAGGTCGCCAGCGCATATGGTTCGGGCAACTTCATCCACGTCCTGCACGACGCCTTCCCCGGCGCCGACAAAGCCACCGGCGCAGACGATGACCAGCCGCTTATCACAAGCCGCGTGAACACCAAAGAAGAAATCTACGACTCACTCAAAACATTCTTCACCGCCGGCAGATAACACCCCAGGGAAAACCATTGCTTTATTCAATTGCCGATTCCGTTGATTATCAGCGGTTTCGTGATACAACATCGGTATCGTGTGAGTCGAATTGCCGGAGCACGACACCATGCATCGCACACCGACCATCCCACCAGCCCGCACCAACACCCACATCCTCCGGGCCGCCTGTCTTCTTGCCCTATGCTCAACCGCAGCCGATGCGCAGTTCGGCGTGACGAGCGCTCTCCATCATCCTGTCGAAATCATGAAGAAGGATCACGCCCGCGTCTCCGCCGAGGCACTCCTCGACAGAACGGACACAATCGACACCCAGCGCGGCACAGCACCCTTCGCGTGCCCCGCGGGTGCGACCCAGCAGGACCTGATCAACGGGCCCGCGTTCGTCGGCTTTGCTTCGTGCGGCGTCTTCAACCCCATCGATAACATCATCCCGGTGTTCCACGTGACATTGAACACCATGTGCGTCCGCGGCGACTACCGCGTCTCGTTCAGCTCGTTCCCAGCCGATATCTGCACCGGCATCGGTATCGATGCCGACGCGCTCGTCGGGTGGTCCTTCAAGCTCTTCGGAGTAGACGCCTTGGGTATGCCCACCGGCGCCCCGATCTACGCCGCGTCCACCGATCCCCCGCTGAGCAATCTGACAATGCAGCGCTTCCAGTTCGGCGAGACCTACGACAACACGCCGGGCGGGCGCCCGATCGAGACGCACCACCTGACATTCACTGGCGCGCCGGTCATGGAACCAGCAACCTGCTACTGGTTCGGTATCTGCTGGGATCCCACCGTCAACGCCAACCCGGCTCTCGCCGATTGCACGTGGCGCTGGGCCGCAGGCAAAGGCGGCGCTGGCGACGGCTTCATCATCTTCGACAACAACCCGGCGGACGACGTCTACGGGTTCTGTTCCTTACTCCCGGGCGACTTCGACTGGATTGTCGATTTCCAAGCGTTCATTCCGAATCCGATCTTCCCCTGCCTCGACGCTTCACTCTCAGCCCCGCCTACCAACGAAACCTGCGCGAACCCTATCGCCCTCGCCTGCGATGCCGAAACAAACTTCTGCCCGCTCCTGGCAAACCCCAACATTGACTCGCTCAACGACCCGCCGATCTCCTGCCTATCCGGCGGCGCCGGCGCTGATTTCCTGTACTTCACGACTTGGTACACCGTGCAACCCACCAGCTCAAGGATCAAGATCGAGATGTGCCAGGGCTTCAACGACGGGTGGGACGCGGCGTTCGCGGTGTATCGCGAGAACGACCACGCCGACATCTGCGCGGAGCTCGGCGCGAGCGGCGCCGCCGGACTCGTCCCGCTCACCGAGCTCGCCTGCTCCGACAACGACTGCGGCAACGACCCTTGGACCTGTCTTTCCGGGCTCACCCCGGGCGAGACGCTCTACATCATGGTCGGCTCCACCGACAACCAGAACATCGGCGAGATCCACTTCACCATCACCTGCGAGAACGTCCCGGCACCGCCGAACGATGATTGCTTGAACGCGGCGAATATCGTGTTCAGCTTCATCGGGACGGCCACATTCCTAGGCCAAGACACCACATGCGATAACCTCGATCCATTCGCCGTCGCCTGCGGCGGCACCGTCAACGGCAACTCTCCCGGCCTCTGGTATCTCCTCGTCGGAGATGGCAACGAACACACGGTAACCACCTGCCTCCTCACACCAGGGGATCCCGACTTCGATTCGCAGATCAATGTGTACTGCGGCACCTGCGACTCGGGGCTTGTGTGCATCACCGGCAACAACGATAACTTCTGTGGCCTGTTGTCCGAGGTCACGTTCTGCACCGAGAACGGGCGGAACTACTATGTCTTTGTCCACGGCTTCTTCAGTCGCGGAAGCTACGAGTTAAACTTTATCCGCGGCTTCGCGTGCGACCCGCCTGGCAACCCCGACTGCGCGGCAGGCCCCCGCTGCGATGGGGACGCCAACGGGGACAACGTAGTGGATGTCAACGACATCTCTTACGTCCTCTTCCGTCTCGGCGGCCTTCTCCCCAATGGCGACGTGAACGGTGATGGCATGATCGATGTCAACGACATCAGCTACGTGCTGTTCCGCCTCGGGAACCCCTGTCCGTGAGTTGTATGAAACAAGTCTGCTTTTCGAGAGGGCTGTCGGCGGCCATACTGCGATTGGTCAGCAACTCCGATGAAAAATGAGGTATTCTCGATGATCACGAAGACCCATCCAATAACCATCTCCCTCGTGATCGGATTCACTGTAGGCCTTGCATCGAGTGGTGCCGCTGGGCAGCCGGTGAATGACTATCGCGATAACACTACCCTCGGCGCCTGCTGTAGCGAAATCTTCAATAACTGTGATGGCACCTCCGGAGGTTGTTTTACCACCGACGCGGCCACCTGCGCCTCGCTCGGCGGCGGCTTCACCTACCTCGGCGACAACACCTCCTGCGGTGTGTTCACCTACACGGAGAACTCCTGCGCCGATGTCTACGCCACCATCGCAGGCACCCCGCTCTCGCAGCTCATCGTGCTGACCGACGAAGACGCCCAGTTCTTCAACCTCAACTTCATCTACGTTTTCTTCGGCGAACTCAAACAGAGCGTCGCCATGACCTCCAACGGCTACCTGACATTCACCGATCCGGTCACGATCGATCCTTCCCCCGATGCGATCCCGAATGCCGCCACACCCAACGACATGATCGCGGCCCTCTGGACCGACCTCGATCCGGGCACCGGCGCTGGTGAGATCTGGGTTGCGATCGACTCGCTCACCAACAACGCCGTCTTCGAATGGCGCAACGTCGGCGTGTTTGATGCCGCTGGCGCAATCGGCGACAATGATTTCCAGATCCACCTCAACGGCGACACGATGTGCATCAAGCTCATCTACGGCAACCTCGACCTCAACGGGCTCGGCGCTCAACCCACAAACGCCGACACCGTTGTTGGTCTGGAGGACCCCGACACCTCCGCATTCAACGCTGTTGATGTTGAGACGCCCGTCCTAGCAAACAGCTGTATCGAGTTCTGCCCGCAGAATGATGGCTCCAGCGATTGCAGTGCCTCCTGCTCCTTCTGTGCTGGCGATGCCAACAAGGACGGGATCGTTGACGTAAACGACATCTCCTTCGTCCTCTTCCGTCTCGGAGATCCCGGCGGCGCGTGCATCCCAGGCGACGCGAACGGCGACGGTGTCAACGACATGAACGACATCTCCCACGTTCTCTTCCGTCTCGGCAACACCCTGCCGACTTGCAACGGCACCCCCTGTCCGTAATCCGTCCGTCAATGAAATATCGGCAGCGCCGTCGATGTCAACGACATCAGCTATGTGCTGTTTAGGTTGGGGATTTCCTGCCCGTAGATCCGAGCCGCGCAACGCCCATCGTCAATCCGAAACCGACAACCACGCAAACCATAACTCTTCCCGCCATACACCCGGATCAGGTGGCTTGTGCGCGATCGTTGCCACCAAGCTCACGCGCCGAGCGTAATCAGACCCCCTCTCATTGACTCACAGCAAAGTCTGTTTCTCATCGGCTGAGGCAATCGGAATATTTCGATTCACAAAACGTGAATACACAGATCCACCTGTTCGATACTGGTGTTTGTACATAGCCTGTCAGATCTGACACGTCAGGATCCCCCATGAAACTCAACAGCATCCAGACCCGCCTCATCGTTCTGGTCACCGTGCCGGTGGTCTTTCTCATCGCGCTGACGATGTTCAACACCATGCGGTCAAACAAACAAATCATCGGGCTCCAGGCCCGGAAGCTGGCGCAGACCGTCGCGACACAGGTGATCACCGATCGCAAGCACTATGTGCAGTCGGTTGTCACCAAGCTCAAGGGCACCGACTTCGCCTCGCAAGAGGGGTACACGCAGGGTTCTTCGCATGTGCCGCTCCCGGCCACCTTCGTGATGAATGTCGCCGCGGATATCAGCTCGTCCCAGGATGAGTATCGATACCAGTTGATCTCCCGGTGGAACATCAACAAAGCAAACGCGCTCGACGACCCGTTCTACCAGCGCGCCTTCGATGACCTGATCGCGCAGGAACACGCCGCCCGGAAAGCGGGTCAGCTCAGTGCCAACAACCCATTCACCCAGTGGGAACCATACTGGGAATACGCCGATGTAAACGGTCGCCATACGCTGCGATATGTGAGCGCAGATGTCGCGGCCGGCATGGCCTGTGTCAACTGCCACAACACGCTCGAGCAGCGCACAGATATCATCGCGATGCGATCAACAGATGGAGTCGAGCAGGGGCACGTCTTCCAACTCAACGATCTCATGGGCGCGGTCGCGGTCGAGGTTGATCTCGAAGAAGCAACCGGTATCGCAAGTGCCGGTATGTTCACGATGGGCGCGTGGGTCATCGGCGTACTAATCCTCAGCAACTGGCTCGTCCGTCGCTGGGTCACCCGCCCGATCGGGTATATCACCGAACGCGTGAGAGATATCGCGGTCGGCGAAGCGGATCTGACGCAGCAACTCGACGTTTCCCGAGACGACGAACTGGGCCAGCTCTCTCAATGGTTCAACATGTTCGTCAAACGCATCCACGATGTCGTCACGGAAGTATCAAAAGCTTCCAGAGATGTGGCCAACGCAACACAGGAAATCCAGGGGTTCTGCACCGGGATCGCCGCCGGAACAGACGAACAATCCCAGCAGATTATGAAGGTCTCCTCGGCAGCCGAGGAAATGTCCGCCTCGATCAACAACGTCGCGATTATGTCCGCAGACGCCGCCAGTTCCGCCGACAACTCGGGCGCGACAGCACAGGAAGGCGGGCGGGTGGTCCAGGAAACGATCAACGGGATGACCGCCATCCGGAACGCGGTCAGCGCGTCGTCCGAATCGGTTTCGCAGTTGGGCATACGCGGCGAACAGATCGGAGAAGTGATCGCCGTCATCAACGACATCGCAGACCAGACAAACCTGCTCGCGCTGAATGCGGCGATCGAAGCCGCACGTGCAGGAGAATACGGTAGAGGATTCGCGGTCGTCGCCGATGAGGTGCGCAAACTCGCCGACCGCACGACACAAGCCACCACGGGAATCGGCGAGTCCATCCAGGCAATCCAGGTCGATACGCAACAGGCTGTCACACGGATGGCATCCGGAAACGAACAGGTACAGACCGGCGTACAACGCGCCGAATCCGCCGGGCAGTCGCTGGCCCAAATCGTTTCCTCCGCGCAGGATGTCTCGACCATGGTGCGATCGATCGCAGCAGCATCGAAAGAGCAGGCGGCCGCAAGCACGGAAGTGTCAAGCAGCATCGAGTTGATCGCACAGGTGACCCGCCAGACCAGCAAGGGATCAGCGCAGGCCGCCGAAGCCGGCGCCCGCCTGGCGGAGCGAGCCGAGACACTCCAGCGCCTGGTGGGCCAGTTCGTACTCGCCGAGCACCAGCCAGATAGTAGGATCACCCCAGACGACCATCGTTAGCTTCACGAAATCTTTGACACTCCCCCGGCATCTGCCACCCGAACAACATCAGCTATGTGCTGTTCCGCCTCGGGGATCCTTGCCCGTAGACCCAAGCCGCGCAACGCCCATCGTCACCGCGAACCCCGCGAGCACCAA
>JAJDDG010000091.1 GCA_029260435.1 Phycisphaerales bacterium | reverse complement strand
CGGAACAGCACATACGAGAGATCGTTCACATCGATCGTGCCGTCGCCGTTCGCATCACCATCGGGCGCAGGACCGCCAAGACGGAACAGAACGTAGCTGATGTCGTTCACATCGATCACGTTGTCGCCGTTCGCATCTCCCTCGCACGCGGCACCCGCGGGTGTACCCGCCGGCGCTTCGTACGCGCCCATGTCAACAAACCCGGCGCCCCCGTCCGCGTAGTTTGTCGCATCGATCACGCGAACGCCGCCGCCGAGGTCTTCAGTAATCCCAATAAGTGCCGCCGCCGACGAATCGCCAGAATCGATCAGCGCCGAACCCTGCGCGGGGGTGAGATCCTCGTCGCCAGTCGAGGCGGTCAGATCAGGCCCGAACTCGTCATCGAAATTCGCCTGCGCGGGCAAGGAGCTATTCCCTGTCCCCACGTACCCCTCGGGGACATACGAGTAGGTCACATCCGCCGTCAGCGAGCCGCCCGGCGCGTCGATGCTGCTCGGCGTATTCGCGTGGAACACCGTGTTGACAATATCCACGCTCCCCGGCGAACCGCCCGGATCCAGCGCAACAGCGCCGCCACCCGTGGACGTGGTATCGATGACGGTGCAGTTGGTCATCGTCATGGGCGCATCCGTGTACACCGCCGCCCCGTTGGGCGCATCGCACCCCTGGATCAGGCAATTCACGAACGCTGGCGACCCGGCGTTCACCCGCGCCGCGCCACCACCGCCGCTCGTCGAATCACAGGATCGGATGATGCAGTTCGAAACCGTCGCCTGGCTATTGTTCATCAGGATGCCGCCGCCGCCTAACCCGTCCTGAGCGCTTCCGTTCTCGATCGTGAAGCCATCAATAACCGTGGCTGCGTCATCATCATTCGATGACACAACATGATCCACACCCACCCCGCCGGACAGCACCGTCGTGTGTGCTGCGCTGTCCCGCGCGTCGGGATCCGGCGCATCGATACCCGGGTACCCGCCGAGCAGCGCGATGCCGGTAGCCAGCTCGAAGCCCGCAGAAGCCGTAGGCGTGTACGTCCCCTCGGCAACCTTGATCTCGAAGATGCGCGTCGGCCCGACACACCGCCCGATTTCCTGCGCCTTGGATAATCCATCTAAAGCAGACACCCAAGTGAGCCCGGAGCCGCCCGCGGGCGCATCGACATCGACGTACATCGTCCGCCCAAGCAGGCTCCCGGTGAAGAAGCAGAACGTCTCACCGCCCGGCGTGGAGCCGCCGATCCCGTTCGCGGTGACCTTCCAGTAGTAGAGCCTCGTGGGGTGCAGCCCGGAGAGCGAGACGATCCGATCCGGTGTGAGCTGATCAACCTCCGGGCTCGAAAAATCAGCGTTGTCGTCTACGAGCAGGTGGTACCCCGTCGCGCGAACCGCTTCCTGCCACTGCAGCGTCGGGGTGGAGCCCACATTGCCGCGCCCGTCCGTCGGGATCAACAACGAGAAGGTATCCGGGGGCGGGAGTGTCCCGCCGTGCAGGCAACCGCGCGAGTCTCGGTGGTTGATAATGGTCGCTCGCGTCCCGCTCGTAAAAATCCGGAAACATGTGTTGCTCGGGTTCATTGTGTTCGCGGGGCAATCACAATGCGGTGCGCTCCAGTTGTGCCCCAGCTCGTGCGCCACGAGCGAAGATTTGCAGGAAAACGACCCGCTGTAGGGCGTCTGCGACAGCCCGTACCCAGAACTCGTGCAGATCACGCTGAGCCACGCGATGCCGATGACGTTGCCGTCGACCTCCTTGCCCGTAAACAGGTGCGCCACATCGCGCTGCACCCCGCCCTGGTTCGAGTTCCACTCGGAGCGGAACTCAGAAAGGAGCGAGCCCGGGTCGGTCTGTGTGTACGGATCGGATTCGACCGCCCGCAGCAGGATGTCCGTGATCTCGTAGGTGATGCCCACCTGAGGCTCGTACTGCCAGCTCACGAGGTTCATGATGTCCTCGATCCGGGCCTGCGCATTACTCAACCCGCCCAGCAGGGTGATGAACTCCACGTCCGTATCACACGCGATCTCCACTACACACACCTGATTGCCGCAGTTGGTCCCGCGCGACGCATCCTCGTGCTCGTGCGCATCGTGATTCGGCGCCTCGTGCGCAACCACCCCGCAGATCCCACCATCCCCGATCACATCCTGCTCGCGGTACACAACGTGCAGCGTGTCATCCCCGCCACGCAAACCCTGCGCGACCGGCTCGATCCAGTACTCGCCGAAGTCCGGTGCATCGACCACCGCGATGATCCCGCCCCGCGTGATCGACCCCGCGACCCGCGCCCCCTCGATCTCCACCACACGCCCGCGCACCGTCCGCACCGCCCCGGCGTCCAACACCTGCCACGCGTTTTTCGCGGCCTGTTCCCGCACCCGGAACTTGTCGGACCGCACCGAGTGGTGCCACAACTCGAGCGTGAGATCCACGCCGTCCAGCTCGATATCCACCCGCACGTTTTCGACTACCGCCCTGCCCTGCGGCACGTCGATCCTAATCAGACTCGCATCAACCAGCCCGATGTCATCCTTCACGGATTGCAGCACGCGATCCAGATCGACCGGTTCGACAGCGCCCGCCCGGGCCGGCATCACCAGAGTGCTGACAAGGACAACCGCGACAAACGCGCGCAGACAGTGGCATCCGAACTTCGACATGCTGGCTCTCCCGGACGAAAGCGGACCTCTCGTCTCGACTGATTCGTTTCTGGCGCGAAGCTCCCCGCCTCGGCGCCTCTCTGGACACAATCCCATTAGAACCAGCTTCCATCCGAGAAGCGAGCATGATTCTCCAAATCGCACACCCGATCCCGCCGCACGGGCTCTGCGAAGGGGCACAAACCGATATCGGGCCTGCACCAACCAAGCAATCCGAGCAACCGGAATCCCAATCAATACATGGCGGGCGATGCGCGTGCCGCTCGGCGGCTGGGAGTCATGATGTAGTGCAAGCCCCGCAGTTCCCGCTCGTTCGGCGGGTATGCACGCGCACCATCTGTTCCCGGGAGGCTCAAGCAACATGCACCAACTCACACCGCTCCAGCGCGGACACCTCCGCATCGCGCTCGTGCTCCTCGCCCAGCGCGACGTCCACCGCTACCGCCACCAGCTCTGGATCGCGTTCGGCGACACCTGGCCCGCGCAGGACCGCCAGCTCGTCCAATCCGGGCACGTCCGCGAGAACCTCGCGCCATCGCCGGTGCGCCTCCTCACCGAACTCGGGCGCGCGTTCGCCGAATCCCTCGACGAGGCCGTCGTCGCCGCGTGACCCGATCGCTCATCGATAGGACACGTCCCGAACCGCGCATGCTGCTATGCTCATCTCCATGAGCGATAAACGTCTAACGCGTTCCAGTAACGGAGTCATCGCCGGCGTCTGCGGCGGCATCGCCAACTACCTCGGATGGGATCCGGTACTCGTGCGGATTCTGTACTTCTTCATCTCCGTGTTGTCCGTCGCCTTCCCCGGCACGATTGTCTACATCGTGCTGTGGATCGTCATGCCGAGGGAAAGCTGATTCAAAGCTCCGGCGCAAATCCCCTGCGCATCGTGTTCTCGCAGCAGGCTCGGGGCTCGACGAACTGCAGCAGGTAATCCCGCCCGCCCGCCTTGGATCCAACGCCGCTCATCCCGAACCCGCCGAATGGCTGGCGCGCGACCAGCGCCCCGGTGCATGCCCGGTTGAGGTACAGGTTGCCCACGCGGAAGTCCCGCTTCGCCCGCTCCAGGTGGCTCGGCATCCGGGAGAACACGCCCCCCGTCAGCTTGTACGGCGAATCGTTGGCGATTGTGAGCGCCTCGTCGAACGTGCCCGCGTGCAGCACTGCGAGCACAGGCCCGAAGATCTCCTCCCGCGCGACCGCGTGATCAGGCAAAACCCCTCCGAAAATATGCGGCGCGACGTACCACGCCGGGTGCACTCCCTCGGGCGGGTGCGCGTTGAGCTGCGCGACATTCGGGAAATCGGCATCGCCCAGCAGGAGGCGCGACTGCTCGCTCCCTGTCTTGATGTACGAATGGATCTTGTCGAACGACCCCCGGTCGATCACCGGGCCGACATCCGTGCCCGCTTCGAGCGGCGAGCCGACGATCAGCGCGCGGGTTGCCTCGACGAGACGCTGCGTGAACAGTTTCATTTGTGGGCCGTCCGGGCCCTGCGGGTCCACGACGATCACCCGCGAGCACGCGCTGCATTTCTGCCCCTGGAACCCGAACGCGCTGTAGCGCACGCCGAGCACCGCTTCGTCGAGGTCTGCGGACGTATCCACGATGATCGCGTTCTTCCCGCCCATCTCGCAGACCACCTTCTTGACGTGCATCTGCTGATCTGGCGTCACCCCCGACGCCTTGATGATGTCGAGCCCGACCGCCTTTGACCCGGTGAACGCGATGAGCGATACGCGCGGATCGCGCACCAGCGCGGCGCCGACTGTCTCGCCCTCGCCGGGCAATAAGCGGAACACACCCCCCGGATCGATGCTCCCGCCAAGCTGCTCGGTGATCGCCTCGGTGATCATGTGCGCAACGACCGACGCGATCCCCGGCGTCTGCTCCGCGGGCTTCACGATCACGGTGTTCCCGCACACCAACGCCGCGACACTCATCCCCACACAGATCGCCAGCGGGAAATTCCACGGCGCGATCACCACCGCGACGCCCCGCGCCTGGTACCACTGCTCGTCCAGCTCACCGATGAACTTCCCGAGACGCTCGCGCTCGAAGAGCCCCGGCGCGCACCGGGCGTAGTACTCGCAGAAATCGATCGCCTCGCAGACATCCGCGTCCGCCTCGCGCCACGCCTTGCCCGCCTCGCGGCACATGATCCCCGCGAGCTCGTCCCGGCGATCGCGCATCTTCCGGGCGACCCGGACCAGCACATTCGCCCGGTCCTTTGCGTCCACATCCCGCCACAATGCGAACGTATCCAGCGCCCGCTTCACTGCTTCGTCCGCGTCCGCGAGCGTGCCATCGTTCTCAATCTTCGCCACTTTCGATGTGGCGATACGCTGCGCGAATGTCTCCCGCACCGGCCCGCGCGAAAAGTCCCGCAGTGGCTCGGTGACAAACGCTTTGCCATCACCGACACCCTCGACCGCTTGGCAGAGCGCGTGCCGATCCGCGGCCTGCAGGTACAGATCCTGCTTCCCGCCGCCCGCGATATGAGGCGAGGCGAGCAATTCGGCCGGGTCCGCGTCATCAAGAAAACCGGCGCGGAGCCAGCTCTCGTTGGACGTGTTCTCCAGCAGTCGGCGCACGAGGTACGCCATCCCCGGGATCATCTCCCCGACGGGGACGTACTCGCGTACGCGCAGCCCCATGTCCACCGCGGCGCCCTTGAGCTGGTCCGCCATGCCGTGCAGCATCTGGAGTTCCATCGCCTCGGCGGGCAGCCCGCGTCGCTCGAGCCCGTCCATCGCCGCCGCGATTGAGCGCACGTTGTGCGACCCCAGCGCGAGCTTGACCCCCCCACCGCCGCCCTGATCAGCGGACCTCGGCATCGCGTCCAGCAGGATCTCTGTCATGCGTTCGAAGCACGCGTCCGTCTCGGGCTTGGTGTTCCACACGGGGCAGGGCCACCCCTGCTCCTCGGCGTGGATCGTCTCGAAATCCCAGTACGCCCCCTTCACAAGGCGCACAGTCACCTGCTTGCCCGAGCGCTTGGCCCACTGCGCGATCCGGCGCGCATCGTCGTCGCCCGACTTGAGGTACGCCTGCAACGCGAGCCCCGCGGTGAAATCGATCTCCTCGCAGCAGCGCATAAATAATTCGAGCGTCAGATCCTTCAGCTCGAACTGCTCCATATCGAAGTTGATCAGCACACCCTTCTCGCGGGCCAGTTCCAGGATCGGGCGCAGGCGCGTCATCAGATCCGCGATCGTGCCCTCGGAATCGATCGGGTCGCACTTCGCGCTGAGCGAACTGATCTTGATCGAGACGTTTGTCCTCGGGATCGAGCCGATGTGATCGCGCTCAAGACGCTCGTTCGCCTTCCACCCGGATACCTCGCCCGGCAGGTTGCCGACAAGGTCGAGGTACTTATCGCGGTACATATCCGCTTCCGCGTCCGACACGCACGCCTCGCCCAGCAGATCCACCGAGAACGCGATGCCGTCGTGCCAAATCTTTTTCAGACCCGGCAGCGCATCGACCGCGTTTGTCCCGGCGATAAACGTCTTCGCCATCCCCTCGATCTGCCCGCCGATGGTTTTCGTCGCGGCGGTTTTCGCGATCGAGCCGGCTTTGAGCGCCATGCCCATGCCGGGCGGCGCCGTCACGCCCTCCTGCGTCAGGTAATCAACGAGGTGCTCGTGAACCGCCTCGGGTGTGCGCAGCGTCGGGAACGCGTCCACAAACCGGAACATCTGCACCTTGAACGCGTGGTCCTTCATGGACCACTCCATAATCTTGTCCGACCAGAACTGCTTGCTCAACAACCCGAAGCGGTGCTTGCTCGCGCGAGACAGATAATCGAGCCCGATCTCGCGGACCCGATCTTCTCGCCACGCGCCGCCCTGCGCGCCTTGCGTGGAATTGGCGTGTGCGGATTGGGAACTGGAGGGAACGGGGGGGCGATCAGTCGCTGGAGTCGGGTGGACGACTTCTGGACGCTTCGATCGCCTGGAAAAGATGGGCATGCTCACCTCGCTGATTGCACCTCCCCGACCCCGGGGAGGGTGCCCATGGTATCCCAACTGTTCCCTCACCGGTACGATCCCACGATGGGCTCTACTCGCGGCAAGGTGGTCGTAGCGATGTCGGGCGGCGTGGATTCCTCTGTCGCCGCCGGGCTGTTGGTGCGCGAGGGGTACGAGGTCATCGGGGTCTTCATGCGTCTGGGCTCGCCGGGCGACATCCTCGAAGAAGCCTGCGACATCACCAACCAGGCGAAGATCGGCAAGCAGGGGTGCTGCTCCGTCCGCGACGCCCACGACGCCCGCCATGTCGCCGCCGAACTCTCCATCCCGCTGTACATCTGCAACTTCGCCGACGGCTTCTCCCGTGTGATCGATTATTTCGTGGACGAGTACGCCTCCGGGCGGACGCCCAACCCCTGCGTCCGGTGCAACGACTGGCTCAAGTTCGGGCGGCTGCACGACCAGGCACGCCAGCTCGGCGCCGATGTCGTCGCGAGCGGGCACTACGCCCGACTCGATTCATACAACGGCTACACCACACTCGCTCGCGGCAGGGACTCCGGGAAAGACCAGTCCTATGTCCTCTTCGGCGTCGAACAGAACCGCATCAACGAGATGATGCTCCCCATCGGACAGTTCGAGAAATCACGCGTCCGCGAGATGGCTCGCGAGATGGGGCTGCCGGTCTTTGACAAACCAGACTCCCAGGAGATCTGCTTTGTCCCCGACGACGACTACGCCGGCTTTGTCGAGCGCCGCCGACCCGAGCTCACCGTCGAGGGACGCATCATCGATACATCGGGCGAGCAGGTCGGCACGCACGACGGGCACCACCATTTTACTATCGGGCAGCGCCGTGGGCTCAAGGTCGCGATGGGGCACCCGATCTATGTTGTTGAGCGCGACCCGCTCGAAAACACCGTCACTGTCGGGCTCCGCGAAGACCTCGAATCAACCCGGTGTACCGCGGGCGAAACCAACTGGCTCATTCCCCTCGATGCCCCGGGTGAATGGACCCCGTGCCTCGCGCAGTACCGCTACGCATCCGATGCCGTGGAAGCCCGCGTCCGTGTGATCGAGAACGCAACCCAGAAAACATCATCCGGGCGGCCCGGGCGCTTCGAGATCAGATTCGACGAGCCCCAGACCGCGATCGCACCCGGGCAGGCGATCGTGCTGTACGCGCCGGACCAACCCGAAGCCGTGCTCGGCGGCGGGTGGATCGAGCGTGCCCTTCGTTGAACTATTCGCGCGGGGCCTTGCTAAACAGGAACCGCAGCGCCCCGGGCAGCCGCCTTGCCCACGCGGTCTCGTTGTGGATCGCGCCCTCCTCCACCTGCACCAGCAGACGATCGGGCCCGAGCCCCGCTTCCTTCAGCGCCCGCTCCATCCTGTGTACGCCCGCGATATACGCCTCGTCGTTCCCCTCGTCAGAACTCTCGTCCGTCCCCACCGCGATAAACACCCGCTGCTTCCACGGGCGGTGCATCTCCACCCCGTCGATGATCGCCTCGTTCTGAATCCACGCCGCCGGCGATTCGACCAGCAGCCGACCGAACACATCCGGGTATATCGTCGCCATGTAGAGCGTGATGTTCCCGCCGTACGAAGACCCACCGAGCGAGGTATTTGCTGCACCCGTCTTCGTGCGGTAGTTCCGGTTGATCTCGCGCATCAATTCTTCAACAACAAACCGCCCGTACCGGTCACCCCAGTTCTCTACCCCGTCCGACTGGGTGTACGGCGGGTTGTACTCCTGCGCACGATCGCCGCCGGCGTTGTCGATCCCCACGACGATCATCGGGGGGATCTCGCCCGCGCGGATCAGCCCGTCGCACGTCTCGTCCACCCCCCACTCTTCACCGATGAACGAGGTCGCCTTGTCGAAGAGATTCTGCCCGTCGTGCATGTACAGCACCGGGTACCGACCGGCACCGATATCGTTATAGCCCGGCGGCAGCCAGACACGGATCATCCGGGAATTGTCGAGCACCTTGCTCGTGAACTGCCAGATTTCCAGCTCGCCCGTTACCGTAGATTGCATCGCTTCGCTCCCTCCGCCATCCGCCCACCGAGTGCCGCGCTGATCGACAAACCCCTCGACGTGCACAACGAACCCCCCGTCCTTGCCCGGGGGCAACGACGCGAGCGTCCGATTCCCGATGTCCCGACCCTGCGCATCCACCTCAACGGTTGCCCACGAACCACGCGCCACCTTGAATTCCAGGTGCGCACCGTCGCCCGCGGTTTCGATCTCGGCCGTAAACCCGCCTCCCTCCCCACTCTTCTCACACACGAGCCCGCCCGGATCCCATCCGTTGAAATTCCCCGCGATAAACAGCACCCGCTCGTTTTCATCCACCCCCTCGAACGCAGCCGCATCCACACGGATCTCAAGGCGCACGATCCCTGCGTCACACAACGAACACGCGACACCAAGCAACATCACAGCGCAGAGCGCAAGCACGATCGATCGCATCGCATCGGTACCTATTCCTGTTCTTGACCAGCAGTCAATTCAACCCTTGCAGCACTCTTTGTTCTGGACCTTCTCGAACATCTCACCAACCTTTGCCCAGTTCACAACATTCCACCACGCCGAGACATAATCCGGACGCCGGTTCTGGTAGTTGAGGTAGTACGCGTGCTCCCAGACATCGAGCCCGAGGATCGGGCGCCCGGCACATCCGGCGGCATCACCAATCACCTTGTGCATCAGCGGGTTGTCCTGATTCGCCGTCGAGCAGATCTCCAGCTTGCCGCCCTCGTGCGCACAGAGCCAGGCCCACCCCGAACCAAACCGTGTTGCGGCAGCCGCGCCGAACTGCTCCTTCATCGCATCGAACGAATCGAAGCTGGCATTGATCGCCTCGGCGAGTGCGCCGCCCGGCTCCCCGCCGCCATCGGGCGACATCGTCTTCCAGAAGAGCGTGTGGTTGAAACACCCGCCAGCGTTGTTCCGGGCCGCGCCGCGCACCCCCTCGGGCAACTCACCCAGACGCGAAGACACATCGCACGGGCAACTCACATCCGCGAGGGGTGTGCCCTCTAACGCCGCGTTCGCCTTGGCGACGTACGCCGCGTGATGCTTGTCGTGATGGATCTCCATCGTTCGTGCGTCGATGTGCGGCTCCAGAGCGTCAAAGGCGTAGGACAGGTCGGGGAGTGTCAGCGCCACGGTTGGCCTCCAATCAAATGGAATGAATTGATACCGAGTATTTACCTAATAAATATCGGCTTGGGGATTTCTTTATCAGACGATCGATGCCCCCTTGGAGACGCTAAGCCCCGTCTGAGCCCCCGTCAACCACGATTGGCTCTCGATTTTGCTTTCCCTCGATCACAAAGGGAATAGGAATAGCCCGAGAAGTAGTTTAGAATAATTCCAGAGAAGGGTGAACTTCTCGGGCCAAAACCCGTATCAACTACTGAGCACACCACGCTCGGAAGGTTCAGTGCATCCAGAGCGGCCACATCTGTCCGGGGAACGACAGATCCAGGCGAACGACAGGTAGACCGCTTTGATCGGCGGGCCTATTCTTTTTCGGATGTTTCAGAAATTTATGAAATCTACTCCGCGTCAACTTCTCTTCAACAGATCGAAACCGGAACAAAGATTGAACCGGACCAATTCCTGGGGAGGACACACATGAAGACCACCACCCGATTCAACCAGAACTCACCGCTCGCCCGTTCGAGCCGCCGCGCCGGGGCGGATGTCGCTGCAGACGTCCCGCGCAGAGGCTCGCGCCGCTCGATCAGCGACGAGGACCGCCGCCTGGTGAACCTCATCATCGAGACCGAGCCCGACTTCATCGACGACGAGCAACTCCACCTCGCCAACGCCGAGCAAGTCATCTTTGACGACGCGCCCGAGATCCGCCGCCCGAACGCCTCGTGGTACCACCCTGTCATGGACGACCTTGGCAAAAAGGACCGCATGCCCAAACGCTCCGAGCAGGTCATCCTGAGCGGGGCCGAAGAGCGCGTGATCTTCCTCCAGTTCAACTTCGCCCGCTTCATGATCTCCGAGATCCGCGAGCGGGTGCTCGCCCGGGCAGACCGGCGCCCGACCATGACCCAGGCGCGCGAGCTGCTCAAGTGGCACCGCGTCGAGGAAGATCTCCGCGAGCAGATCGCCGAAACCAACCTCGCCCTTGTCCTCGCGATGGCGAAGCGCACCCGCATGTCCGAGGTGGACTTCGCGGACCTCGTCTCCGAGGGCAACATGGCGCTGCTCCGCGCGATCGAGAAATTCGACTGCGGACGCGGCTTCAAGTTCTCCACGTACGCCTGCCGAGCGATCCTCAAAGCGTTCTCCCGCCAGGGCATGAAGCTCTCCAAGTACCGCCAGCGCTTCCCGACCGATTTCGATCCCAAGCTCGAACGCTCCGACTTCCTTGAGAAGAAGCGCGCCGAGGTCGTCCACGACACCGCGGACGAGGTGAAGCAGATCGTTGTCGAGAACCGCGCCGAGCTGTCGGATATCGAGCGCACCGTGATCGAACACCGCTTCCGTATCGAGTCGCCCATGACCGAGGTCAAGCCGCTCACCCTCGAGCAGGTCGGGCAGATCATCGGCGTCACCAAGGAGCGCGTCCGCCAGATCCAGAACAAAGCACTCGAGAAGATCCGTATCAACCTCGAAGAAACCTATCTCACGCCGACCAAAGCCGACGAGGAGGATACCGACGCACCGCGTCGCCACTTTCCGCCGATCGGCCTGAATTAATCAACTCTCCTCTCTCCTCCACACGACAACACGGGAGCGCCCACATGGGTAGCTCCCGGTTGTTTTTTTGCGCGCCCTACACCCGCACAACCCGCACCCGATCCCGCGTCACTTCCACCCGCATCCCCCCCGCCAGCTCAAACACCCTCGATTCGCCGGATCCATCCCGGATCGCCGCGACAACGGGATCGATAGCCGCCGAGGTCATTTTGTCCATATGCATCCCGCCGCCCGCCCGCTGCAGCGCCGAGCGAACCCCCGCCCCCACCACGAGCGCCCGCTCGCCGCGCAACGCATCCCGAGCCCATTCCGTCCCCTCACCAAACACCGCTTCGCACCGATCCCGGATCACCAGCGCCGCCTCATGCAGATGATCCGCGCACCGCGCCGCTCGCGCCCCCGCGTCCGCCCGCCCCTCAAGGATCTGCTCGATCGCGCCGTGGCGAAGCCCGGATCTGGTACGCGTCGTATCCGCGTTTGTCGTGTCTTCCTGCCACCCAACCCCCGCAACCCCGCAGATCTCCCGCACCGCCCGACGCGATACATGCAGCATCGGGCGCACCAACTCAACGCCCCCCCCCAATGCTCTCCTCGGCGCGATCCCCGCCAGCCCGTCGAGCGAAGCCCCTCGGATCAGCGCCATGATCATCGTTTCCAACTGATCGTCCGCATGATGTGCCGTCGCGACATACGCGTACCCCTCAACCCGCGCCATCTCCGCAAGCGCCTTATACCGCTCATCCCGCGCCCCGCCCTCCGCGTTCCCCGCTGGCACCGAAACCCGCCGCTCGAAGAACGCGAGCCCCAACCGCTCCGCCAACCCCGCCGCGAAATCCCGATCCGCTTCACTTGCTTCCCGCGATCGGATGTCATGCACGATATGCCCCACCGCGACCCGCTCGCCCGCCCGAGCGACCGCCGCGAGCGCGAGCACCAGTCCCACCGAATCCGCCCCGCCCGAGCACCCGATCACCGTCCCCGCCTCCGTCCCCACCCCAACGCACAACCCCCGCCACGCCGCCGCCACCCGGCGCACCGTCGTCAACCGCTTCACGCCGCCCAGTTCCAATCCGCCTGCCCTGGATTCTGCTCGCACACCTAGCTCCGTGCCGATGGATCCGATGAACCGACCGCGCGCCACGAACCCGCGATCCGCCGTACTCTATCCCCCTCAAACAACCCCATGACACCCAACCCCCACATCTCGATCCTCTCCGCCGCCCCCACCACGGGCGATAGCATCTTTGTTGGCATCCTTCTCGCAAGCGGCGTCGGGCTCATCACCTTCGTCTTGCTCCGCAAACTGTTCAAGCGCCGGAAGCGTGAGCACCTCGAATACGAGACCCCTCAGGAAAAGATAGAGCGGATCACCTCTCAGGGGATGCCCCGCGACCGCATCGAAACCCTCATGGTGGAAGCCCAGGAACTCACCCGCGTCTGCGCCGCCCAGATCGAGTCCAAAGCCGCCGTCCTCGAGAGCCTGATCGCGATCGCCGACGACCGTATAGCTCGACTCGAAGAGGTGGACGCCAACCCCTCGTCTGCAGCACCAGGCAACCCCGCGATCACCCCAGAACGGAATCGCCCGCCGCCCGCCACCACACCGACCGACCCACTCACACGCAAGGTGTACGAGCTCGCCGACTCGGGCTCCGAGTCGCTCCAGATCGCGCGCGAACTCGACGAGCAGGTCGGCAAGGTTGATCTCATCCTCGCCCTGCGGGCGCACTAGCCCCCCGCCGATTCCCGGACCCGGCGCACCCCGTCGAGACACAGAATCTCGAACATCACATGCGCCGCCAACAGCGCAGTGATCCCCGCGTGATCCCGGTCGGGCAGCACCTCCACCACATCCGCGCCCACGATATTTGGCCCCGCTCCACCGCTCGCCTCGGGCAGGCCCCGCAACAGATGCAGCGCCTCCGCGGAACTAAACCCACCCAGACTCGGCGTCCCGGTCCCCGGCGCAAACGCCGGATCAACGCAATCAATATCGAATGTCAGGTACGCCTCCTGCCCGCCGAGTTCTCGCATAAACGCCGCGATCCGCTCCACGCCGTCCCGGTACTTCCAGTCCTCGTACGTCACCAACGTCACACCGTGATCCTCGGCGTACTTCAGATCATCCGGTGTATTCAGCGGCCCCTTCACCCCGATCGACAGCATCCGCTTCGGATCAAGCACGCCCTCCTCCACCGCACGTATGAACGGCGACGCGTGCGAGTGCTTCTCGCCGAGCGTCACATCCACCGTGTCCACATGCGAATCAAAGTGGATCAGCGCGAGCCCGCCTACCGGCTTGCCGACGCGCCCCCACGTCGCACGCATGTTCCCCAGCGTGTTCGAGTGGTCCCCGCCAACCATAAACGCCTTGGTGTGCCCCGCGTCGCCGAGCGACCCCGCAAACTCCGCGACGCTCGCCGCGTTCTCCTCGCAATTGAATGGCTGCACCGGCGCATCCCCCGCGTCCACCATGGACAACACCTCCGTCAGCATCAGGCGGTGCTCGATGTGATACGGCTTCACATACTGCGACTCCTCCCGCACCGCCCGAGGCCCAAACCGCCCTCCCGGGCGGTACGTCACCCCGGAATCGAACGGAGCGCCGAAGATTGCCCAGTCCAGCGGGGCGGTGAACCGATCCGTCTCCTCGATCGTCGGGAACCGGCAGAACGTTGAAATACCCGCGAACCGAGGCTGGACGCGGGCATTCGGCAAAATCGTCTTGAGGGTACTCATGCCCGGGATTGTAGACGATCTCGGCTCATCAATAAAAAACGCGGACCCGCACTCGGCGGATCCGCGTCGAAATTAATTCAGAATGCCGGGTTCAGATCAGCTCTTCTTGTCGCAAGCCTTCTTGCAGTCCGCTTTCTTGTCGCAGGCACTCTTGCAGTCGGCTTTCTGGTCGCACGCTTTCTTGCAGTCGGCCTTATTGCAGTCAGCCTTCTTGTCGCAAGCCTCTTTGCAGTTCGCCTTCTTATCGCAGGAGCTCTTGCAGTCGGCTTTCTGTGTGCAGCTCTTCTTGCTGGCGACGTTCTGGATGCAGGCGGCATTGCCAGAAGCTTTCTGCTCGCAAGCCTTCTTACAGTCTTCCTTGCAGGCATCCGAGCAGTCGGGCGGGCAATCCCGTTGACATGCATACTTGCCGCCGTGCGCGAACGAATGCCCCTTGTTGCTCGATGCGCAGCCGCTCATCGCCAGAGGCATCACGAACAACCCAACAATAAATATAGCAATCAACTTTTTCATCAGAATAACTCCCTGAGCGCAGCAACGAGTATGCGTACGCTTCATTTCAATAGTTCAATCAATAAACGAAACCTAAAAACGATTCAGTATCAGTAGCGCACAGATAATTTCTGCGCGCACCCCCGGCGCTGCCGCACGCTTCACGTTATCCAGCAGCACAAAGCAGCACGCCTCGCCGAGGCGCTCACCACCATCTTGTCCGTCACGCCACCCCCCAAACTCACGAGCCTGTTCGCCCCATCCGCCAGCCCCACCAGAATAATCGGCGCCCCCACGACCCACGCGAGCGCCACACCCTCCGCAAGCTGTCCACCCGGGGCAAGTGGCTGGCGCCCGTCATCATTACTGTCACGACACTCCCAACATTTGGTGCAGCTCGTTAAATCGTCTTTGACCACCTCCGCCGCCATCGCCCCGCAACACCCACCACACCCCTCTATTTCTTCAACCGCTACAACACATGCCCCAGCCGACTCCATCCCCGCCTGCACACAGGCAAAGCACGGCGGCGGCAGCAACTGGATCAGGATCGCCAGAATGAGCGGAAACTGCATCGGCATCGAAACCCTATTCTTCCTTCAACCAACCCCGATAGCAACAGGTACATTCCTCTGACAGACCATCTTTCGACACGATTGATTCCATACAGGAGTTCCGTAATGCGCCGATCCACAGTTATCGCTTCCCTCGCAGTTCTTTTACTCGGAGGACTCTTCGTTTTTACCTCTGCAAAAGCGCAGCAATCCTCCACCAACCAGACCGCCAGCGTCGACGGCGTGTTCATCGCCAGAGGCGACTACAACGTCTTCCTTCTCATCGATGGAGAATCCGCCCCGCGCCAACTCCGCCGCGTCACCGAGGTTTCACTCCTCCGCGACTGGGCCGTCATCCATCGCAACGAATCAGGCAAAAACATCACGCTCGTCATCCCGCGAGACACCCTGATCTCGATGGAAATGAACGATTAAGTAAACCACGCCTCGTCGATCTTCATACCGGGCAGCACCCCCGCCGCGTCGCCGCGCTCGATCAGGCTCGCAACCGGGTACCCGCAGTAGTCCAGGCTGAACGCCCCCGCCGGGCGGTGGTTGCCCGAGAACCCGAGCCCGCCGAATGGCAATTTGCTCGACGCCCCCGCGGTCCCAGCGTTGATGTTCACACACCCCGCGTACGCCTCCCGAATGAACCGCTCTTGTGAGCCCGCGTCCGCAGTAAACAGGCTCGCCGCGAGACCGTAGCTCGTCGCGTTCGCCTGAAGCATCGCGTCGTCAAAGTCCGAGTACGTCGAAACCCGAACCAGCGGCCCGAACACCTCGATATCGCACCCGGCGTCTTTCATGTCCCGCGACTTTGTAAACGAACCCACCCGCGCGATCCCCGGCGTGATATAGAACCCGCCGGACCCGTCATCGGGCGCCGTCGATCCGAGCACAATCTCCGCCCCCGCTCCTTCGAGCGAACCCTGGAACGCGAGCACCGCGTCCCGCACTTCTCCCCTGATGATCGGCCCCATGAACACAGGCTCCCCGCCCGTGCCCAGCGGATCACCGACCGACATCCCCTCGCCGATTCTCTTGAGCAATTCAGCAAAGCGATCCGCGATCGATTCGTGAACGATAATCCTTCGCGTGCATGTGCACCGTTGCCCCGTCGTCACAAACGCCGACCGCGCGCACTCCACAGCCGCCTGGCGCATGTCCGCGTCCGGTGCAACAATCGCCGGATTGTTCCCACCGAGCTCCAGCGCAACGATCCGCCCGGGAGAGTCGAGATTCGCCTCAAGGATCTTGCGACCCACAGGCCACGACCCCGTGAACAATATCCCGTCAACCCCATCGTGAGCTGTGAGCGCGCCGGACACATCCGCCGCACCCTGCACGAGATTCACCACACCCGCCGGAGCGCCAACGCTCGCCAGCGCTTCCAGATACATCTCCGCCAGCGCCTGCCCCGTCGCCGGAGTCTTGTCCGACGGCTTGAACACCACCGTGTTGCCCATCAGCAGCGCGGGGATAATGTGCCCGTTCGGAAGATGGCACGGAAAATTAAACGGCCCGATCACCGCCATCACACCGTGCGGGCGGAACGCGCACCGCCCCGTGCGCGAATCCGTCACACCAAACTCGAACCCGCTCACCCGCGACCGACCGGAGTGCTCTCCCTCCGCGAGCGTGATCCCGACCTTCCCCGCAAGGATCTTCGCCTCGCCCGTCGCGTCCCACAGCGCCTTGCCGGTCTCCGCGCAAATCAGCTCGCCGATCTGTTCGGCGCGCTCCGTCGCGATCGCCTCGAACGCCCGCAGCGCTTCGATCCGTTTCTCGATCGGGAACGCCGACCATGCAGGCAGCGCCTCCCGCGCGGCTCGAACCGCCCGCCCGACCGCATCAACCGTCGGGCTGCCCGCCCAGACCGTCCGCTCTGGACGCGCCGGGTTCATCGAGCGGAGCGCATCACCATCGATTGGCACAATCTCGCCGCCTATGAAATTGCTCGCCCCGTACCTCAACACCTTGTGCGCAGTTGTCGTCGTCATGCCGCTCCCGCTTTCTCAATCCACCCCAACCGGTTCAACTAACTCTCGCCCTGCCCGGACCACGCCCGCTGCTTCCTCGGCCGCGCGTCCATTTCCAGCGGCGTCAGCCCGAGGCTCGCTCCCATTTCGACCTCCAGCAGATGAGCATCCGCCTCGATCAGACGAATGGAATCACCCTCGACCACCATCGGCGCATAGCATGCCAGGAACCGTCCGTTTTCATCCTCGTTGGAAATCAGCCCGTGCCTGTTCGCCTCGGTTGGCTTGCAGATCCCCGCATACTTCACGCGGTGCGTATCGTTGATCACCGGGATGTCGTCCGTCACCGCCTCCATGTGCGGCCCGCCATCAAACGGATCGATCCGACCCGTGTACTTGAACCCGAGCTTCTCAAGCATCCGCTTCGCCGGCACCGTGTCCTTGCCAACCTCACCAACCACCGCACGCGCATTCGGATGCAGCATCGAGAGGTACAGATCCTCTTTCGGCAGCAGTGAAGTCATGAACTCACGCGATTTCTGGCAGAACTTATCCGCCTCCTCGTAGCTCAAATTAATGAACCGCCGCCCGAGCGCATCCCAGAACGTGTTATGCCCATCCGCCGAGATCGGCGCCATCATCTCCGCCAGGATCTTGTCGCCGAACAGCTCTCGGTGCAGCCCCATGAAGTGGAACCGGATCATCGAGAGCTGCTTGCCAAGCTTCAGCGGGTGCCGCCGGAAGCTCGGCCCGAGGATCAACCCGCCGATCTCCGATGGCTCGGACTCATCGAGGAACAACCGCGCAACGACATGCGTCGTCCCCGCCTGCAGATCCCGGGAAAACATCTCCCGCCGTTCGAGCTGGAACGAAAGATTCGGATACCCCGGCCCGCCCATCTTCGACACGCACATCGATGCGCCGAGACAGTTCCCCGTCTCGGTATCTTCCATCACAAACATAAACATAGGCGAGCGGCTCGAAGCGCTCCCGTCCATCGACTTCAGGTGCAACTCCTCGCCCGTCGCCGCCGCGTGGAACGACACCCTCGACCGCCGGATCTTCTCCGAAATCAGATCCTTGTCCGCTGGCAGGTTGATGAAATGCACCGTCTTGGCGAGCTTCAGCAGCGTATCCGCGTCGTCTGGTTTGGCGCGTCTGATCAGGTACATGCGCTTCCAATCTCGCTCGGCGCGATTCGTATTCCAACACGCGCGGGCATCACGACCCACTCCCGCCGACCTTGCCCATCGCCGATTCGATGTGCGCAAAGATCCTCGGCCAGTGCGATTCGTCCATCACACCCAGAGGCGGGAGCATCCGCACATGATACGGCCCGTGCCCGCAGTAAAACGTGATCACGCCCTCGTCGTACAGCGCCTTGCACAGCTTCAGGATCGGCTCCTTCTCGCCACCGTAGGGCGAGAACCGCATCATCCCGCCGAACCCGTGCGCAAACTCGTGGAGCTCGTCCGTCTCCGGGAACCACTCCGGGTGCTTCTGCGCCAGCGCCGCCACCTGCACCCGGAACAACTCATAATGCCGAGCGATCGACCCATCGGGCCCGTAATAATCCCCATCCCGAAGCCGCTCGATGATCCGCTGCCCGACCTGCAGCCCGACCGCGCTGCCAAGGAACGTCCCCGACAGCAGCCCGGGCTTCGGGTTGAACTCTTCGGTGTAGATCGCCGCGCACACCTGGCTCATCTTCCCGACCGTGCACACATCGATGTACTCGCCGAGCCCCAGTGCGTCGAAGCAGAACATCTCCTCGGTTCGCCCGAACGTCTGCACCTCGTCCGCCCACACCGCGATGCCGTTGTCCTTGCAGACCTCCATCAGCGACTTGTGGAAATCGGGCAGCGCCGTGTTGAACCCGCCCTCGCCCTGCACCAGTTCGAAAATAAAGCAGGCGTACTGATTGGGATACCGATCGATGTACTGCTGCAGGTGCCAGCAGCACATGTCGATGTACCGCGTTGCACCGCTCACCTCGCCCGCGTGCATCCGCCGCGCCGCGACGTGATCGTAGTACGGGATGTAATCCGCCAGCGTGCTCAGCGGGATCCCCTGACGGCCCGCCGCGGAATCACCGATCTGCGCCATCGTCACCGTCCGACCCATGAAACAATGCCCGAACGCCAGCACCCGCGGCGCGAGCCCGTCCTTCTTCTGGTAGCACACCTTCAGCGCGTTCTCGTTGGCGAACGCCCCCGAGTTACACAAAAACGCGTGCCTCAGCCTGCTGTTCTTGCCCGCCTGTTCAACCAGCGTCTCGGCAAACCGGACGCCCTCCTCGTTCATCACAAGGTGCCCCTGCATCACCGTGTCGCTCGCAGCCGCCCGCACAGCCGTCCCCACAAGATCCGGATCAGAGTGCCCGAAGAAGTGCACGCCGATCCCCGAAATCATGTCGTACTTCACCGAGCCATCAATCAGCTCGACCAACGCCCCGTTGCCGATCCCCGACCCGCAGTACCGGTACACCAGCGGACGACCGCGCACCTCCGCCGCATCAGCAATGAACGAATCAAAGCTCTGCGTGAGCGCTGCATCCGTCGGGCCGCGCACCTCGGTGATCTCGGCGCTGTGCGTCTTCAACTCCTCAACGATCGCCGACACCGCACCCTTGACAGCATCGCTCTCCCGAAACCGCTGAGCGGTGTTCATCGCACCCGTTGTCGCCTGCGTCATATCTTCAACCCTGCATTCCAAACATCCTGGTAATTCCTCGCGCCGGTTCCGGTCCATCGGTCGGCAGGCGTCCCCCCCACAGTCATCCGGTCCCCTCCCCCAGTGCCGCACGCCCATCCCACACCCGCATCAACAGCACCGCCAGCAGCTGCGCCCGCTCCACCAAACTCGATAGATCGACCCACTCCTCTTCCGTGTGCAGCCCGCCGCCCCGCACACCAAGCGTATCAATCGTCGCCAACCCCGCATCCTGCAGAATGTTCCCGTCGCACACACCCCCCGTCTTCGCAAAGGGCAGTTGCTGACCGAGCGACTCCGCAGCGCCCCGCGCCGCGAGCCCAAGCCGCTCCACCGCCGCCGTCATCGGCTTCGCCGGACGGTTGAACACCCGCTGTACAACAACCTTTGGCAACGAACCATCCTCCGTCGATAACGCATCAAGACGCGCCCCCACTTCATCGGCGGTTTCACGATCCGGATACCGGATGTTCCCCCACGCCGCCGCATACTCAGGCACAATATTCGTCGCGATCCCACCCTTTATCGGCCCGATGTTCAGCGTCAACCCGCGCGGGAGATCGCTCATCTTCTCGATCTCATTCATCACCCGCGCGAGCCCGTACACAGCGCTCACCCCATCCGCGAACGCCCGCCCCGCGTGCGCCGACTTCCCGAACACCTCCACAAAGAACTGCCCCGACCCCCGCCGATCGATCGCCAGCTCACCGCCCGGCAGCGCCGGCTCCAGCGCGATCCCCACCTCGTGCTTCGCCGCCTCTTCGCGCAGCACATGCTCGGACATAAACGTCCCCATCTCCTCGTCGCTATTCAGGACAAACGTCCACGCCCCATCAATCCCCGCGGCCTCCAGCGCCTCAAGCGCAACCAGCGCAACAAGAATCCCGCCCTTCATATCCACAACGCCCGGCCCGATCGCCGTCTTCCCGTCCGCCGATTCCTGCATCTCAAGGAACGACCCCGTCGGATCAAACACCGTGTCCAGATGCCCCGCGAGCAAGACCTTTGTTCCGTGTTTCCCCTCGCACCGCTCGCACACCGCGACCCCCGGAATCGCCTCGCCCATCCCCTCGTGCCCGATCCACTCAGGGCGTGCAACCCCCGCCGCCATCCGCACCCCCGCGCCCAGCGCCTTAAGCCGCCGCGTCACCACCCCGCGGTAATCATCAAGCCCCGCCGAGTGGTTGTACCCCGTCGGGATCGCAACATGGGCGCGCAGATCCTCGACCATCCCGCGCTCGCGCGCACGGATCGAATCGCAAACCTGTTGTTCCTTCGCCGAAAGCACAAGCACCTCATCTTTGAAACACAGAAACCCATGTTTGGGGTGTGGGGGGGAAATACGCCCTCACAGGACGTGAGCCCACATTCTACCCGTTCCGCGTGCTTTCGGCTCCCCCTCCTATCGCATCTAAACCTACATCTGCACCGCAGGCAGCCCCATCGCGCGCCGCCACGCGCTCAACTGCCCCAGGTGCATCGACTCGTGCTTCACCATCAGCATCACCACCATCGCACCCACCGTCGGGCTGACCGCCCGCCACCGTTCGAGCGGCGTGGGCTCGCCGAACACCCCTTCATCCGCGCGCTCCAGCGCCGCCGCCGCATCATCATGGTCCGCAAGGAACCGTGACATCAACTCGTCCTTTGGCAGATACGCCCCCGCGTCATTGATCGGCTTGGACTTCCGCCCGTACTCGTGTTCCGCCGGATCCTCGATCGCCTCGCGCCTGAGCAGCTTCGCCGCGATCGGCG
>JAJDDG010000090.1 GCA_029260435.1 Phycisphaerales bacterium | reverse complement strand
GTGGTGGATAACGATCCAGCGGAATCGGCGCAGAGTGTTGTTGATCGGGTGCGTGATGACATCGAACTCGAAGTGCAGTACGTGCGAGAGGATCGAGCAGGGATCCCGTTTGCACGGAACGCTGCGGTGCGCGAGGCGATGGAAAGCGGGGAGCGTGCGTTTGCGTTTGTTGATGATGACGAGGTCGTGGAGCGTGGGTGGTTGGCGACGCTCATCCGGCAGATGGACGAGAGCGGTGCGGACGCGGCGGCGGGGCCTGTCATCACGGAGTACGAGGAAGGTACTCCCCAGTGGGTGCGGACCAGCGGGGTGTTTGACTACCCACGGCATACGAGCGGGACGGTGATCGGGCACTGCTTTACGAACAATGTGCTGATGAAGTGCGCAGCGTTAGAGAGCTTGGGCGGGGGGAGTGTGGGGGGGTGGTTTGATGAGCGGATGGTGATGACGGGCGGGAGCGATGCGCACCTGTTCCGCAGGTTCACGAGGGTGGGGAACAGAATCGTGTGGTGCGACGATGCGGTGGTGCGCGAGACGTTGCCTGTGAGCCGGGCGACGATGGGGTGGATCCTGCGGCGGGGATACCGGATCGGGGCGAGCGGGGCGTTTATCGAGCGGGATCTGCGCGGGTGGGCAGGGATCGCGCGGAATCTTGTGGTTGGTGCGGCGCGGGTGGTGCAGGGGGTTGTGCTCGGGGTGTTGAGCGCACCTTTTGGCAGGGCGGTGATGGTGCGCCAATTGCGGATGGGGTGGTACGGCGCGGGACTGATCGCGGGGACGTTCGGCGCTCGGTACGACGAGTACGCGAAGATCCACGGGCGCTAGCGCGGATCGATCACGACCAGATCGACGAAGGGTTTGATGCGCAGATCCGCGGGGATCCGGATGCGCGAGTCGGGGTCCGCGTGCTGGGCATACTCGGTTGCGGGCAGGCGTCCGACGAACGAGACGTGGCGAATGTTGTATTTGCGCAAAGCAATAAGGCGCTGCTCCCACGGCACACCGGGAGTCATCAGGAGGGTGAGATCCTGCATGCGCTCGCGGAGATCCGGCACACCCAGGCTTGCGTGTACGGGCGCGATGATGCGGCAGTCTGCTGCGGCGGTGAGGAACATGCCGCTCATGGGATCGGCGAGGACGGTTTCCCCCGGAGCGAGGTGCTCGATCAGTGCGGCGCGGCGCTGGCGGTACATCTCCAGCAGGTAGGGGCTATCGATGACGCCCGATTGTTCGGCTGATGTAGTGGCGTCCTTGTAGAACTGTTGCCAGCGATCGGCGCGGGAGGGGAAAGCTTTGCTGTCATCACTCGCGGCGCGCCCCGGTGCGGCGAAGAGCGCGAGGATGATGATCGCGAGCGAGACACCCGATCGCGCCCACCAGAATTTCAGCTTTGGTTCGAGGGCGCAGGCGAGGCCGCCCGCTGCAAGGACCGCGAGGGCGACCGCGGGGATGCGCATCAGGCGGTCGATCACCCACCCCTCGCGCAGGACGGCGAGGGCGGCGGTTGTGATCGGGGGGATGAAGAAGACCGCGAGCACGGCACCGACTGCGAGAACATACGAGAGTGATTCGCGTCTGCGTTTCGAGCGGTAGCCCAGGAATGCGCCGAGCGCGAGCGCGGCGTAGCGCCACCCGCCTCGGGAGCCGAACCCCTTGAACGGATCGCGGACCACCATGCCTGCGCCGATCTCTATGTAGTTCTGCGGGGTTTTGAATCCGAACATGCCCGAATCGTGCGCGGGGGCGGCTTGCGCCTGCTCTGGTTTCGGTGGGCCATAGGCGCGCCGGGAATACTCGGTGACGGCGGGGAACGCGAGCGCGGGCAGGAGCGCCGCGGCGCAGAGGATCAATGCGGTGGGGCGTTTTTCCCCCGCGCAGAAATTGCGGAACGCGGCCCATGCGAGCGGGGGGAGCGCGACGAGCAGCGCGAAGCCGGCGTAGAGCCCGTGGACCTGCCCGATGACGCAGGCGGTGACGCCGAGAATGATCGCGTGTCGGACCGTCGGTTTTTCCGCTGTGGTGGTGTGGACCACGAGGGCGAGGAAGATCGGGAGCAGGGCGTGGGGCGCGATCTGGTTGGGGTAGGCGATGAAGGGGGCGTATTGCTGGGCGACGAGCATGTAGAGCGTGGCGATCATCGCGGGGAAGACGGAGCCCCAGATAGTGCGGGCGAGTGTGTAGATGGAGGACGCGACGAAAAGGTTGCCCCAGAAGATCGAGGCGAACCAGGGTGTGAAGTGGTCGGGTACGCCGAGTTGGGTCGGGATGGCGTACAGGACATAGAGGATGTTGGTGTGGTAGATGGGGAAGAAGGTGTCGCCGGTGCAGAAGGGGTCGGTGTTGGTGAGCCCGGTGTCAACGAGTTGGCGGATGCGAGCGAGGTGAACGACGGCGTCGCCCTCCATGTGCGCGCCGACTGCGAGCGAGAGCAGCACGACGGCGCCGACGGGGATGAGTTCGAGGGTTGCGCCGCGGGAGAGTGCGTAGAGGAGATGGCGCCAGGCGCTGGCTCTCGTGAGATCAATGCACCCAGCTGCGATGAGCAGCAGCGCCCATGCTGTGGGGATGATGAGCGGGAGCCCGGCGGCGTACCCGATGATCGAAACGGGCGAGAGCAGGGCGAGTGCGCCGAGTGTCGAGACCGCGAATGTCTGGAGGGGGCCCTTATCGTCCACCATCTCGGGCATGACGCGCCGGGCCAGGGCGTAGCCGGGCAGGACGAGCGCGAGCCAGAAAAGGATGGAGATGGTCATGGGCAGGTGGTTCCGTGTTCTTGTGGGAGGATAGCTACGACTGTTCCGGTGCGCCCGCGCCGGATACCCCGAGTTTGTGCGCGATGACGTGCAGCGTGGCGAGAGACAAACCCACGCCCCGCCAGTAGGCGCGGCAGAAACTCATCGGTGCGAACAGGAGGTACTTCGCATTGCCGACGCGCCGGGTGATGCGGAGCGTGAGCGGGAACTGCGCGAGCGCGAGCCCGATGGCTGATAGTGCGCAGGCGGACCATGCGAGAACCGCGGGTGAAGGAAGCACGAACTGGAGCGCGAGTGCGAGCGCGAAGCAGGCGAGGGAGAGCATGGCGAGGGGCGGCTGGATGTGGTCGAGGAGGGAGGAGTATGAGTCGCCCTTTGTGTGCCCGGCGTGGCGCAGGTGGAGCCAGACGCGCCAGTATCCCTGTTGGCGCTGGATCTTGAGATACTTGAAGAGTTGTTCTTCGTGGAAATGACGGACGCGGGACTCGCGCTCGAACCGGAGCGGGTAGCCCGCTTCCATGACGCGGAACGAGAGTTCGGCGTCCTGCCCTTTGAGGAAGCGCTCGTCGAACCCGCCTACTTCCTCTAACACGTCTTTGCGGTACAGCACATTGAACGTTGCGAGGAAGTTCACATCGCTCGGCATCACGAGGTGGCGCTGGATGATCTCTTCGTGGATCAGGCACGCGAGGAGCGAGCCGGGGTTCTGGATGCCGTAGCTCCCCGATACCCCCCCCACCCCCCCACCCCCCCCACTCCCCGTCACGTTCTGCGTATGCATGTGAGGGATCAAGAGAGCCAGTGCGTCGGGCTCGGCGACGCAATCGGCATCCACGAACCAGACAAGCGGGTGGGCTGCGGCGCGGAAGCCGGTGTTGCGGGCGCCGCCCGGGCCTCGCCCCGGGCCTTCGATCACACGGACATCGAGCGATTCGGCGATCTGGCGCGAGGCATCGGTGGATCGGTCGTCCACGAAGATGATCTCGCGGAGGGGTGCGTTTTCTTTGTCACGGATCGCGCAAGCTGCGCGCAGGCAGAGTTCCAGGGTAGCGGCGCAGTTGCACCCGGGGATGACGAGTGTGACGGTTTCGTTCACGGGAGTGCGTTTCTCGACGGTGGCGGGTTACCTGTTTCGACGGAGGCGGCGGATGAGCCCGAGGGTGCGTTTGGCGGTCTCGGAGTTCGGATCGAGTTTGAGCGCGATATCTGCCTGGAGCTTGGCTTCATCGAGCCTGTCGAGTTTGGCGAGGGTGTTTGCCAGAAGCACGCGGAGGTCCGGGCGATCCGGGGCGTGTTCGACAGCACGGGCGAATGCGGGTTCGGCTTCTTCGGCTCGGTCTATCTGCATGAGCAGACGCCCGCGGGTTGAAGCGCAGGTGGCGATTGTTTGCGCCTGCCTGTTCCAGAGGCGGGTCTCCCCCGAGAGCAACAGGTTCTCGAACGTCTCGTAGCGCTCGATCGCTTCGACGGGGCGGGCGGTGCGGACGAGGACGTTGGCGAGGTTGATGTACGGCGCGGCAAGGTCCGGGTCGGCTTCGATCGCGTTGCGGAAGGCGCGTTCCGCGAGTTCGTTCTGGGGTGGTTTGGATGTGGAGGCATTCATGCCGAGGTTGGACCAGGCGCGGGCGTTGTGCGGCGCTTTGGCGGTGATGTCCGCCCACATCCGCAGATCGGACTGGTAGACGGCGTTGCGGTTGATGGTGAGCACGATCAACGCGATCGCGACGGCTCCGGCAAGCACCGGCGTGATCATGTTTGAGCGATTCGGCACGAAACGGCGCACCAGCGCGATGACGCCAACGCTCGCGAGCGCGAGGGGCGCGGCGAGGGGGAGGTACATGCGGTGTTCGAACGCGAGATCTTTGATGGGGATGAAGGATGACGTCGGCGCGAGGATGATGAAGAACCATGCGCCGACGAAGCCCCACCATGTGTTCTTCGTCAGCCCCCAGAGAGTGGCGAGCCCGGCGAGCGCCAGGGGGATGAGCGTCGGCAGCGCCGCGGCGAGCGATTCGGCGGGCTGCCAGGCGTAATCGAGGCACTGCCCGACCGGGAGGAATGTGAGGCGCAGGTAGTGCAGGATGACGGCGGGCTGGGTGAGGAAATACGCGGTTGGGGTGATGCCCTCGTAGAGGAATCCGACGGTCGCGTGCACGGGGTTTTCCTTGGTGCCCAGGACACCCTGGGCGACACCGGTGAGCGCGAGCACGGAGAGGGATGCAACAAGGCCCAGATAGACGGGCCAGCGGGCGCGGAGCGCACCGACGAACGAGCCGGCGAGGAACGCGCGGTCCATGAGTAGCGCGGTGAGGGGGATCGTGACCGCGACACCCTTTGATCCCATCGATAGGGCGCTCGCAAGAACAGCGAGCACGGCGAACACGGCGCGCGCTCGCCCGGTTGATTCTGCGCAGCGCACCACACACCAGAGCGTGAGCAGGTAGAACAACCCGGCGAGAGACTCGGCCCGCTGGATGATGTACGTCACCGATTCGGTCTGGAGCGGGTGGACCGCCCAGAGCAGCGCGACGGCGCACGCACCCCATGTCGCCAGCCGCGCGTTCGTGTTCGCTTTCAATGCGAGGCGGCGGATCAGATCAAAGAGGGTGAGCGCGGCGAGGAGGTGGACGAGGAGGTTGAGCGCGTGGAACGCGGAGGGTTCGGGCGGATTGGGTGTATTCCAGGAGCCCGCCATGGATGCGGAGATCGCGAGGGTGAAATCCACGACCGGGCGGCGGGAGTGGGCGAGCAACTCGAAGATATGCTCGAACGATTGCAGCTGCGGGTTCTTCACGATGGTCCGCATGTCGTCGAGAACGTACGTGCCCGCGAAGGAGGACGCGAAGGCGAAGATCGCCCCCAACGCGACGATGCCGAGCGGGAGCATGAGCGCGGAGAGCGGCTCGCGGGTCGGGGTGTGCTTCGGCTTTGTCATTCGCTGAGTGCCTCGATCTGCTGCTCGGAGATCCGGAGCGCTTGCGCGGCTTGTTCGTGTGACGGGCTGATATCGAGCGCACGTTTGAAACAATCGATCGCTGTTGAATAATCACCGGTTCGTGCGTGGGTTAGCCCGAGGTTGTACCAGTTGTTTACGTCGTTCGAGCGGTGGACGGTGAGGACGGTGTATGTCCGGAGTGCGAGTTCGGCATCCGCGGCTTGATACGCACCCTGCGCGATGGAATCAAGAGATGCGACTGCGTCGTCGTCTGCAGGATTCTCGCGGAGCAAGAGATCAAGCTGCTCGACAGCCTCGGCGGGTCGGTCTGATGAGAGGAGCGCCTGGGCGTAGTTGAATCGAACGGGTGCGTCCTGCGGGCGGTTAGCGAGGTAGGTCGCGAACTGCGCGGCTGCTGCATGGGCGTCTCCAGATTCCATGAGAGACTGGGCGAGCAGCCCGCGGGCCTCGGTTGAATCGGGATTGAATTCAAGCGCACGGCGGGCGAACTCGATGGCGGATTCGTAGTCCTGCGCACGGTTGTGAATGCCGGCGAGGTTTGTGTATGCGCGGGGGGCGTTGCCGCCTTTCGCTATGACATCTCGCCAGATGGATTCGTCGCTCTTGTAGACGGTGTTGCGGTAGGCGGTGGATGCGCCGAGCGCGATCGCTGCGATGGCGATTGCCGATACAACGAGGTGCTTTGTCTCGCGCGGGTCTCTGGGGGCGAGCCAGCTCTGCACACCCATCAGCACCAGCACGATGATCGGCGCGAGTGGGAGGTACATGCGGTGCTCGTAGGCGAGGTCTTTGATGGGGATGAAGGAGGAAGTCGGCGCGAGCAGGAGAAAGAAGAGCGCGAGGCAGAGCCCCCAGCGGGTGTTTTTCCACACCCCCGCTAGCGCTGCGCTGGCGAGAAGTGAGACGAAGATCAACGACGGGAGCGCACCGACGAGCGAGTCGGCGACGGGCCAGGCGTAGTCGATGCATTGTCCCAACGGGAGGAAGACGAGCAGGAGGTAGTGCACGAGGACCGATGGCTGGGAGATGAAGTAGGCGAAGGGCGAGACACCCTCGTAGGCGAAGCCGACGGCGGCGCTCGGGTTGGCGGTGGTATTCAGCACGCCCTGGGCGATGCCGGTGATGAACGGGACGGCGAGCGTCGCGGTGAGGAAGGCATACATCCGCTTGCGCGCGCGGAGTGCTGATACAAACGAGCCGGTGATGAGCGTGCGGTCGATCAGCAGGATCGCAAACGGCAGCACGAACGCGACGGCTTTGGACCCCATCGCGAGAGCGGAGCACGACGCGACACCCACGACAGCGAGGTTGCGGAGCAGGCCTTTGGGCGCGGTGTGTGCGCGAAACAGGAGGTAGACGCTCGCGAGAGCGAACAGCCCCATGAGGGATTCGGCGCGCTGGACGATGTACGTCACACTCTGGGTCTGCAGCGGGTGCAGCGCCCAGAGCAGCGCACCGGCGAGCGGGAAGAGTGGATTCGCGGATTTCGGCGCGGCACGGCGGAGGATGCCCAGCAGGAAAAGGGCTGCGGTGGTGTGGATGAAGAGGTTTACGAGGTGGAACTCGAATGTTGGCGGCGGGGAATCGATTGATGCACCCGGGTACGGCGCGAGGTTGAGCGCGAAGGTGAGCGAGGTGATGGGACGCGGGGTGGTGGTGAGGATCTGGGTGAGGGATGCGCCCGGGCGGAGATCGGGGTTGTTGAGGATCTGGTTGATGTCGTCGTACACGAAGGCGCCCGGGAAACTCGTGAGGTAGGCGAGCAGGCACGCGACGACAAGCACCGTCGCGGCGGTGCGGCGGCGGAGGGGCGGTTGGTTCGTTGGCGGTGTACCCATCACGGGGCTATCGGCCTGTTGGCACGGTCGCGCTCGGCGATCTGGGCGGCGATGGTTCGCGCGTAGGCGACCGCGGTCTCGTCGCGTTCGATGATCTGGAGGATCACGTTGCAGGTGTCCATCGCGTCCTCGAGGAGCCCGGCCTGCCACTGGGCGTAGGCGAGCCCGCGCATGGGAACCGGGTTTTTCGGAGTGACTTCGATCGCCTGGTCGTACAGGGGCATCGCGTCGATAAACCGCCCGGCGCGGGCGAGGCAGTTGCCGTAGTTCGAGAGCAGACGGGCGCGGAGCGGGGCGTTTTTTTCGGTAGGGATGACATTGGCGATCGCGTTGTCGTAGTACTCATAGGCGAAGGTGTTGCGGGAACTCTTCTCGAGCAGGTTCGCGAGGTTGATGACCGGTTCGAGGAATTGGTCGTCTAGCTCGACGGACTGGATGTACGCGGTGATCGCGGCGTTGAGATTCGCAGCGGCTTCCTCGGCTCGCCCGAGCACGAAGTACGCACCCGCCATGTTCACCTCGGATGCTTGGTCTGCTGATTCGACCGCGCCCAGCAACATCGAACGCGCCTCGTCGATCTCGCCCTGCTCGATTTTGATCTCGGCGAGCTTCACCGCTGCGGCGAGGTTGCCCGGATCAATTTCGAGGACTTTGTTGTAGTTCTCGATCGCCCCGGCGGTATTGCCCGAGGCCTGCATGTCGCTTGCGAGATTGAACAGCAGCACCGGGTCGGTCGGCATGACCGCGGTGAGTTCCTGTGTTGTGGTCATCGCGCCCTGCGCGTCGCCCGAGCGGCGCTGCGCCTCGGCGAGCCCCATGCGCCATTCGACGTTCTGCGGGATGCGGTAGGTCGCCTCCTTCCAGGCGATGACCGCGACGTCGTAGAGCGGTTCGATTTCCAGTTTGAGCAGTCGCTGCCCGTACCGAGCGTACTCGACGGGCGTCTGGAACCTGCCCCGCAGCGCAGCACGCATCGATCGCTCGGCCGCTTCGATATCACCCGCTTGCGCCTGGGCGATGCCGAGCCAGCGGAGAGCGAGGGTATTGGACTCGATCTCGATTGCGCGGTTGAAGTATTCGATCGCGCCGGGGTAATCGGCTTCGGTTCCTTCAGCGGGATCCACGAGTTGCATGGCGATATTCAGCATCGCGCGGTCGTTGTGCGGGCGTTTTTCGAGCGTGTCCTGCCAGATGGAGAGGCGGGATTGATAGTCGAGGTTGCGGGTTGCTGTCACCCCGGCGAGAACAACCGCGAGCACCGAAACAATGGCGATGCCGTTTTTGGCGCGCAGCACCGGGAGATAATTCCACGCGGCGCAGACAACACCAACGATCAACGCGGCGAGCGGGAGGTACATCCGGTGCTCGTAGGCGGCGTCCCTGATCGGGATAATCGAGGAGGTCGGCGCGAGGATCAGGAAGAAGGCGAGCACCACGAACCCCCACGCGCGGCCCTTGAGCGAAGCGAAGAGCCCCGCGATGCCCGCGAGGACGAGCACGCCGCCCTGCACCGCGATGAGCGGCGAGATGTGGTGCACGAACGCGAGGCGGTCATCGATGACCTGCCCGATGGGCACAAACGCGAGACGGATGTAGTGCCAGACAACACCCGGCTGGGTGATGGCGTAGTCGAAGGGGTGGACGTTCGTCATCCCGAAGCCGACGTTGTTGACCGGGTTAGCGCCGGGGTCGGTGAGGAAGATCGAGGCGAAGAGCCCGTTGAGCAGGAGCAACCCCCATGTTGCGCACAGCCCGAGGTAGAAGGGCCAGCGCGAGCGGAACGCCCCGAGGAATGATCCGGAGAGGAAAGCACGGTCGAAGAACAGCGCGAGGATCGGAGCTGTCGCGACGATCGCTTTGGAGCCGAGCCCGAGGGCGCAGGCGACAACACCGAGCGCGAGCCAGTTCGCGGCGACCTTCGCGCCTGCAGCGCGGACCAGCGAGTAGAGCACGAGGAGATAGCAGAGGGACGCCATCGATTCGCCCCGCTGGATGATGTAGGTCACCGCCTGGGTAGTGAGCGGGTGGACGCCCCAGAGCAGCGCGCAGGCGGCGGCGATCGGCGCGGCGGAGGCGGCGTAGCGACCAGTGAAGCGTTCGAGGAGGAGGGTGCGACGGACGAGGTCGAATAGGACATACGCCCCGGAGAGGTGGACGAGCAGGTTCAGGGCGTGGTACCCGGGGGTGTTGAGCCCGCCGATCGCGTGGTTGAAGGCGAGCGAGAGAGTGACCACGGGGCGGCGGGAGGCGAGCATCTCGGGGAGGCGGGAGAAATCTTTGATCAGATCGTTGTTAACGATGTGGCGGACATCGTCGAAGACGAACGCGCCGGCGAAGCTGGTGAGGTAGGCGAGAAATACCGGGACGAGCACGATGGCTGGGTACCGCCATGATGATCGTGCGGGCGTCTGG
This sequence comes from Phycisphaerales bacterium, assembly GCA_029260435.1. Taxonomy (GTDB): domain Bacteria; phylum Planctomycetota; class Phycisphaerae; order Phycisphaerales; family UBA1924; genus OFTM74. The sequence continues at coordinate 11,551 of JAJDDG010000090.1, read as the reverse complement.
CACTCGGGGTCTGGGGGGCAGTCGCTCATCGGGGTTTTGTACCAGTTTGATCGGCTTTGAGAGTCGGACGGGCGGGATGATTAGAATCCTACCGGCACATGAACGGATCCACGACGACAACCGGAGAAGAGCACGCGGTGACGAGCAACCTGAGAGAGGGTGCGTTCCTCGTGATCGCGGCGTACAACGAGGGGGGCGCGATCGAGGAGGTAGTGCGCGAGGCGCGGGCTTATTACCCGAATATTGTTGTGGTCGATGACGGCTCGCGGGACGGCACTTGTGAAACGGCGGCACGCGCGGCTCGGTTTGTGCTGCGGCACGTCGTGAACCGGGGGCAGGGCGCGGCGCTGCAGACGGGGATCGCGTTCGCCCTCAGGCAGGGAGCGGAGTACATCGTGACCTTCGACGCGGATGGGCAGCACCGGATCGAGGATGTCCGGGCGATGCTCGAGCCGATCGCGAGCGGGGAATGCGACATCACACTCGGGTCACGGTTTCTGGGCGAGGCGGTTGGGCTGCCCGCGTCGCGGAAACTCACGCTCAAGGCGGCGGTGCTGTTTACAAGGATCTTCAACCGCGTCCGCCTCACCGATGCACACAACGGGCTGCGGGGATTTTCCAGGCGGGCGGCCGAGCAGATCGACATGACGCTCGATCGCATGGCGCACGCGAGCGAGATCATCGACCAGATCCGGCGTACGGGGATGCGGTTCAAGGAAATCCCTGTGCAGATCCGCTACACGGAGTACTCGCTCGCGAAGGGGCAGTCTTCGAGGCAGGCGATTAAGATTGTGTTCCACTATCTCGTCGGGAAGGTGCTGCGATGACATTTCAGGTGATTCTTGTTTCGGGCGGCGTCCTATTGTTGGTGGGGACACTGCTTGCGAGCGTCCGCGGGTGGCTCTCGTGGCGGGAGGGGGTGATCGCGACGGTGGTTATCGCGGCGGGCACGCTCTCGGCGATGTGGCCCGATGCCACAACGGATATCGCCCGCCGGTTAGGTATACAGCGCGGGGCGGACCTGATCCTGTACTGCACGACGATCGGCATGCTTGTCGGATTCGTGATGATCTACGTCCGGTTGCGTCGTCTGCGGCGGAATCTCACCCTGGTGGTCCGGGAGATCGCGATCCTCGAAGCGCGAGAATGCGACAACGATACGGCGGGCACGGCGCGGGCAGATCACCCGGCGCAGAACGGCTGATAGCCTCCAAAGGCTCATACTCGGACGCTGAAACTGCACAAAGCCCGAACAAAGTCGGGGTTGGAGCGGAGAAGTTCGAGATCGACACTCCGGTTTTTCACCATCTTCGGGTAGTGTGGTCCTCGTGTATGAGAGTCCGCCGAGCGGCAAGTGTCCTGCTGTTCGTGCGAATAAGCAGCCATGCAATGGCTGCGGGAGAACAACAAGGAGAAGGTGAGACATGAGTCATAGAGAACAATCGGTATCGTTTGCGCCGGGCGGGATCGCCCTTGCGGCGCTCGGGGCGGTAGCCATATTCGGCGCGGCCGCGATCACAACGACCGCCCCGAATACGACAACGCAGGTGAGCGAACTCGCTGGCTTGCATCAGCACTCCGCGGATTGCGCACACAGTGCGAGCGCCCGCGAGCTGATCGGGCAGGCGATGATCCAGCGCCAGATCTTCAACGGTCTGCCCGCGGATCAGCAGAACATCATCGCGGCGGCCGAGGGATTCCCGCTGTCGGTTTCTGAAGAATTCCCATACGAGGATTGCTCGCATATCCCGGTTGATGACGATCAGTTCGCCTCGGTGGAGCACATCGTTGATCGGGATACCTTCGCGGGGTTCAAGCCCGTGCACCGCAAGATGCTCGCGACCTACGCCAACAATATCGAGGCGGGCGAACCGGTTGTAGCGATGTGTTTCGCGCCGGGGACCGATCTAGATCTCGTGTTCGCGTTCAACGAGATGCTCGAACGCGGCAACGGGCGATTCCAGCAGACGGCCCGGTGGTCTACCACCGCAACCGACGGCGGCGGGCTCACCCAGGGCGACCCGACCACGCTCACCTACAGCTTCGTGCCCGATGGGACATTTATCCCTGATCTCGGACTCGGCACCGGCAACTCCAATCTGACCTCGATGATGCGGTCGATCTACGGCTCCGGGCCCGGCGACGCGAGCGCGGATCCGATCTGGCAGGACCAGTACGCGATCGTGTTTGGACGTTGGGGTGATTTGTGCGGCGTGACGTATGTCCTGGAATCGAACGACGACGGTTCGCAGCTGAACTCTGCTGCTGGTTCACTGGGCGTACGCGGTGACCTCCGCATGGCGGCGATGCCGCTTGATGGCAACTCCGGTGTCCTTGCCTACAACAACTTCCCCAACGACGGCGACATGGTCCTCGACGGGGCTGACAACTTCTACAACGACACTTCGGCGAGTTCGCTCCGCCTGCTTAACGTGCTCGCCCACGAGCACGGGCACGGCATGGGGCAACTGCATGTCTGCCCGATCGAGCAGACCAAGCTCATGGAGCCGTTCTTTTCGTCCGCGTTCCTCGGACCGCAGCACGACGATATCCAGAACGCGTCGCGCCACTACGGCGATCGGTTCGAGCACAACGACACATCGGGCACCGCGACGGACCTCGGCACGCTCGCGAACTCCAACATCGGGTTCACCAACCTGAGCATCGACGACAACGCGGACGTGGACTATTTCCAGTTCTCGCTTAGCTCGTCCTCCGATGTAACCGCAAGCGTCACGCCGATCGGGCTCACATACACCCAGGGTCCGCAGACCCAGGCGTGCAACACAGGCTCGAGCTACAACTCGCTCACGATCCACGACCTGTCGATCGAGGTGCTGGATACCAACGGCTCGACGGTGCTGCTCACCGCGAATGCCAACGGTCTCGGCGGTTCGGAAACCGCCTCGATCCCCCTCGCGGCGGGGACGTACTTCCTGCGCGTGAACGGCGGCTCTACGAACACCGTGCAGATCTACGACATTGATGTTTCTGCGGCGGATGTCGCCTTCCTGCCTATCACAATCTCGCTGCCCAGCGGCGCTCCCGACACGCTTCTCCCCGGACAGAGCACCGACTTTGATGTGCAGATCCTCGAACCCGAGGACACCCTCATGCCCGGCACCGCGCTGCTCGCCCACCGGTATGACGGTGGCTCCTTCATCTTCACATCGCTCGTTTCACAGGGTGGCACCCTATGGACCGCGACTCTTCCCGCTGCGTTGTGCGCCGATACCCCCGAGTTCTTTATCAGCGCCGAGGGCGTGAATACCGGCGTGATCACCAATCCTTCGGGCGGCGCGGCATCGCCCTTCACGGCGAGCGTGTCCTCCGGGACGACCGTAATCTTCTCCGACGACTTCGAGACCGACACCGGCTGGACCGTCTCGGGTAGCGCGACCGACGGGCAGTGGGGCCGCGGCATTCCCGTGAACAACGGGCGCGGCGATCCCCCGTCGGACTCGGATGGTTCGGGGCAGTGCCTACTGACAGATAACCTGCTCGACAACGGAGACAACTCCGACGTGGACGGCGGGACCACAACCATCACCTCGCCGCTATTCGATATGACCGGCGGCGGCGCGATCGGGTACGACTACTGGATCGATTCCGGCCCGGGCGCCATCGATGCCGACGAACTGCGCGTCGAAGTGGCAACGAATGCGGGATCGACGAACTGGGCGACAGTTCGCACATACGCAGTTGCGTTCCCCGCGTGGCAGGCCGAATCGATCGACGCCTCGGAATTCGGCGGCGGGACATCGACCGTCCGGATCCGCTTCTCGGCTTCGGATCTCGGTGCCGCGAGCCTCATCGAGTGCGGTGTGGACGCCTTCCTGGTGAGCGCCGGAACCTGCGTCGATCCGCCGATCGGGTGCGATGGCGATGCCAACGGTGACAACGTCGTGGATGTGAACGACATCTCCTACGTCCTGTTCCGTCTCGGCAACGCCGGCACGCCCGGCACCGTCGATGGCGATGCCAACAGCGACGGGATCGTTGATGTGAACGACATCTCGTTCGTCCTGTTCCGACTCGGCCCCTGCTGAGTCAACACCATCTTGTTTGCCTTCCCTGAGGCGGGGCGCACCATGCGCCCCGCTTTTTTTGCGCTCACGGGCAACGTGGCTTGATCGTTCGTATTGTGTGTCAGATGCACCCGCGCCGCCCTCAACTCAACCGCATCATGATTGCGATCCTCTGCGCCGGGGTTGCGTTGTTCGCGCTGCGCGTGAGCGGGGCGTGGGACCTGCTGGACAACGACCAGATCCGCCCCGCGGCGTACGCGCTCGACGCGGTTGTACACGGGAACTGGATCGTGCAGACCGATTTCAAGGGCGAAGTCACCTCCAAACCGCCGGTCTATACATGGCTCGTTGCGCTGCTCTCGTATGTGTTCGGCGGTGTCAACAGGGTGTCGCTCTACCTGCCCTGTGGAGCAGCGATCACGGGCACCGCGCTGCTCGGCGGCTGGCTCGCGGGGCGACGGTTCGGCGCTCGAGCGGGGCTGATCGCCGGGCTCGCGATCCTGCTCAGCCCGCTGGGCATGAAACATATGGCTCTGGCGCGGACGGATGCTGTGTTCGCTTTGACGACAAGCCTCGCGGGTGTGCTGGGCTTGCTGGCGTGGGAGGGCAAGCGGTCATGGGTGTGGTTCTACCTCGCGTGCGCGCTCGCGACGCTCACCAAGGGCCCGCTCGGCGCGGCGCTGGGCGGCGCGGGCTTACTCGCGATGGTGTGGGAGCGGAAGAACGATTCATCGACGGAGCAGGCGGGCGGTCATGCGCTGGGGATCGCTTTGTTTCTCGCGATGACAGCAGGTTGGTTCTACCTCGCGTACCTCCAACTCGGCGGCGCCCTGATCGACAAAATGATCGGGCGCGAATTGGTCGGGCACGCGGTCCGTTCGGACAACGGTTCGAGCATCCCCGGGGCATCGCTCGCGGTGCCGACGCTTTATTTCCTCGCGCGGTTTGCGCCGTGGAGCATCCCGGCGGTATTCGGGATCGTGCGCACAATCCGCGAGACAAACGAAAACCCAGAGCAGCGCCGGTGCGCCAGGTACCTCGTGTGCTGGTTCCTGTTCGGGCTCGGCGTCTTCTCCATCGCGCCGCACCAGCGGGCGGATCACCTGATGCCGATCCTCCTGCCCGCGGCGGTGCTGGGCGGGCGCGAGGTCTCGCGGTGGTTCGCCGATTGGTCCGATCGGAAGGTTGCCATCGGTGCGTGGGCGGCGGTGATGCTCACGCTCGGAGCGGGCTACTACTGGTATCACATCGAGCGGCGCGACGGCCCGCTGATCCGACGTCTCGCGTCTGCACGAGTCATCGCGGAGGAGATCAATGTTCGGGGAAATACTGCTCCCGATCGAATTGTTTTCACGCCCGGCACCAGTGTGATCCAGGTGCTGCTTGGCACGAAACAAACCCGGGTGAGCGACGAAGAGGCGCTGGACTTGGTCCTCGATAAACCGGAGCTCATCATCGCCGTGAGACGCACGAACGAATTCACTCGGAAAGCTGGAGCGAGGGGCATCGAGTTGATGCGCATCGATGGGATCGCGGAGACGGAGCCGCATTATGCACTGTTTCAACTCATTGCCACCGCCACCGAAGCTCCATGATTCGGTAGAGTCGTGGTGATGTCCAACCAAACCATGACCAGATCGATATGCGCTGGCATATTCATGTGCTGTCCGCTGATGCTCGGTGCCTGCTCCGAGGAGCCACAGGCCGCGAGTGATCCGCCGGCGGAGCACGAACCCACACCACCCCAGCAACCGCAGAGCGAAGCGGTAACCGGCACACTGCCCGACCCCGTTCCCTTCGAGAACGACGAAGCCCTCGACGAGTGGTTCCAGTTCTACTACCAGCACCCGCAGCCGCAGCAGGTCGTCCCCGCGATGCTCCTTCTTTCTGAGAGCGGGAAGCTCGACATCGCTACCGATCGTCACGGCATGGCTTTTTTCTTCGCCCGGGTGCTCGGCGCGAACGACTCGCATGCGAGCGAGTGGGCGGACGCGATGAATGATCTGCCACCCCTGCACCGTGCGTTTTTCGCGCAAGCATTAACGCTGGCAGACACCGAAGCGTGTCGCGCTGCGGTGCAGCGCATGGCCGACAACACCGAAGATGAATCGCTCGCCGAGGGGCTGCGCCAGATGCACAAGTTAACTCTCGTCAATCCGCTCGGTATGCCGCTCGACAATCCGGGAGTGATCAGCCTGATCTGGGCGGAGTTCGCGGCGACGGGGAACACCGCGTGCATCGAGAGGCTCGCGAGCACCGGGCATTACATCATCGAACGCGATGATCCGGAAATGATGGTCGTTGGGGTAAAAGCGATGCACGAACTGACGATCAACGCCACCCGACACCCGCTCGTGCTCGACACGCTCAGACGACTCGCGAGCGAGGCAGAGGGGGCGCAGCAGCAGGCGCTGCACAACTGCATCGACGACGCGGGGGTGATGCTCGATCAGCTCAGGACGGCTGAGGAGCAGGCCTCCGAGGAGAACCCCGAAGAGTGATCAGCTCTCGCGCGAGAGCAGCGAGAGTGTGCGCTGGGGCGAGAAGTTCGCCAGCGCGCTGACCAGCCCGCGCGGATCATCCGTGAGCACCGAACGCACCGCGAGGGCCGCGGTTGCGCGGGCGGACTCGGGATCCATGTCCAGCCCGGCGATCCCCTCGGCATTCTTGATCGCCTCGGCGAGTGTGGCGCGCAGTTCGGAGCCGAATGATTCGAGCGAGCGCACCGATCGCGATGCTTCTTCCTGAGCTGCGCTGATCAAATCGCGGGCTGGGTCTCGGTCTTTCGCGGCGTTGTCGAGCCCTTCGCCGTTGATGATCGCGCCGAGTGCGCGCCCAGCGAGTGGATTGCGCGAGAGTGGAACGACAGTAAATGCTGTAAAATCATCGTGGGGATGGTTCCGTTCTGCGCCGTGTCTTGTAAGTGTGATCCGAAGGTCATACCCACCCTCATCCAGACTGAGTGTTTTTCCGCTTCCAACTGCTTCGATCCCGTTGATCGTGCCGCCGATGTCCTGGCCATAATCAATCGTGGGCGTATCCAAGGTGTTGAATTCCAAACGGCTTGATGCATCCGCCCTGCGCCAATCATCATGTATCAACGAATATAGACCGATGCCGGTACCCGTCATGCCCCCATCATCTACAATTTTCACACTAACGAACTCATCACTCCCGTGATCATTGGAATGCAAGCGAAACCCGGTGCCACTCGCGACCGCGACAACTCCCGTTTCGTTGGAAAAGCTGTTGATCGCCGCGACCACACTAGGGAGGGTGGTTCCGCTTGCGAACGACAGCTCTTGCGTCCCCTCCACGCCGTCGATCTCGATCACAAACTGGTCGGTTGCCACACCGAGATCTAGATTGTTTCCGCCGAATGACAGGAAGAATCCCGCAATCTGAGCGGATTGTGTCACGACAACGTCGATATCCGTCGTACCAAATGGTGAATCCAGAGGTACGCTCCGCACGCCGTAGGATTCAACCCGAGCATCTACATACATCACCCGACCCGCGGTGATCTCTCCTCCAACATCCGATGGTTGGATCCCGCCGCCCCGCGCCGCGCCGAGACTCCCACCGATGTCGCCGAGCCCGCCAGCGCCCAGCAGCTTCGTGCCCGCGAAGGTGGTCTGGTCCGCGATGGTCTGGATCGTGCGCGAGACTGAATCGATCTGGCGCTGATAGAGCGAGAGATCCTCCCGCCCGGTCTTGGTCTGGAAATGCTCGGCGTCGTCCACGAGCCTGCGCAGCTCGGTGATCAGATCGGAGATGCTCGAAAGCCCGTCGCGGGCGATCTCGGCGGCATAGGCAGACTGCTCGGCCGGGAGCAGGCGAGCGCCGAGTTGGGCGAGTTTGGTGGCGCGTTGGCGGATATCCCCGGTGTCGGGGATACGCACGCGCGTTGCCTGCGGAGTATTCGCTGCATCGCGACGCCCGGCGTGGTGTGATCTGGTCTGGTCTGCGAGAGCATCGGGGCGCCCGAGGAGCGTGGAGACAACCGAACTGATCGTGGACATCGCGAACCCTCCTGACGGCGCGCACTGCACACAATGCGCGCAGCACCGTTGGAAGATTCGTCGGATCACTCGGTATCACAAGGCCAGATTTCGACCGATAATCGGTGCACGAACATAACACCCGTCCCGCTCACCAAACCCGAACAGGGGAACATGGTGCCTAGATGCACCGGGGGTTAGCCCAGCAGGGACATGATGTTCTGCGGGTTCTGGTTGGCGATGCCCAGCACCCCGATGCCCGACTGCTGCAGGATCGAGTCGCGGACGAAATTCGCCGCCGCGAACGCGAAGTTGGTATCGCGGATCTGCGACTCGGCCTTGGCGATATTGATGAACTGCGTGGTCAGGCTCGCGGCAGTGGATTGCAGCGTGTTCGCCTGGAACGCGCCGATCCGCCCGCGCTCGGAAGCGACCTGCGAGATCGCACCACGGATCGCCTGCTGGGCACCTTCGATATCACCATTGAACAAATTCAGCGACCCGCCCGAACGCAGATGGCCCAGGTCCATCCGCTGCCCGTTTTTCGAGAACGACCCCAGGTTGCCCGAGGAGGCGTTCATCAGGTTCAATCCGATTCGCCCGCCGGAACCGACCGCCGCACCGATCTGGAACGACTCGGCGCCGGTGACCGTCGCGGCGCGTACCGCGCCTGTCGTCACCGCGTTCGCGCCGCCGCCCACGGGCACACCCGTCGCCAGATCGACCGACACACTCAGCGAGGTTGTATTGATCGACAGGCTCGTGCCGCTGCCGTTCGCGGTGACACCGTTGATCTTGCCCTCGACGTCGCGCCCCGAATCGCTCACGCTGTCCGCATCGCTAAAGGCGATCTGGCTCGCTCCGTCCAGCGTGCCCGGCGAGCCGTCCTGATACTGGTACACACCCCCACCGCCGGCGATGTTGCCGTGGTCCGTGACTTCGACGGAGACAAACTCGTCGGACCCGAATCCGCTCGATGTCAATACAACGCTCGTGCCCGAGACGCGCGCCTCAACGCCCGTGCTCGCAGACCGCGAGTTAATGACCGAAGCGACATCATCGATGGTCGTACCCGATGCAAACGCGAAGTCCGCCGATCCGCCGGCTCCTTCGATCGTCAACTCGAAGACATCACTGCCCGAACCCAGGTCCAGCGCGGCACCCGCGAAATCCAGCGCCAGCGCGCCCTGCTCGGCTGCGCCGGTAACCGCGATATCCACGTTCACCGACTCGCCATCCGCGAGGTTGCTCGAATAGACATCCACCGATTCGGCGTTGCCCGAGACATTCGTCACCTCGTTGCCGACCGAGCCATCCGTCAGCGTGTTGCCCGCGAAGTTCGTCCCGCCTGCGATCCGGTCGATCGCCGACAGGATCGAGTCCGCCTCCATCTGGATCGCCCTGCGCTCGGAGTCGCTCATCCCGGCGGTATTTGCGGCTTCGACTGCCAGCCCGTCCAGATCGGCGAGCAGCCCGTCGATCTCGCTCAACCCGGAATCGGCGACATTCAGCACAGAATCGGCGCGTTGCACGTTCCGGCTCGCGGCGTCCAGTGCCGCCAACTCCGAGCGCAGGAACTCGCTGGCGACCAGCCCCGATGGATTATCCGCCGCGCGGTTGATCGAGATCCCGGTCGCGAGCGAGAACATCGTCTGGTTCAGTCGGAGGTTGGTCTCCGACAGGGATCGCAGTGCAACCAGAGACATCAGGTTATTCACCGGGCTTGGGAACGCGCTCATCGCAGGCCTCCGTCCACAACCGGACGCACAGTGCGCCCGTCTGCTTCCCTCACCCATCAGATTCACAACCATCCAGCGACGCTCCAAACACCGGGTCGCAGATCGTCGGCTATCGGGTCCAAGCTGCGCGTCGAATGCCGGTCAGCGAAAGCGGGGGCCGTCTATCGGGCCTTGCGCAAGCCGGCGCGCTCCGCTTTTACGGACCCTGCCACGCCCGGTACCATCCGATTCATGATGCGGATCGCCTTCTCTACCGTCGCCTGCCCGGAATGGACCCTCGAACACGTCGCCAGATCGGCCGCGAAGTGGGGGTTCGACGGCGTGGAACTCCGCTCCTTCGGGTTCGCCGGCGGGTCGTTTGTGTGCGACCCCGGGCTCACGGGTGGCGACAAGGTCAGGAGGCTGTTCACAGACGCGGGCGTGCGTATCGCGGGGGTTGCCTCCGGGTGCTGCCTCGATGCGCCGATCTTCCCGCCTGTCATCGGGCACGTGCTCGGCATCGACAACAAGGTCATCGCCGACGCACGCCAGTACATCGATATCGCGTCGGACTGCGGCGCGCAGTGCATCCGCCTTTTCGGATTCAAAGCCCCACGCACCGATTCCCGCTCCTCGGCGATCCGCAGGATCAGCGACCGCCTCGCGAAGGTCTGCGACCACGCGCGCCACCGCGAGGTCACAGTGCTGCTCGAGAACGGGGGGTCGTTCGCACGCGCTGAGGACATCGCCGAGATCATCGACCGCGCCAAATCCCCGCTCGCTCGGGCTTCCTACGACCCCGCGACCGCGCTCGGCGATGGCGAGTGCCCCGTCGAGGGTGCCACCCTGCTCGGTTCACGCATCGCGCAGGTGCGCGTCCGGGATCTGAGTAACGATGCACCGTGCCCGATCGGGCAGGGAGAAATCCCCCTCCGGGATGTCGTCTCGACGTTGCGCGACACGGGCTCGGATGCGTGGCTGGTCGCCGAATGGCCTCTCGCGTGGGTCGATGGGCTCGCCGACGCCGAATCCGTGCTGCCAGACGCCGCAAAAACTCTCTTCGCCTGGGCGGGGAACGCCTCGCGGGGCGTGTCGGCCGCGTGAATCGTGCACAATGGGCGCTGCATTGCCCGATCAACCTTCCAACCTCGCCCGCAAGATCACCGACAGGTGCGACGCGCTGGGCTTTGCGCTCTCGGGCGTCTGCGACGCTCGCCCGTCTGACTACCCGGAGCAACTCTCTCAGTGGTTCGACGCGGACCAGCACGCCACGATGGAATGGCTCGCGCGCGAACCAGAAAAGCGTGCTGATCCGTCGCTTGTCCTGCCCGGCGTGCGGTCCATCATCATGGTCGCGGATCTGTATGCCGATCGCACCACTGCCAAGCCCGGCAACATCGCCAAGTACGCGCGGGGCGACGACTACCACAAGGTCATGAAGAAACGCCTGCACGCCCTCGCCGATGAACTCCGCGCCGAGCACCCAGACGCCGAGTTCCGGGTGTTCGTTGATACTGCACCCGTGCTCGAGCGCGAACACGCCGCCCGCGCCGGGCTCGGGTGGGTCGGCAAACACACCCTGCTCATCAACCCCGACGTCGGCTCGTACTTCCTGCTGGGCGGCATCCTCACCACGCAGCACCTCGAACCACCGGAATCGCAGCGCACCTTCCCCGACCACTGCGGCACGTGCACGCGCTGCATCGACGCCTGCCCGACCGATGCGATCACGCCGCACGCCGTCGATGCGACACGGTGCATCTCGTACCTGACGATCGAACACAGAACCCCGATCGACCCGAGC
>JAJDDG010000089.1 GCA_029260435.1 Phycisphaerales bacterium | reverse complement strand
GTGAGCGCGGCGAGGACGGGGTGCCACCCGCGGCGGAGGTGGGCGAAGAGGGAGCCTCGGAAGATGGTTTCTTCGACGATGGGTGCCCAGAGGCAGGCGAGTGAGTAGAGGGCGAGTGATGAGATGAGTGTGCCGTCGAGCATGGACTCGACGCCGGGGTGGGAGGGGGGCGCGGCGTCGGTGAAGATGAGGGACTGGATAAAGAGGAAGAAGAGGGTGAGCGCGAGGCCGACGGCGACGATGGGGAGCCCGGCGCAGTAGCCGACGAGGCCCATGGCGAGTTCTTTGAGGATGCCGAGCTGTCCTGCGCCGTTTGCGTGCCAGCCGAGCGCTGCGCGGAGGTCTGCGAATGGGACGCCGCGGGCGACGGGCCAGAGTGCGCAGAGGAGGAGGGGCCAGATGATGAGCGCCTGGAATACTTGGTCGGGGATTCCGAGGTTGACTGTTGAAACAAGCACACCGCCGAGGACGCTGACGGCGAGTAAGGCGATCATGAAGACGGGGAAGGTTTCGAGGAATGCGTTTGTGTGTTGCGGTGCGGGGCCGACGGAATCGGCGAGGCGCCATTTCATTTTGCCGGATGCGGTGAAGATGACCGCGAGAATAAAGAGGACGAAGCCTGTTATGCCGGCGACGGCGAGGAGGGCGATTGCGCCGCCGATGGCGGCGATGAGGCGGAGGCCGTTGGCGTGGAGGGGTGCGGCGAGGGTTTCGCGGTTTGGGTTGTCGTGGAGGAGTGCGATTTCGGCGTAGCGTTTGTGTCGGGCGGTTAGGGCAGCGCGCTGGTCGTCGGTGAGGGCGTCGTACCCGTTTTCGAGGAGGTTGGCGAGTTGGTCTGCTTCGGCGCGGAGCGCGAAGAGGTAGGCGATTTCTTTTTCGATGTTGTCGAGTTCGGTTTCGAGTTCGTCGGTGGTGGGGTTGATCTGGGTGGCGCGCGCATCGAGGGCTTCGATTGATTCGTCGATGGATTCATCGACGCGGGTGAGCATCTCGGCGGCGGCTTCTGGCGCGATGGCGGCGGAGAGCATTGCGGCGCGGAGGTGCTCGAGGGGGGAGGCGACTTGCGTTTCGATCTGCTCGGTGATCTGGGTTGGGTCGCCCATCGCTGCAGCGCCGCCCATGCCTGAGAATGGGCCGGTGTCGGAGGAGAGGGCGTCGATCGCCATGACCTGGTTGGCGGCGATGCGGAGGGGGAGTGTGTCTGCCTGGGCGGGGTCGGTGGGGGGGGCTTCGAGAGGGGGCTCCGGGAGGTGGTTGAGGGAGAAGGCGATGGCTGTAAGTAGGATGGCGGCGATCCAGGCGAGGACGGGGATCGGGCGATGGGGGAGGTCCTGGTGGGCGGGATCGGCGAATTCGGGTTGGTCGTATGGGTCTGGCATGGAGGATGTGATCGGCGGGTTTGGGGCGGTTCCGACAGATCGAGGGGCGGATTTGGTGAGATTGCTGGAGGGGGGCGGTTTGACAGGGTTTGGAGGATCGGTAGGGTATGTGGCCCGGCATTGCTCGGCGGTGGGGATCGGCAGGTGGAACCTGCTGTTGGACGAGCGATGCCAGACATGTTGATCTGGAGCGAGCGTGTGATGCACGCGAGCGGAGGCGGCTCTTTTTAGAGGGTGTGCCTTGAACCCGCGGTTGGCGAAGGAAAGCCAACGGGCGGGGTAGATGGTGTTTGATTGCGCTGGCGGGTAGCCGCTGGCTTTGAAGGCGAGGTTCGCGATGAGACAGATGACGTTTGCCAAGGGTGGCGACATCGAGAAACAGTGGCGCGTGGTTGATGCGGACGGGCAGGTGCTCGGTCGGATGTCTACGCAGATCGCTCGGGTGTTGATGGGCAAGCATCGCCCGGATTACACGCCGCATATTGACTGTGGTGATTTCGTGATCGTGACCAACGCAGAAAAGGTCGTGATGACGGGCGACAAGCTGAACCAGAAGATGAAGACGCGCTACTCGGGGTACCCGGGCGGCATGAAGGCGGTGTCTTACGGCGAGCTGATGGAGAAGAAGCCCGAGTTTGTTGTGGAAGAGGCTGTGCGTCGGATGCTGCCGAAGGGGATGCTCGGTCGGCGGATGCTGAAGAAGCTGAAGGTGTACCGCGGCGCGGAGCACCCGCACGCGGCGCAGGGCCCCGTAGTGATGGAACTGAAGTAAGACACGCACCAGAATCGAACACATAATGACGACCAATACGAGACCAAATAGATGAACGACGAAACCCCCCCCACCCCCCCGACGCCCCCGACGCCCCCGACATCCGAAACACCACCTGCGCCTCCGGCTCCTCCCGCACCCGAAGCAACTTCCCCTGCGGCTCCCGAGGGTGCGTCAGCTCCCGAGGTTCTAGCGGAAGCGGGTGCCCCGGTGCCGGTCGGCGCGATCGACTTCACTGCTGGTGCTACGACGGCGACGGGCGAGCGGCCGATCGCTGCGGCGAAGCAGGCGGACGCGCACGGTTGGTGGTGGGCGACAGGACGGCGGAAGACCGCGGTGGCGCGTGTTCGGATCAAGCCGGGCTCTGGCGACTTTAAGATCCAGAAGACGCGGAAGAAGTTCAAAACGATCGACGAGTACTTCACCGAGCCGCGTGACCGCGAGGACGCGGTTGCCTCGCTCAAGGCGACGAGCACGCACGGGAAGATGGACGTGATCGTGCGGGTGACAGGCGGCGGGTACATGGGTCAGGCGCAGGCGGTTCGTCTTGCGGTGGCCCGGGCGCTCAAGGGGTATGACCCGAACCTGGAGGGCGCGCTCCGCGACAACGGTTTCCTGACGCGCGACCCGCGCGAGGTGGAACGGAAGAAGTACGGTCGGGCGGGTGCTCGCAAGCGTTTCCAGTTCTCGAAGCGTTAAACGGCGTTATTCAACTTGGTTTATTTCAGCCCGCTGGCGGATCGCTGGCGGGTTTTTTTTGGCGTAAATAATGTTGTTGCGCAGGGTGTGGGGGCGTAGTGTGGCGGTCAAGAGGAGGAGCGATGGGAGCATCGCGGAGGGAACGCGCACGCGGGCTTGGGGCGCATGCATTGACGGTGTTGGTGTGCGCGGGGCTTGGGGTGCTGAGCGTTGTGATCTGCGGGTATCGGTTTGGGGTGGATGATCAGGCGCAGTATCTGGTGCAGGTGATCGGGCTGTGGGAGCCTGGCGTGTTCGGGGCGGACCCGTATCTGCGCGTGTTTGGTTCTTTGGGGAGTGTGTTCTGGCACGGTGTGGCGATGGTGGCGGACGAATCAAACATTGGAGTCGTGGTGCTCGCGATGACACTCGGGATTGCGTCGCTCAATGCGGTATTGCTGAGCGGGATCGGGCGGCTGCTTGTTCGGGAGTTTGGTAGTGATCGATGGTGGGTGCGGGCCGGCGGGTTGATGGGGGTGGTGTTGGTTGTTGTGCCGAAGGAGTTGAACTGGTTCGGGGTGGTGTCGCTGGCGGATATGGAATTGACAGCAACGCTTGCGGCGGTAGCGTTTGTGTTTGGATCGTTGTATTGCTGGGTGCGGGGGTGGCGGGCTAGCTCGCTTGTGTTGAGCGGTGTGTGTGTGTTGGTGCATGCGCAGACGGGGGGTGCGCTGCTTGCGGCGTGGTGGTGTGCGAGCGCGTGGTGCGCGGTGAGAGAAGGGAAGGGATGGGTTGGGGTCGGGGTTGTTGGTGTGCTGAGCTGCGCGGGGTTGGTGGTTGCGGCGGAGACGATGGGTCTGGATGCGGAGCGGACGGCGGCGGTGGGCGCGGTTGGGCGCGATCTGTACACGGAGTTGATCGAGCCGACGACGGTGATGGCGAGGTCTTGGGGCGCGATGCTCGGGCTGATCTGGCTTGGTGTGCTGGCGGCGGTCGATCTGCGGGGGCGGATCGCGGGCAGCGCGGTGCTGCGCGGGTTTGTGGTTTGGTGGGCTGGTTCGATGGTGTACCCGGTGGTTGCGCTCGGGATGGACGCGGTTGGTCTGGAGCATGTGTTGCTGTGGCGGTTGATGACCGGGCGGGCGTTTATGCTCGGGCAGGTTGGCGCGGTGGTGATGCTCGGGGTGTGGTGCGCGGTGCAGGCGGGTGCGGGCGGTCGGCGGTTGTTTGATGGGGCGCTGGTATTGGTTACGGTGGCGGCATGGCCTTTCCCGCTGCTGGGTGATTTGGGGGGTGCGGTTGGGTTGTTTGGCGTGGGAGCGACGATCATCGGGCCGGGTTCGCTGGGTATTGCGCAGTACGGCGGGACAGCGGTGCGCGCGGGTGCGGCGCGGCGTGCGGTGATCAGCATGGGGATCACAATTGCGTTTCTCGTCGGGCTGGCGGTTGTATCGTTCACACGGCGCGAGCATGCGTGGACGGTGCGGACGGATGACGCGGCGTGGCTCGGGGTGCAGGCGTGGGCGCGGGCACATAGCGAAGAGGACGCGGTATTTGTGACGCCGCCTTATCTGACGGGATGGCGGATCGGTTCTCACCGGGCGACCGTTGGGGAGCTGCGCGATGGGGGGTTGTTGTTTTATAGGGGGGATGATGTGGTGGCTTGGCGCGAGCGGATGAATGCGTTGGGGATAGATCAGCACGCGGGGTTCATGGTTGACAGTAAGCAAATGGAGGGGATGCGCTCGGGGTATCACGCGGCGATCGGGAAGGGGATTGACGAGATGTTTGGCGCGCCGTATGTGGTGCGTGAGAGGGGATTGGTGGAGGGGGGAGAGGTGATATGGGTGAACCAGGGGTTCGAGGTGGTGGGGGTCGGGGGGTGAGTTATGCGTCGGGAGCGGGCTTTGTGTGTTGCTCGTTCGAGACGGGTGCGAGCCAACGGTCGGATTCGGCGATGGTGCGGCCGCACTCGGGGCAGTGTTCGGCGGCGGTTGCGATGAGCGCCTTGCGTGTGTTCATCTTCAAAGGATATGTCGTTTGGTTACTGCTTGAGTCCGACGAGGTCGTTGTTGACGCAACACCCTTGAACCCAAGATTCTATTCGGGGCTCTACGTTTTTTCCCTTGCAGGAAACAACTGGCGCAGCCAGATATAGAGCAGATTCGCCAGGAACCATGCCGTGATCCCCCCGCACGCGCCGAGCACATACGGGTTTGAGGCACTGAGCCAGTCGGGTGGTGCGAGGGCGTTGTACCGACGGACACCGATGATCGTGCCCGAGATCGTGAGCCACAAGACGAGCAAGCCCGCGCCCACGTTGAGCCCGATGATGATGTTGCGGAGGCGCGAGGACTCAAAGATCGATGTGTCACCACCACGGCGCGCGACTATCTCGGTGAGCATCCAGCAGAACACGGCGAAGAGCACCATGGCGTCGATCCCGATCTCCGCGCCCATGGCGTGCGCCATGACGACCGGTGTTCCGTGGATCAGGGTATTCAGCGGCGGCACAGAAATAAGGATGGACGTTGCCAGGATGTACGCCGTCCACCACTTTGCCGCAATCACGAACAACTGCGTCGCGTTCGATGGAACGGGATACCGAACTCTCACCATCGCGGCGATATCCCAGACCACCCTGGCGAGCAGAATGATCTCCGTCATACTCACGACGAAGCTCACCCACTTCACGGCGTGGCTCTGCGGCAGGTGGTAGGTGTGGTGCCCGTAGTTCATAAACGAGTTGAGCATGCCGACGCCGAAGAGCGCGTACGCGAGGTTCGAGTGCGCGTACCGCTCGTCCCCGCTCAGTTTGCACGCGAGGTAGTAGAGGCTGCCGTAGACAAAGAGATTGAAGCTGCCGACGAGCGTCCCGGTCGCTTTCCATTGCACGCGCATATCGACGAGCGGGTCGGAGAATACGCCGGGCAGGAGCCACCCGTGCTGCTCGACAAAGGTGTAGCAGAAGAACAGCACGCCGACCGCCCACATCGTGACATGCACGGGGCGTCGGAACAGGTGACGCCCGAGGTGCCCGAAGAAGTTCCAAGTGAACATGAACCATCCGAGCAGGATGGGGATCGAGAGGAGCGGGTGGAAACCCATGTACTCCCGTCCGGAGAACACGCCGCCCATCAGCGAACCGAGTACGCCGATACCGGCTATCGCCCAGAGGACGACCTGGACCCGGAGGCGCGTGCGCTCTCCGCGCCCCATCGGCCCCGCGACATCCTCGAAGTATCGATGCACGACCGCCACACCGCCCAGAAAGATGAACACCGCCGCGAACGTCGTGTGGATGGGGCGCAGGGCTGTGAAGTGAAGCCCCATGCGCGGGAGCACCTGCGCGACAGCGGGGATGTAGTACAGGATCCCGAGTAACCCGGAGATCAGAGCGATCGCCAGTGCGATGATCGAACCCCGCATGAACGTCAGCGTGGCGTAGCGTCGTGAGGGATCAACACCATCAAGACCGTCGATATCGTCGGCATCGGTGCCGGGCACTGATTTCTCTTTTGGGATCCCTGTCAATCGAACTCCCACCACGGCACCGAAACCCAGAACGATTCCGGTTCATCGACGATCCGCGCCAGCGTTACCGCGCGGTGCTCGGCCATAAAGACGATGAACGAAGCCAGGCTCGCCCGCTCGTCCGGCGACAGACCTGCTGCGGGCATCGCGGGTTCCCGCCCTTCCTTGAGTACCGCCATGATCTGATCCGGCGTGAGGCGATCACCCGAATACGAAAGATCCGGTGCGCCAACTGCTGACCGTCCATACAGCACATGACATTCAGTGCATGAACGGCTGCGAAAGAGCGTGTACCCGTCGGCGACATCTGCGTCCCCGTGTTCGCCGATCACCTGCCTCAGTGCGTCCCCGGGCGTCGTAGCGATATCAAGCGGCTCATTGCTTGCCGCTTCGTACCGCTCCACTCCCGCCAGATTGGGATTCCTCGCCTGCCCGGTGCCGGTTTCGTTCATCGCGCCGAGAAACGCCCAGACGGCATCGATTTCGTCCGGATCCATCTCGAACGCGGGCATCAATCCCTCACCAAGCGCAAGCCGCGCTTCAAGCTGGTTCCGTGCCAATTTCTCAACAACATTGGTCAAGTCTGGCCCGAGGAACCCACCATACCCGTGAAACTGATGACAACTCTGGCAGTTGTTCTGGTTCCAGATACGCCGCCCCGCCTGCTCCTGTTTGCCTAGCTGGCGCGTTTTATGCGGGTCGGTGTACACAGCCTGCGTCTGAACAAAGAACGCCGACGTGAGCCCAACGAGAAGAATTTGTTTTGTGAACGGCATACATCGCGCATTCCAAAACCGAGACATCTTCCGTGAATAATTCTGCTGGATCTCCATTTTGACGCGCGCAAGTGTAGCGACTTATCACACCAACTGTGTGATGGCCTGCGAACGGCGGAGACTGGCGTGATGGTTAGGCAGCCCATTTTCCGCGGTGGTTGAGTTTGTATTCGAAGGATATTCAACCCCTCTAATACACACACACCGAAGTGAATTTATTGCTTGAGTCCGACGAGGTCGTCGTTTGTCTCGAAGCGTTGGATGGCGGCGAGGAGCTGCTCGATCTGTTGGTGAGGCGGCATGTTCGTGAGTCGGCGGCGCAGCGCGGTGACGGTTGCGAGTTCCTGCGGGCCCATGAGTTTGTCTTCCTTGCGCGTGCCGGACGCGGCGAGGTTGATCGCGGGGAAGAGTCTGCGTTCTGAGATTTTGCGGTCGAGGACGAGTTCCATGTTGCCGGTGCCTTTGAACTCTTCGAAGATGACCTGGTCGCCCTGCGAGCCTGTATCGACGAGGCAGGAGGCGATCATGGTGAGGGAGCCCGCTTCTTCGGTGTTGCGCGCGCTCCCAAAGATTTTCTTGGGGATCTCGAGGGCTTTGGAGTCGAGGCCGCCCGAGAGTGTGCGTCCGGAGTTGGCGTGTTTGCGTGAGGTGTTGAAGGCGCGGCCGAGGCGGGTGAGGGAGTCGAGCAGGATGACGACGTGCTTGCCTGCTTCGACCATGCGCTTAGCGCGCTCGGTGAGGAGCATGGAGATGGCGATGTGGCGCTCGACATCGTGATCATTTGATGAGGCGAAGACCTTCGCGGGCACGGAGCGGCGGAAGTCGGTGACTTCTTCGGGGCGCTCGTCTACGAGGAGTGCGAAGATTTCGAGCTCGGGGTGGTTCTTGGCGAGGGCGTTGGCGATGTCTTTGAGGAGGATGGTTTTGCCGGCTTTGGGTGGTGAGACGATGAGCCCGCGTTGGCCTCGCCCGATGGGGCAGAAGAGATCGATGAGTCGGCAGGAGGGTGGGCACCCTGGGTATTCGAGTTTGAGACGGGGCTCTGGGTCGATGGAGGAGAGTTCGGCGAAGGGCTGGGTCTTGGCGTATTCCTGTGGTTCGAGCCCCTCGATGGAGAGGATCTGCTCGACGACGGGGCGCGTATCTCGGGGCGCGGAGCCGCCCGTGCGCTTTCGGCGGCGTCGGGGTTTTTTCTGGACCACCTCTACGGTGATCTCCTGGCCGTTGCGCAGGGGGTATTCGTCGGCGAGCGCGAGGGGGACGAATGGGTCGTCCGCGTTGTTCGAGAGCGTGTCGTCGAATTGACGGACACGACCTTCGGCGCGCTGTGGCCACTCAAGGATGCCGGTCAGCGTGGTCATTTTGTTCGCTTATCTTAAATCGACGTGCGGGTAGTCCCCGGAGCGCGGGGTACTCATCCCAAAAAAAAGAACACCCCTCCACCAAACAATCCCTCCCACCACAATATCCTCCCCATCCAGTCTTGCGTCATTGGAGCAACGAACCGGTGTGAAGTCAAGAGGAACCGGGTTGGTTGCGTGTTGGGTTGCGGATCACAGCGGTTGTGCGGTCGGATCACTCCCAGCGGGTTTGGCATCGGCGGGATCGGATGGGAACTTGAGGGTGCGGTGGTTTGGCGGGAGAATCGGAGGGTCGGTAGGGTGGCGGCGTTGGAATGAAGTGATTGATGGAAGATACCTACAAGGGCATCCCGGTTTCGCCTGGCGTGACGATCGGTCGGGTTTTTGTGCTCGACGATGTTCGTACGCGCATCCCTCGTCGTGTGGTCGGCGAGCATTCCACGGAGCGCGAGACGGGGCGTCTGCGCGATGCGCTCGAAGCTTCTCAATTGGAACTGACGGAGATCTGCGCGCAGGCGGAAAAGGAACTGGGGATGGAGGCTGCGAAGATCTTCGCGTTCCATCAGGGGATGCTCGCGGACAAGCACCTGACGGAGCCGATGTTCAAGCGGATCGAGGGTGAGCGTGTCGCGGCGGAGTACGCGGTGCAGGAGCAGTTCCGCGTGTTGGCGGATATGTTCGCGAGCAAGGGCGACTCGGCGTTCCGCACGAAGGTTGATGATGTGTGGGATCTTGAGCGTCGGGTGCTGAAGCATCTGATCGGCGAGCACGTGATGGGGATTGCTCGGCTCACGGAGGCGGCGGTGGTTGTTGCGCGAGACCTGACGCCGAGCCAGGCGGCGGGGCTGCCTCGGGACAAGGTGCTGGGGTTTGTGACGGAGACGGGCGGACCGACGAGCCATACGGCGATCTTTGCGCGCGCGCTGGGGATCCCGGCGGTAGTGGGCGCGGAGGGTGTGAGCGACGGGATCGAGGAGGGGGATCTGCTTGTTCTGGACGGGGATACGGGCGCGGTGATCGCGGACCCGAGCGACGAGACGATCGAGCAGTACCGCGGGTATATACGCGAGGAAGAGGCGTACGCGCTGTCGCTCGAAGATCTGGCGGATCTGCCAAGCGAGACGAAAGACGGCGTGCGCGTGAAGCTGTTGGGGAATATCGAGTTTCCAGAGGAGGCGGATGTTGTTGTTCGCAATGGCGGGGACGGGATCGGGTTGTACCGCACGGAGTATTTGTGGCTGACGAGCGATCACGAGCCGACGGAGGAGGAGCAGTACGAGGCGTTCTCGGATTGTGTGCATCGGAGCAATGGTTTGTCGGTGACGCTGCGGACGTATGACCTCGGCGCGGACAAGTACACGCAGGAGCGAGCGTTGAACCCGGAGCGGAATCCGTTTTTGGGTTGTCGGAGTATCCGGTACTGCCTGCAGAATCTTGGGATGTTCAAGCGGCACCTGCGTGCGATCCTGCGTGCGAGTGCGCACGGCCCGGTGAAGATCATGTTCCCGTTGATCACGAACGTGATGGAGTTGCGTCAGGCGCGGATGGTGTTGCTGGACGTGATGGAGGATCTGTCGGAGGACGGGCTTGCTTACGACAAGGATGTGGAGGTGGGGATGATGGTGGAGACGCCCGCGGCGGCGATCATGGCGACGAGCTATGCGCGGGAGACGGCGTTTTTCTCGATCGGGACGAATGACCTGGTGCAGTATGTGCTGGCGGTGGACCGGACGAACGAGCGTGTGGCGAGCCTGTATTCGCCTGCTCACCCGGCGGTGCTGCGGATGATCAAGGACGTGGTCCGGGCGGGTCGGCGGCGGGAGGTGCCTGTATCGATCTGTGGGGAGGTCGCGGGGGAGACTCTGTACACGATGTTGCTCATGGGGCTCGGGCTGCGTAGCCTATCTGTGACCCCATCTCGGATCCCGTACCTCAAGAGAGTGGTGCGGAGCGTCGATATTGGATCCTGCGAGAGGCTCGCCCGTACGGCGTGTTCTTTCGATTCCGAGAGGCAAGTGACCGCATATCTGCGGGATCAAGCCAGGAAGATCATTCCCGATGTCGTCGGCGGGCGTTCCGCTGAAAGCGACTGGTTCTGAGTGCGATTTTTCGTGTAACTCGAATCTGAGCAACGACTTCGGATCATAGAACTCGAGGGCGACCCGCCCTCTGACAAGACGCCCCCGGGGCTCAACTGAGCCCTGATGAGAGACGCGCACCGGATTTCCCCCCCCTGACCCGGGGCCTCTGTGAGAGGACGGGCGAGCTGCGATTGTGCGGCGCGCCACCCGGGATGGGCCCGCCTGAGCGGGACAGGGATCGGAGCGGTTCTCAGAGCAGGCGGACGGACGAGCGGCGCGGCGGGCGAAGCCCGGCGCGGGAGGCTCGGGGTCAGAGCGCGACGCCCGGAACGGGTGAGCGAACAGCGTGACGGGGTTCCAGACAGCGAGAGTGCGGACGGCTATTGCGGGCGATGCCTGCCTGGGCTTGTGGTCTGCGTGCTGGTCTGGATGCGGCGCGGGCGCTCGGGACGAAACACGGATTGGAAATGGACAGCATGACTGCATCGAGCAAGAAGCAGATGGTCATCAACCACGTCGCGGGGCACGAGTCCCGGGTCGCGGTGTTGAACGATGGGCGGATGGAGGAACTGCACTCTGAGCGAGTGGGGGCGACGACATTCGTCGGCAATATTTATGTGGGGCGGGTGACGAACGTCGAGGCGGGGATCCAGGCGGCGTTCGTGGATTTCGGGTTGGAGTCCAACGGGTTTTTGCATGTCTCTGACCTGCACCCGCGGTACTTCCCCGGTGAAGAAAAAACGGAGAAGGTCGGGCAGAAGACGCCACGTCGTGAGCGGCCGCCGATCCAGGAGTGTCTGAAGCGCGGTCAGGAAGTGATCGTGCAGGTGCTCAAGGAGGGGATCAACACGAAGGGCCCGACGTTGACGTCGTACCTTTCGATCCCGGGCCGGTACCTGGTGATGCTGCCTTGGATGGACAAGGTTGGTGTTTCGCGACGCGTTGAAGACGAGGAGATCCGGCGCGAGATGCGCAAGAGTCTGGACACGCTTGAATTGCCCGAGGGGTTCGGGTTTATTCTGCGGACGGCGGGGATGGGTCGGAACAAGACGGAGTTGAAGCGCGACCTGGCGTTTTTGCAGCGTCTCTGGAAAGACATCGAGAAGCGGCGCTCGGTTGGCAATAAGCCGCGGCTGCTGTACGCGGAGAGCGATCTGCTGATGCGTTCGCTGCGGGATGTGTGGACGAGTGATCTGGACGAGATTGTGATCGATGATCCGGGCGCTCTTGATCGTGCGGCTGCGTTCATGAAGATTATTTCGCCGCGGAGTTCGACGAAGCTTTTGCACTACGACAAGGGCACGCCAATCTTTCATGCGTTCGGGTTGGAGGAGCAGATCGCGCGGATGCACGCGCGGGAGGTGCCTCTGCCCAGCGGTGGGTCGCTCGTGATCGACGAGACGGAAGCGATGATCGCGATCGACGTGAACTCTGGGCGGATGCGGGACAAGACGGACGCGGAGCAGACGGCGTACCGGACGAACCTGGAGGCGATCGAGGAGATCTGTCGGCAGCTTCGTTTGCGGGATATCGGCGGGCTGGTGGTGTGCGATCTAATCGACATGATGCGCCGGAGCAACCGGCGCGATATCGAGACAAGGATGCGCGACCTGCTCAAGCGGGATCGTGCGGCGACGAAGGCGCTGCCCATCAGCCAGTTCGGGATGGTGGAGATGACGCGTCAGCGTGTGCGCGGGAGCCTGCGGAGCCAGCACTTCGCGGGGTGCCCGAGCTGTTCGGGGCGTGGACATCTGCAGCGGCCGGATAGTGTTACTTCTGATCTGTTGCGCGAATTGGCGAGCTTGCTCCAGCAGGAGAAGGTGGCGCGGGTGGAGATCGCGGTTTCTCCCGCGGTGGCGAGTGTCGTGCTTTCGACGAGGCGGCAGCAGCTCGGCGCGCTGGAGCGGCGGGCGAAGAAGCATGTTGATGTGCGCGTGAGCGAGAGTATCGCGGCGGATCGGGTGGTGTACTACGCATACACGGCGGACGGTTCGGATATCGAGATCGATCGTTTGCCCAAGCCCAAGACGCCGAGCGGGCTGAAGGTTTGGGAGAGCAAGCAGACCAAGGGCGACAATTGGGCGGTGGATCCGCGGTTCGAGGGGCTCGGGGAGATCGACGAGGACGACGAACTCGAGGACATCGGGCCGCCTGTCGAGGACGAGCACGCGAGCGCGGGGAACGCGGGCGCCGGGAAGCGCAAGCGGCGTGGCAAGCGCGGCGGTCGTCGTAACCGCAAGAGCGAAGAAGGCGAGAGCGCACCAAAGGAAGAAGAGAAGAAGGAAGAGGATGGGGTGCTGGCTCCGGAGGGCGAGGAACAAACCGAGCACGGCGAAGAGGGCGACGGGGCGAAGAAGAAACGCAGGCGTCGTGGGCGTCGCGGCGGGCGTAAGAATCGCCGTGCGGGGGCGGGCGAAGGCGAGCAAGCGGAACAGGCGGAGCGCGAGGAGCCCCAGGCGAAGGAAGAGCCCAAGGCGGATAGCGATGACGCGCCCGCGAAGAAGACCCGGCGTCGGTCGAGAGGTGGGCGATCGAGGAAGGAAGATACGGTTGCGGGATCTGACGACAGCGGTGGTGCGTCTTCCGATGGCGGGGGGACCAAGAAGAAGACCCGTCGTCGCACGTCGAAGAAGACCGGGAAGAAAGAGGAAGGCACCGGTTCATCGGCTTCGGACAATGGCGAGGCGTCGAAGACGGCGGCAGTGGTCGTTGTTGAGGATGCCAAGCCCAAGCCGCGCAAGACGTTGTATGGCAATAGGCGGCGGATGAGCCCGAGCGAGGTGATGGCGCGGCGCAGCGAGCGTGGCGAGTAGGACGATCCGGGCTATGGGCGACAGCGCGACAAAGCGGGTGATGATTCTTGGTTCGACCGGGTCGATCGGGACGCAGACGATCGCGGTGGTTGCGCATCTCAATTCGCTGCACGATCGGGGCGAGTATGGGACGCGGCACGAGGTGGTCGGGCTCGCGGCGGGCAAGAACGCGGGGCGTTTGTTCGAGCAGGCGGCGACGCTGGGCGTAAGCGAACTCGCGCTGGCGGAGGGGGACGGGTCGGGAGCGCCGGGCGGCGCGAACGTGCGCACCGGGTCGGACGCGGCGGAACGGCTTGTCGAAGATGTCGAGGCGGATTTGGTTGTTGCGTCGATGGTCGGGTTTGCTGGTCTTGGCGCGACGATGCGCGCGGTCGAGCGGGGGACGGATGTTGCGCTTGCGAACAAAGAGACGCTGGTCGCGGCGGGGGGGCTGGTGGTCGCGGCGGCAAAGAAGAGCGGAGCGCGGCTCCTGCCTGTTGATTCGGAACATTCCGGGGTGTGGCAGTGTCTGGCGTCGCGCGGGGCGGGGCTAGTTGAGCCGCCATGTGTATGTGGGGATGAGGTCGCACGGATTATTCTGACCGCGAGTGGCGGCGCGATGCGCGACATGAGCGCCGAGGATATCTACCATGCGACACCGGAGCGGGCGCTCGCGCACCCGAACTGGGAGATGGGCGCGAAGGTGACGATTGATTCGGCGTCGCTCACGAACAAGGCGCTGGAGTTGGTCGAGGCGCACTGGCTGTTTGGCGTTGGATCCGATCGGCTGGGCGCGCTGGTGCATCCGAGTTCGGTCGTGCACTCGATCGTGGAGTTCGCGGACGGCAGCGCGATCGCGCAGCTGGGCGCACCGGATATGCGCACACCGATTCAGTTGGCGCTGACGTTCCCGGAGCGGGTTTGTGGGGTGAGCGAGAAGATCGATTGGCGGACGCTCGGCGGGCTGGAGTTCGCCGAGGTGGATACCGTGCGGTTCCCGGCGATCGAGCTTGGGCGGCGGGTGATCGACGAGGGGGGGACGAGCGGGGCGGTCTTTAACGCGGCGAACGAGGTGGCGGTGGAGGCGTTTTTAGGCGGGCGGATCGCGTTCGGGCGGATCGCGGAGCTTTCGAGGGGGGCGATGGACGAGATCGGTGTGAACGCGGTGGGAGGGATGGGCGATATTGTTGCAGCGGACGCGGCGGCGCGTCGGTGGGTGGAGGGTCGGATCCTGGATACGAAGGGCGCGTCTGTCGGCGCGCGAGCGGAGCGGAACGATGCTTGATGCGATTGTGAACCTGTGGAATATCCTGCTTGTGGTGATCGCGTTCGGCGCGGTGATTTTCATACACGAGATGGGGCACTTCCTCGCGGCGAAATGGGCGGGGATCAAGGTGCATGCGTTCGCGGTTGGCTTCGGATCGGCGATCGTTTCGTGGCGCAAGGGGATGGGTTTGCGTCGGGGGTCGAGCGAGGCGGAGTACGACAAGCTTATTGATGTAGCAGAGCATGCTGCGAAGGCGGCAACACCGGATGACAAAGAGGCGGCGCAGAAGCTCGCAAATGCTACGCAGGGTATATCCGAGACGGAGTACCGGCTGAACTGGTTCCCGTTTGGTGGGTATGTGCGCATGCTGGGGCAGGAGGACGGCAACCCCGAGGCGACGAGCGAAGACCCGGCGAGCTACACCGCGAAGCCCGTGTACAAGCGGATGGTGGTGATCTCGGCGGGTGTGGCGATGAATGTGATCCTCGCGGCGATGTTGTTTGTTGGTGTGTTCCTCGCGGGGCTGCGGACGGAGGCGCCGGTGGTCGGCTCGGTGGAGCCGGGCGGAGCGGGTGATGTTGCGGGGATCGAAGCGGGGGATGTGATCCTCTCGATCAACGGGCGTAACACCGAGACATTCCAGGATGTGTTTGTTGGCGTGGCGATGGCGGCGCCGGGCGAAGAGCTCTTGATCAGCGTGGCGAGGGATGGCGCGTCGGAGCCTGTGGTGGTCACCGCGTCGCCGGTGCGGGACGAATTGACCGGGTTCAGGCAGCTCGGGATTACGCCGGGTGTTGGGGTGGCGCTGCGGGATACACAGGGTGTGAAACCGGCCGCCCTCGAACAGTACCGCGCGCAGTTGGATGCGGTTGGGCTTGCGGGTGTGGCGTTCGATGCGCAATTGGTGGAGGTGGAGGGCGGATCTATCGCGGCGATCGAGTCGAGCGGTGGGGCGGTTTTTGCAGGCTCGGCGATGGGTGCTGCTGCGGCGCGGTCGGGTGGGGAGTCGGTGCGGGCGGTTTATGAGAGTGCGTCGAGCGGTGAGCGGTACGTGGTGGAGTTGGCACCCGAGCCGGCGTACCAGATCGCGATGCGCAGGGTGGTCGAGGGCAAGAAAGAGAAGAAAGAATACTACGCGCACTTGCTGGGGCTGGTGCCGGTGATGGGCGTGGACAGCACCATCGAGCGGGGGTTCGAGCAGGGATTGCGCGAAGGTGATGTGTTTGCGCGGATCGGCGGGGTGGTGTGGCCGAGCATGGAGGAGGGCAAAGATGCGATCAAGGCGCACGCGGGTGAGGAGTTGGAGATCGAGGTTATCCGGGATGGCGGAATTAAGGCGCTGGTTGTTCATGTGAGCAAGAAGGGGCAGATCGGATTCAACATTGACCAGGGGTTTTCTCGTGCGCGCGTGACCGGCACGCCCTGGGAATCGGGCGAGAGTGGCGAGTCGATCGGCTTGGTGCGCGGGGCGGAGATTGTGTCGGTTGATGGCGCACCGGTGGGATCGTTTGAGGGTGTGTTCCGGGCGATACGGGAGAAGGGTGGGTCGGTTGTGCTTGGCGTGCACGAGCCGGGCGCGGACACGGTGCGCGATGTGGAGTGGGTGTTCGGGGATCAAGACGCGCAGACGCTCGCGGGGATCGGGTGGCAGTTGGATCGTGTGACGGCGCAGATGTCGCTTGCGCAGGTGACTCTGAAGGCGGACGGGGCGATCGATGCGCTGGCGATGGGGATCAAGCACACGCACCTGAAGATCGAGGCGACGTACCTGACGTTTTTGCGGATGATCGACGGGAGCGTGCCGGTGAATCAGGTGAGCGGGCCGGTGGGGATTGTGCATATCGGCTCGCGTGTGGCGGCGCGGGGGATGCTGCACCTGTTGTTCCTGATGGCGATCGTGAGCGCGAACCTGGCGGTGATCAATTTCCTGCCCTTCCCGGTGGTGGACGGCGGGCATTTCGTGATGCTGATGTATGAGGGGATCACGCGGCGGGCGGTGCCGATCCGGTTCCAGAACGCGGTGACGATGGTGGGGCTGGTTGTGATCGTTGGGGTGTTTTTGTTTGTGACGTTCAATGATCTGGCCCGCTGGTTCGGCGGATCCTGATCTCGTGGGGCTGCTCGATAGTGATGCGTTGATGGGTGTTGGGGCGCTGCTCGCGGCGGGGTTGATCGCTGCGCTGATCGGGGGTGTGTGGGTCACGATCCGGAAACTTCGCCGCCCACCACGCAGGACGTACGCGTGGGCACTCGCTCGCGGGGTCGCGGGTGAGCCCTGTGAGATGCAGCCCGCGCGGGAGTTTGAAGAGATCGGATTGGATGTCGGGGGCGGTGTGCGCGCGGCGGCGTGGGAGATTCAGGGCAAGAGGGCGGGCGGGGCGACGGTGATCCTGACGCCGGGTTGGGGGAGTTCGAAGCTTGGGGCGTTGGTGCGTCTGCCCGGGCTCGAACAATGGGCGGGGCGGATTGTTGCGTGGGATCCGGCGGGTCATGGTGATTCGCCCGGCACTTGTGCGCTGGGGACGCGCGAGCCCGAGCAGATCGTGCGCATCGCGGAGCGGTATTCGGATCGGGGGGCGGTAATTCTGATGGGGTGGTCGCTCGGCGGCGGCGCGTCGATCGCGGCGGGGGCATTGTGCGGGTCGCGGGGGATCGAGATCGCGGGTGTGATCGCGGAGGCGCCGTACAGGAAGGCGTGGACGCCCGCGCTGCGTGTGATGCGTGCGAGCGGGTTGCCTTGGCGCATTAATGGACGGATCGCGATGGGGGTGTTGGGCACGGCGTTTGGGGTAGGTCCGAGGTGGCGCGCGTTTGATCGCGCGGTGTGGGCGGGTCGGCTGGGGTGCCCGCTGCTGGTGGTGCACGGGTCGGAGGATCCGGTGAGCCCGGTTGGGGATGGCCGCGAGATCGCGGCGGCGGCGGGGCAGGGTGAGATTCTGGAGATCGAGGGGGGCGGGCACAATAATCTGTGGTCCGAGTCGTTTATTGACGAGGTGGGCGGTCGGTGCGGGGCGTTCGCGGAGCGGTGCGTGCAGGGTGGCGACAAAGTTGGGGCGATCGCGGGTGACGGTGGGTAGACTGGTGGGATGCGAGCAGTAACCGTAGATCGGGTGATGGTGGATGCGCGGGCGGCTTCGTTCACGAAGCGGTCGATCAAGACATCTATGAAAGATGCGGGGCTCCGGATCGTGCTCTCGATGGTGGACCTCACCACGCTCGAGGGCAAGGATTCGGCGGAGAAGGTGCGGAGTTTGTGCCGCAAGGCGATCACCCCTGATATCAATGATCTGACATTGCCTCATGTCGCGGCGGTGTGTGTGTACCCGGAGTTGGTGACAACCGCGAAAGAGGCGTTGGCGGGCTCGGGCGTGCGTGTGGCGAGTGTGGCGACGGGGTTCCCGAGCGGGCAGTTCCCGATCGATGTGCGCCTTGAAGATACGAGGCGCGCGGTGGAGGCGGGTGCGGACGAGATCGACATGGTGATCTCGCGAGGGTCGTTCCTCGCGGGCGATCGGGGGAAGGTGTACGACGAGATCGCGTCGATCAAGGAGGCGTGCGGGGATGCGCACCTGAAGGTGATTCTGGAGACGGGTGAGCTTGAGACATACGACCTGGTGCGCGCGGCGAGCGATCTGGCGATCCATGCGGGTGCGGATTTCATCAAGACGAGCACGGGCAAGGTGTCACCCGCGGCGACGATGAGCGTGACACTGGTGATGCTCGAGGCGATCCGGGATCACTACCTGAGCACGGGTGTGCGGATCGGGATGAAGCCAGCTGGTGGGATCTCCAAGGCGAAATTGTCCTTGCACTATCTGGTGATGGTGAAGGAGACACTTGGGGATGAGTGGCTCGATCCGGGGCTGTTTCGGTTTGGGGCGAGCAGCCTGACGAACGACCTGCTGATGCAGTTGGCGAAGCTGCGCGAGGGTCGGTACCCGGCGAAGCACGATTTTTCGGACGCGTGAGGGGATTCGAGTGGGGCGATATGGAGTGGTTTTTTGGGGTTGGTAAAACGGTTTACTGAACAAAACCTAAACATGCTTATTTAATCGACGTTTTTACGCCAGGTAAAACGCTTGACCTAGGGGGCGACACCCTTACATTGGTGGTGTGGGCATGCTGCGTAATCCGCATGTTCAGAAGAAACCGTCCAGCCGGGACCGACGTCACCCCGGCGAAGAGAGAGGAAAGAGACATGATTGATTCACGTATTGCTGCGGTTGCGCTTGGTGGAGCGTTCGCGATTGCGGCGCAAGCCAATGCATCTTGGAACGTCGCTGGTGAATTCCAGGGGTGGGACAACGTCAATGCCGCGTTCACGATGACCGAGACCGGTGCTGGCTCTGGCATCTTCGAGCTGGCCACCACGATCGCCACTGCTGATCCGCACCTTGAGTACAAGATTTCCGAGACGAACAATTGGGGTAATTCGTTCCCCAACTCCGGTAACGCGTGGGTGAACGTGGCTTCTGCTGGGCAGGCTGTCACCTTCACGTACGACACGAACACGTATGCTGACGGCTGGTCGCCCGCGAGCGGTCGCTACTACCCGGACACGCTTGGTTCTGGCGTTTCGTACAACGCGGTTGGCGATTTCCAAGGGTGGAACAACGCTGATCCCACTGCATTGATGAGTGATATTGGCGGCGGGATCTACTCCGTGGCGTACACGGTCGCCACTCCCGGTACCTATCAGTACAAGGCCACGAACACCGGCGGTTGGGAGACCCAGGTCGGTGCGAACGGCCCGAACATCAACGCGGACACGCTTTCGTTCACCACTACAGTTCCGAACGAGATTGTTCTGCTCCAGATGGACTCCGGCAACGGCACGATCCGCGCCATCCCGACGCCGGGCACCGCGGTCCTCTTCGGGCTTGCTGGCATCGCTGGCATCCGTCGTCGTCGCTAAATCGACCAAGACGATCCCCCGCTGATTTGCGGGATGTTTCAATCTTCCTCACGCCGCCCGGAGTCCTCCGGGCGGCGTTTTTCATTGGTGCGGCTGTGCTGTACTGGGTGTATGGGGATCGGGGGGGTAGGATGTGGGTATGAGTGAGCAGCACCCAGAGAACGGCTCGGGAGAGGATCCGAGGATCATGGCCCAGGACACGGCGGATACATCGATCACGGCGGGTCGGATGGGCAGGGCGGGGCGGCCGAGGTACGAGCTGACGTTTGGTGATGCCTGGGATTATGCGCCGGCTCCCGAGCGGGTGCCTGTTGCGATCAAGGAGCGGTACGGGCACTTCATCAACGGGAAGTTCACGAGTGCGAAGGAGGTGTTCTCGACGATCAACCCGGCGACAGAGAAGAAGCTGGCATTGGTTGCGCAGGGCAGCGCTCGCGAGGTAGGCAGCGCGGTGAAGGCTGCGCGCGATGCGCTGCGCGGGTGGACACGGATTGGCGGGAAGGAGCGCGGGAAGTACATCTACCGGATCGCGCGTCGGTTGCAGGAGCGGGCGCGGGAGTTCGCGGTGCTCGAAACAATGGACGGTGGGAAGCCGATCAAGGAGAGCCGGGACGTGGATATCCCGCTCGCGGCGCAGTACTTTTTCTATTACGCGGGTTGGGCGGATAAGCTGCGGTACGCGGTGCCTGGTCGGGATCCGCGGGCGCTGGGCGTGTGCGCACAGGTGATCCCGTGGAACTTCCCGCTGATGATGCTGAGCTGGAAGATCGCGCCGGCGCTTGCATGCGGGAACACGGTGGTGCTCAAGCCGGCGGAGACGACGCCTCTGACGGCGCTGCTGTTCGCTGAGGTGTGCCAGGAGGTTGAGCTGCCGGCGGGCGTGGTGAACATCGTGACGGGTGATGGGCGGACGGGTGCGGCATTGGTGGGGCACAAGGACATCGACAAGATCGCGTTTACGGGCAGCACGGGGGTCGGTAAGAAGCTCGCGGCGATCGCGGCGGAGCGGGGCATCCCGGCGACGCTCGAACTGGGCGGCAAGAGCCCGAACATCATTTTCGACGATGCGAGCATCGATCAGGCGATCGAGGGGATTATCCAGGGGATCTATTTCAACCAGGGGCATGTGTGCTGCGCGGGGTCGCGGCTGTTTGTGCAGGAGGGGATCGCGGGAGAGGTGCAGGAGCGGCTGAAGATCAGGCTTAATTCGCTGCGGGTCGGCGACCCGCTGGACAAGAACACGGATGTGGGCGCGATCAATTCGCGGATGCAGCTCAAGAAGATCGAGGAGTACCTCAAGATCGGTCGGGGCGAGGGTGCGCTGTTGTACGAGAGCAACGGGTCGATGCTTCCAAAGAAGGGGTACTTCTGTCGCCCGAGTTTCTTTACGGGTGTGCAGCAGAGCCACCGGATTGCGCAGGAGGAGATATTCGGGCCGGTGCTCGCGGTGCAGACATTCCGCACACCCGAGGAGGCGATCTCTCGCGCGAACAACACGCCTTACGGGCTGGCGGCGGGTGTGTGGACGGACAAGGGGAGCAAGATTTTCGAGGTGGCGACGAAGCTGAAGGCGGGCGTTGTGTGGTGCAACACGTACAACAAGTTCGACGCGACGAGCCCGTTCGGCGGGTACAAAGAGAGCGGGTTCGGGCGCGAGGGCGGGATGCACGGGATCCGTGCGTATGTCCGGGTGTAATCGAGAGGTGAAGTAATGGCTCGCACAGAAGTGCTCAAGACGTACAAGCTGTATATCAACGGTGGGTTCCCGCGCTCTGAGAGCGGGCGGTCGATCAAGGCGCTGGGCGCGGACGGCGGGTTGATGGCGCATATTTGTCACGCGTCGCGCAAGGATCTGCGCGATGCCGTTGGGGCGGCACGTGCGGCGCACTGCAAGTGGCTCGCGCGGACGGCGTACAACCGCGGGCAGATCCTGTACCGGCTCGGCGAGATGCTGGAGGGTCGGGCGGAGGAGTTTGCGCAGGCGATCAAGCAGAGCACGGGCGATGATCTGCGCACGGCGCGGAAAGAGGTGCAGGCGAGCGTTGATCGGTTTGTTGCGTACGCGGGGTGGGCGGACAAGTTCCCGCAGGTGCTGGGGTGTCAGAACCCGGTTGCGGGCCCGTACTACAACTTCACGGTGCCGGAGGGGACGGGTGTGTGCGCGGTGGTTGCGCCGGACGAGGCGAGTTTGCTTGGTTTGGTGTCTTTGATCGCGCCGGTGATCTGCGCGGGATGCACGGTTGTTGCGCTGGGGAGCGAGGCGCACCCGATCCCGACGAGTATTCTCGGGGAGGTGTGCCAGGTGAGCGATGTGCCGGCGGGCGTGATTAATCTGCTGATGGGCAAGCGGGGGGAGTTGATCGATTGGATCGCTGGGCACGGCGAGATCGATGCGGTGCATGCTGCGGGGATGAGCGAGAAAGAGGCGAAGGGGCTGCGGATGGGAGCGGCGGTGAATGTGAAGCGTGTGCGGATCCGGGATACGTCGGGCGATGGGTGGTACGACGACGAGGTGTGCGAGAGCCCGTGGTGGGTCGAGGGGTTTGTGGAGATGAAGACGATCTGGCATCCGTCGGGGGCATAACCCCCCCTCCCCCCCTCCCCCCCTCCCACCCGGAACGTGGGGATCGGGCTTAGGTCGTGGGTCAAACCAGACGATAGGTCTCTTTCTGAGGCGCATTGGGTGCGCGCTCGTGGAGGCTTCGTGCGCATGGCAACCCCGCACAAGAAACCGATGCCGCCCGACGCGGAGGAGCGAGATGCCGAGGCGTTGCGCACGATTGGTGGCGGGTACGAGGTGGTGCGGGTTGGTCGCCCGTGGGGGATGTGGGTGCGTGCGGGGGTGCTGTCGGTTGGGTTCGGGGTGACAACACTGGGCGCGATGCTGCTTGGCGAACGGGTCGCGACGGTGGTGGATGGCGGGATGGTGTTGGTGCTGCCGGTGGCGATCGTGATCGGGTTGTTGTTCTCGGTTGGATTGATTGTGTCTCCGGAGATGAAGGCGCAGCACGAGCGCGAGCGGCTGGAGCGCCGGATCAAGAACGCGGCGAAAGCCACGCGGGACGAGCCGATCGGCGCGCTGCTGAACATCGACAAGAAGCATCCGCTGTACGGCATCGCGAGGTCTTTGCACGATGTGCTGATGGACGGGCACCGCGACAGGCTCGAGGCGGCGCGGCTGCGGCGCGACATGGACTGGCGCGTTGATCAGAAGACGAAGAAGGCGACGGTGCGGTACGCGAAGGAAGCGGAGACGGATGAACTGACGGGGCTGCTCAACAGGCGCGGGTTTTCGCGGCGGTTGGACGAGATGATCGAGGACTCGCGCAAGACCAACGGGATGTCGGATATGACGATTCTTGCGATGGATCTCGATCGGTTCAAGCAACTCAATGACACACACGGGCACGACAAGGGCGACGAGGCGCTTGTGGCGGTTGGGGAGGTGCTCGCGGCCCACACGCGTGATAGCGATTGTGCGGCGCGTCTGGGGGGCGATGAGTTTGTGATGGTGTTGATGCCGGGCACGGTGGCTATTGGGAAAGATGTCGGCGATCGGCTGATCAAATTATTCGAGACCCTGGGAGCCGGGCGGGGTGTGGGGGAATTTTGGCCCAGCATGTCGGTTGGTGTGGCGTCGTTGCACGAGGATCGCGCCCCGGGTGGCGAGGAGTTGTGTCGGTGGGCGGACGAGGCGTTGTACGCGAGCAAGCGGGGCGGCGGGGCGAGGTGCATGAGTTACCAGGACACGAGGCGTGGTGGGCGTCGGGTGGCGTGAGACGGGTCTTCGGGGGTAGGCTTTGAGCGTGATGAAGAAAAACGATCAACATCCCGGCGGCGTGTGCGACAGCGGGTTCTTGAAACTCGTGGGGCGGATGAGCGCACTGCTTGGCGCACTGATCGCGGTGAGCGCGTTGGTTGGGATTGTCTTTGTTGCGCGTGCGGCGCTGGGGAAAGACGTTGCGGCGCAGACGTACTACGTGCTGATGTTTGAGCCGGTCGTGTTGGTGAGCGGGTTCTTCGCGGTTGTGGTCGGGATGCGGTGGATCAAAGATGGGCGAGCGATGTCGCTCGCGATGTGCGGGGGCGCGGTTGCGATCCTCGCGGTGCTGAGCGATATGTCTATCCCGAGCCGGATTTACGGCGCGAACGCGCCGTCGGCGGTGATCGGTGGGGTGGCGATCCAGAAATATGCGTTCGCGCGATTGTTTGCTGGCTTTGTGCTGGTCGGTCTGGCGGGTGTGTTTGCGCTCGCTCGTTCGGGCGGGGTGGGGTTGCCGTTTGTTGTGCGTGGGGTTGCGCTGAGTGTGCCTGTCGTGCTTGGGTTGGGCGGCGGTGCATTTCTGCTGACGGCTCGGGGTCGCGGCGCGGTGAGCGGAGTGTCGCCCGCGTTCATGGCGATCGGGTTGGTGATCGGTGCGCTGGTGGTGGGCGGATTTGTTGCGGCGGCGGTCCACCAGTGGGTGCGGGCTTTTGAGGTGGGCGCGGGGGATGCGATGGGGCAGGACGCGGATACTGGGGCGGGGTCCAAGGCGGCGTAAACCCCGTTTGTCGAGCGCTTGGGTGGATTTCGGAAAGCGGCGAGGGGGTTTGCCCAACAATATTGGGTCATGATTGAACTCATTATTTTGATGATCGGGCTTGCGGTGGGTGCGATGGTGTGCCTGTTGCTTGCGAGGCTGTTCGGGAAGCAGGCACCGGTGCGCCACATGTCTTCCGGGGTTGTTGTCGAGCGGGTGCGGAGCGCCGGGCGGCTTGTTGCGCTGGAAGCGCGCGCCAAGGAGATCACGACGAGCCGCAAGGGGTGGTCCTGGATGCCCAGTGCGCTGCTGAGTCAGGCGCGGGTCGCGATGATCTACCACTTCGAGAAGCAGTACGCGGTGGATCTCGGGTCGCTGCGCGCCGAGGATGTGCGTCAGGTGTCGATCGGGTGCTATCGGGTGCGGTTGCCTGATGTTGAGGGGCGGCTGTTTATACGGGATGTGCAGCCTTATGACATCCAGTCCGGGCGGATTCTTGGGTTGGTTGATGTGATCCCGGTTGACGCGGATACGCAGCGTGAGTTGATGGAC
>JAJDDG010000088.1 GCA_029260435.1 Phycisphaerales bacterium | reverse complement strand
AACCCGCAGGCATCGGCGGCAAACGCGGTGCTATCCGGATCACATGGATGGACGCGATCGAATCACTCGACTGCAAAACATTCGCCGATCTCCGTGAGCGGTTCGACTCCGCTTCGCACTATGACCGCCACGGCTCGGCGTTCACGGGCGACGGCACCGCCGTCAACTCGCCCCCTATCGACGGGCTCCACACCGCCGACGCCAAACGCACCATGATCAAGTGGGCCGAATCAAACGGCATCGGCGAGGGCGCCGTGAACTACAAACTCCGCGACTGGCTCTTCTCCCGCCAGCGCTACTGGGGTGAGCCATTCCCCATCGTTTACGACGCGGATGACACCGCAAACGTCAACCCAATCGCGCTGCCCGAATCCCAGCTCCCCGTCGAGCTGCCCGAGATCTCCGACTTCCGACCCGTCGCCTCCGACGACCCCGAAGCCCCGCCCCAGCCGCCGCTCGGCCGCGCCAAACAATGGGCGTCCGCCAAACTCGATCTGGGCGATGGCGAGCGCGCATACAACCGCGAGCTGAACACCATGCCCCAGTGGGCGGGCTCCTGCTGGTACTACCTCCGCTACCTCGACCCCGACAACAACGACCACTTCGTCGCGCCGCAAATCGAGCAATACTGGATGAAGCCGGGCGGCGTGGATCTCTACGTCGGCGGCGCCGAGCACGCCGTCCTCCACCTGCTCTACGCCCGCTTCTGGCACAAAGTCCTTTTCGACCTGGGCCATGTCTCCACCCGCGAGCCGTTCCACAAGCTCTTCAACCAGGGCTACATCCAGGCCAGCGCATACAAAGACGCCCGAGGCATGTACGTCCCCGCGACCGAAGTTGTTGGCGATGATGGCACACCCGCCGACGGCCGCACCAACTACAAAGGCACCCTGTTCTACGAAGGCGAACAAGTCACACGCGAGTACGGCAAGATGGGCAAAAGCCTGAAAAACGCCGTTACCCCGGACGACGTCTGCGAACAGTACGGCGCGGACACCATGCGCCTCTACGAGATGTACATGGGCCCACTCGAAGCGTCCAAGCCGTGGAACCCGCGCGACATCATCGGCTCGCACCGATTCCTCCAGCAGATCTGGCGTTTGATGATCGACGAAGAATCCGGCGCGTGCACCGTCGCCGACGAGCCCGCGGACGAAGAAACCACCCGCCTGCTGCACAAAACCATCGCCGCCGTCCGCGCCGACTACGCCTCGCTCGGGTTCAACACCGCCATCGCCAAACTCTTCGAGCTCAAGAACCACATCATGAAGCTCGACGCCGTGCCCCGCGAGATCGCCGAGCCGTTCGTCCTGATGCTCGCACCCGCCGCGCCGCATATCGCCGAAGAACTCTGGGCCAAGCTCAATGGAGAGAGCGCTGAATCACTCGCGTTCGAACCGTTCCCCGTCGCGGACGAATCCCTCCTCATCAAAGACTCGATCGAGCTGCCCGTGCAGGTCAAAGGAAAGGTCCGAGGCCGCATCACTATCTCCGCAGACGCGGACGAACAAACCGTACGTGCCGCCGCGCTCGCCGAGCCGAACGTCGCCAAGTGCATCGACGGCAAACCCATCCGCAAGGTTATTGTCATCCCCGGGCGGATGGTCAATATCGTGATCTAAACTGTCCGCTCTATAAGGCGAACACCGCGTCACTCGCCGTCGTTAAAAATTTCGGCGCGCAGCTCCTTGAAACGCCGCGCCGCAGCCTCGTGCTGCACGATGAGCTGTTCGAGGCGAGCCCGGATCAATTCCCGCTCCTGCGCAGAGCGTTGACGGTCCAGCAAATCCCGCTGCAACACGCTCACCTCGCTCGACAGCCGCAGCAATTCCAGCCGCTGATCGCGCATCTGCTTCGGGATCCTCCCGTTCGGCACCATGTCGATCTCGAAAAACGGCTCGATCTCCTCCGCATCCACCGCCAATTGGTTTACCTTCTCGTCGGTGCGCCGCACCGTAAAGTTCCGCTTCATCCGCACCCGATCTTTTTCGAACCCGGTCGCCAAGCTCAACACCGTCGCCAGCTGCGAATCCGCCGCGACAAAGAACCTCGACTGCGGGAACACAACCTTGCGCAGCGAATGTCCCCACGCCCCTTGCGATGTTTTCGTGACCAACAACGATTGATCACCCCGCAAAGACACACCCGCTCGTTTCAGTCGATTCCGCCACGCCGCTTCCAGCTCCTCCGGTCGAAGCCGACGGGACACGCCGTTCATCCCGCGCAGATCCCGCCATGATCCGAGCGTGATCGCCGTGTCCACCTCCACCGGATCATCCATCTGATCTTCCGTGAGGGGGGGATTCGCGGGATCAAACGATTTCGCCCGTAGAACCGTAACGTGCAGCTTCTCCCCGGGTTCCCGTGAGGTCACCTCCGTGATCAGCATCCGCGACGCTACGTTCCGATCCGCAGGTAGCTCCACGTCACCGAGCCGCAGGATCACATCCCCCACCAGGATCT
The DNA here is from genome assembly GCA_029260435.1 of Phycisphaerales bacterium. Lineage (GTDB taxonomy): Bacteria > Planctomycetota > Phycisphaerae > Phycisphaerales > UBA1924 > OFTM74. The sequence goes on along the minus strand of JAJDDG010000088.1, from coordinate 4,407 downwards.
GCCCGTGCAGGTGTACAGGAAAATCCTTCTGGGTAGACAGCACACGGGTGCCCCGTCCACTCCACCCTTTCTGTGCAAGCCTCCCGTTATCCATCGTGATGCCGATTGCAGCACGCGGTCGATTCGTGAACAATTCCCGCGCCACCCGCAGGACCCGAACCCGCTGCTCCGCGCTCAACTCGCGTTCATGCACCATCTCCAACAGCCGGTGAGATTGTCCGTGGAACAACTGCGACAGCGCCCGCGTCCCCTCCTCGCGCACACCGAAATCCGGAGAATCGAGCGTGCCAATCACCATGTCGATGCGCTCTTGCGTGAACGCCGAGTCGTCCGCCGTCTGCGCACACACAGCCCCCGAGATTGCCATCATGAACACAACACACGCAATCAATCGAAACATCTGTTCCTCCCGCGCCGCTAGTGCAGCGCCGCAACGATCTCCCCCGCCATCCCGTGCAACCACCGTACCTTACGTTCAACCATCCGCAAGAACGACCCACCTTGGATACCCGCAAACGTCCCCGTTGTTGCGATCGGTACCGCAGCCTCTGCAATCAATGCCTCGATCATAAGCCAAGGCACGGCCCGGAGTTCCGCTGCGCTCAACATGCAGCCCTCCACCAGATCGTACCCCCGTGCAAACCGATGGACCCGCGCCTCATCGAGATAATCGGGCCATGTTTCGGGCTCACCCTCGCCCCGCGTCACCGAGAACTGCAGCACCCCGTTCGCCACATCCAGAATTCTCGGACCCAGCTTCGCCGTGTCGTAATCCACCACCGCGACCACCCGCCCATCCCGGTACAGCAGATTTCCCGGGTGCCAATCCCCGTGTACCACCTGCAAGGGCCACCCGCCAAACCCCGCCTCGTCCGCCTGCTTCGCCGCCTCCGCGTAAAACCGCCGCAGCGCGCCCGCCGTGTCTTGGGCAGATTCTCCCTCGCCCACGAGCCGCGGGATCTGCGCAAGATACGTCTGCACACCCGGGTTCGAGTGGTAGTTCGCGCCCGTCGGCACCAGCGCCTCGTCGAAGTCCGCGAGCAGCGCGTGAAAATGCGCCAGCGCCCGCCCCGCTTGCTCCGTTGCGCCGAGCGACTGGTCGTACACCGCTCCCTCGACGTACTCGAACAACTCGAACGCACCACCCGCCGTCGTCACCACCGATGTCCGGTCCTTCGAGCGCACAAGCCGCGCAAGCGGGAACCCGCGAACAGCGAGCGCCCGCTGGATCGAGTGCGTCAGCCCCACCCGCAGCGGATCGTCCCGCCCGGGCGCACGCTTCTTCAGAACAAACGAACCCCGCTCCGTTTTCAGCATGATCTTGGGCGACCGCCCGGACCCCCGCAGCATCTCCCGCGCACTGTGAATAACCCCAAGGTCGTACCGCGAAAGCACCGTCGCGATCTCCGTCGCGTCGAACTTCACCCGCGGGCGATCATCGCGCGACCCACTCGCCCCGCCGCTCGATGCACTATCGCTCCCGCTCATGACGATCCCCGAACACACGCGCCCCCGCTACTCCACGTTCTGGACCTGTTCCTTGATGCGATCGATCGCGCCCTTCACCTGCACGATATGCCGCGAGATCTCCACGTCTCCCGACTTGCTCGCGATCGTGTTCGCCTCACGCAGCATCTCCTGGGCAATAAAGTCCAGCGTCCGCCCGATCGGCTTCGGGTGATCCTCGTTGAGCATGTTCCCGAACTGATCCAGGTGCCCGCTCAACCGCGCAACCTCCTCCGCGATGTCGCTCTTCTCCGCGAACACCGCGACCTCTCGGATCAGATCCCCCGCTTCCACATGCAGCTCCGCAGCCGCCAGCAGGCTCTCGATCCTCGTCTGCAGCCTGCCCTGGTATTCCTCGACAACCTTCGGCGCCCGCACCGCGATCTGTTCCAAGTGCTCGCGGATCACGCCCAGATTCGTGACCAGATCGTCGCGGACGATCGCCCCCTCCTTCACCCGCATCTCACGCAGCGCTATGCACGCCGTCTCGAGCAATCCCGAATACGCCTCCCGGGCACGAGCGATCTTCTGCTCTTCATCAGACGGCGGCTGCAGCACACCCGGCAGCGCGAGCAGCGCCGCGGTATCGATCGGGCACGACCCGCCCCCGACCTTCGGTGCCTGTTCGAGCTGGTCGATGTAGCTGCTCAGCGCGTGGTGGTTGATCACAAAGGCAGCATCCTCGGACGTATCCGAGCACTTGCCCACCAGCGTGATCGAGCCGCGAGCCAGCCGCTTGCGCAGAAGCGATTCCAGCTCCGCCTCCAGACCCTGCAGATCCTCGGGGAGCCGAACCGTCGCCTTGAAATACTTCCCGTTGAGCGACCGCACCTCGAGGAAATAATGCACCCCGTTCGCGTGGGTGGACGCCTCGCCGTACCCGGTCATCGACCGGATCACTGGGGATCATCCTCACCAGAAGGCTCGTCGCCCGCGGGTTCTTCCGTCGCGGGCGCTGCATCATCTCCCGCATCTTCTGTCGATGTTCCCGTCTCTTCGAGCGAGGGTTCAACGATCGTAGCCGCGCCGCTCTTGATCGGATCCTCGATCCGTGTCGGGATAATCGTCTGTGTAGTCGGCGCGGGTGTTCCATCCGTCGACGTCGGTGCCTGCTGCTCCTCCGGCGCGGGCGAGGCCTGCGCTTGAATCGGCCCGGCGCTCGGCCGCGTCGCAAAGTTCAGCACGATCGCCGCGACGATGAACAGGATGAAGATCCCGATCGTCGCCGTTGTCAGCGCGTCGCCCGTCTTCGCACCAAACGCCGTGTGCCCGGAACCAGAACTCGAGCCAAACGCCTCGCTCAGCCCGCCGCCCTGCGGCCGCTGGATCATCACGATCAGAATCATCAGCAGGCTCACCAGAAGGAACCCGACAACCATGAAACCGATCACCATTGGTGCAAGAGAAACCGTCAGCATCAAACCAGACTCCAAATCAGTTCAACCCAGCGCAAGCCACCATCAAGAATCACATCCGAATGCCCTGCCGCAGATAGAGGCGAGGTGGTGGGGGGGCGGGGGGGTGGGCCGCGTATGGTACCTATTCACCGCCGATCGGTCAGTACAACCCGTTCCAGCCCCGGTTCCACACCCCATCGGGCGATCCCGGGGTCCGCAAACTACTCCGCACCCCGGCAGATCCCCGCGAACGACTCCGCTTCCAGCGCCGCACCCCCGATCAGCCCCCCGTCGATATCCCCCTGCGCGAGCAGCTCCACCGCATTCCCCGGCTTCATCGACCCGCCGTACTGAATCCGGATCCCCGCCGCCGTCCCCGCATCGAATATGTCCGCCAGCACGCCCCGCACCGCCGCGTGCGCCTCCTGCGCGTCCGCCGGGCTCGCCACCTTCCCCGTCCCGATCGCCCAGACCGGCTCATACGCTATCACCACCCGCTCCGCTTCCCCAGCGCTCACCCCAGCAAGCGCCGAGCGGAGCTGTCGCTCGTTCACCGCGTCCGTCTTGCCCACCTCCCGTTCGTCTAGTTTTTCCCCGACGCACAACACGCACGTCAGCCCCGCATCCAGCACCCCCCGCACCTTCCCCGCGATCACATCCTCCCCCTCCCCGATCACGTGCCGCCGCTCCGAGTGCCCCACTAAAACAAAGTCCACACCAAGATCCTTGAGCATCGCCGCCGAGACCTCCCCCGTAAACGCCCCGTTCCCGCCCGGGTACATGTCCTGCGCGCCAAGCCGGACCAAACTGTTCTTCGCCCGCAGCGCACGCCCCACCGCATCCAGATGGACAAACGCCGGCGCGATCCCCACCTCACAGTGCCACGCCTCATTCTTTGCGAGATCCGCGACCCCCTCCGCCAGCGCGACCGCCCCCGCGCGATCAGAGTTCATCTTCCAGTTCCCCGCTACGAATGCCCGCCGATCGCTCACAGCTCAACTCCTTATCTAACCCGTCCACAACAACGAACGGAAAGAGTACCAACTCCGCGCCGCGAGATTGCCAGCGTATTCACCCTATGCGCGATCTACCCCAGCGCACCGAATTCCGGTGCATACCGAACCAGCCCACCATCCACAGGCATCTCCCCGGGGAGCAGCTCGATCGCCTGAAACGCCGCCCCACCCCCGTACTCGTCGCGCAAGCCGTACCGCGACGCACCCACAAACCCGAACCGTCCGTAATACCGCGGCTCCCCCAGCACCACACACCACCCACACCCCGACGCTCGGCACAGTTCCAGCCCGGCCTCGATCAGCGCCGCGCCGATCCCCCGCCGCCGGTGTGTATCAAGCACAGCTACCGGAGCAAGCCCAACCCCCTCCGCGCCGCTCTCCGTGCGCACCGGGCTGAACGCAACATGCCCGACGATCCGTCCACCATCCACCGCCACAAGCGACACAACCAGCCGCCCCGCCTCCCGCAGCGTATCCACCAGCCGCGC
>JAJDDG010000087.1 GCA_029260435.1 Phycisphaerales bacterium | reverse complement strand
AAACGGGGACGGCGCGGTTGATGTGAATGACATTTCATACGTCCTGTTTAGACTCGGCGACTCGGGGACACCGGGCACCGTGGACGGCGACGTGAACTCGGACGGGATTGTCGATGTGAACGACATCAGCTATGTGTTGTTCAGGCTTGGGGATGGGTGCTGAAGAAGGCATCAGGGATCAGGCACAGGGCATCAGGAAGAAAATTGAGGTTTTCATGTGACGCTGCGGTCATGCTTTTCAGAAGATGGGGATAGAAGATTTCACCGCGAGGGTGAAGGGGGGAAGTGTCTGGCTTGAGGGAGAGGAAAGCATTGATTTTCATATGATCGCACGGGATTCATATTGACAGTGCAAGGAAGATTTGTATTGTGGGAGCGGAGTTGATGCGCGGCGGGCACTGCTGCGTTGATAGAGATATAGGATTTCCCGGGAAGGGAATAGGAGTGGTTGCCATGCACGGTCTGCGCGGAATTGGATTCAGCTTTGCTGTTGTCGTGATGCTATGTGGTGCGCGAGTGGAGGGCGGGTACGAACGGGTGATTCAGAATCTAGAGCAGATCGGCTTACAGAGTGGGCCCTTTGGTAGTTTCGAGTGGACGGGGCACAATTTTGGGCTGCCTCAGATTGACGGTTCTGGAGACGTTTCTGTTGCGTCATTTTCCGAAGATGGGTACCCGCCCTTCAATATGACAGGCGGAAAATTCTATGGGATACGGACGATTTCAGCACCGGGGACGTATGACTGGGCTGTCTTAAGCCTAAGGGTTCCGAATCCTGGAGACTCTCCGGCAATCAATCAGTTCCATGAGATGGATACATTGTCGTTGCGACATTCTATCGATGGGCATTCCATTTTTATTGGTAAAAAGACCAATGATGTTTTCGAGTCTACGAGGATCCATATGCATGGACCGGGAGGTGCGGGAGCAGCATTTGAGTTTCCTGAGATAGCCGGGCAGTTCTACGACATGTATTCGGGGAGCGCACTTGCGGATGGTGGGCGAGGTGTGATGGCGCTTGAAGCTGATTCACAGACATCGGGGCTGTTCGCATTCAACACGGGCGGGACGAGTTCGGTGCTTGCGTACACGGGGCAGCAGGCGGTGGGGATGGATCCGGGGGTGGTGTACGACGATCCGGGTGAGGGATCGATCAGGCGGTATTGGGTCAATGACAATGGTGAGGGGATCTTCAACGCCCGGGTTACAGGGCCTGGCATTGTGAACGGCACGGCGGGGATTTGGCGGTTCGGGTCGGGCGGAGTGCAACTAGTCGCGGAAAGCGGTAGTGCGCTGCCCGGTCTTAGTATCGAAGAATCGTTTGTTGCTGATTCATTTAGCAATGCGGGGATTCTGAATGACGGGTCGGTTGTGATTTCAGGGACTATTGATAACCCGACTGATGATGCCCTGTCTGGACTCGCCATCTGGTCGGATCGGTCGGGGGCAATGGAGCAGATTGTCCGGTCTGGCGGTTTTGTTTCTGGGGCACCCGCGGGCTCTGTATTTGCCAGCGCCGCACTACCGATCGTGAATGGCTCAGGGGATATCGGATTTTGGGCGGGGATCGAGACGCCGGTGCGTGGAGGTACGGGGACACTTTCGATGGGGTTCTTTGTCTCAGACAGGGCAGGAGATATCAAATCCGTGTTTATCACGGGGGATACTGTCGAAGGAATAGGCGCGGGCGTCGAAGCGAGCATCAACACCGCCAGTTCTTTTTCGGACAACTCTGCGTGGTGGGGGAGCGATGATTACCTCGGTACAAACATGGCGATGAACAATGCTGGGCAGTTTGCGTTTACTGTGGATCTCGCAGGCTTGGGGATTGATGACACGAATGACATCGCGCTGGTGGGGCGGGACTCGGATGGGTCACTTCACAATATCATTCAGACGGGTGATCTTGTGAAATGGGATCTGGTGCGCGAAGCAGGCATTATCGAACAGACGTTTGTGTGGCCTGTTGAATCGATCGAGTTTCTGGGTGCGAGCAGCGGCGAGGGGGGCAGGGGCACGGCGCTGAATGATGATGGGTGGCTTGTATTCAAAGTGACCCTTGATGATGGCGAGCTTCTCGGCAGTACCGGACGGCCTGAAGTTATCCTGCGGACAAGAATCCCAGCGCCCGGGACGGTTGTGGTGTTTGTGCTTGCGCCGATAGTTGGGATGCGGCGGAGGCGTGCGGGTTAAATCGCGAGGCGTTCGTAAGTTCTGCGGTAGAAGTTGTCTGATCGGAGAAGTGCTTCGTGGTTGCCGTCGGCTTCGATTTTGCCGTCTGCGATGACGATGATGCGGGGGAAGATGCGTGCGTTCATGAGTGCGTGGGACACCATGATGGTGGTGCGGCCCGGGAGCATGTTGCGGAGTGCTTCGCGGAAGAGGAGTTCGTTCTCGGCGTCCAGCGCGCTGGTGGGTTCGTCGAGAACAAGCACGCGGGGGTCGCGGACGAGTGCTCGGGCGAGGGCGAGGCGCTGGATCTGCCCGCCTGAAAGGGCGCGGGCGTTCTCACCGATGCGTGTATCGAGTTTGTTTTCGGTGTCGGCGACGAAGTCCCATGCGTTTGCGCGGCGGAGGGCGAGTTCGATGTCGTTGTCGGTCATGTTGGGCAAGCCGTAGGCGACGTTCTCGCGGATTGTGCCCGAGAAGAAGACGGATGACTGTGTGACGATTGCGGTGTGCCTGCGGTAGGTGCGCATATCGAGGGATTGCATGTCGCGCGAGTCGAGGTGGATCTTGCCATCGGTCGGGCGGAGCATGCCGAGCATGAGTGTGAGGAGTGTGGACTTGCCGCCGCCGGATGGGCCGACGATGGCGACTGCTTCACCGGGCTCGATGGTGAGGGAGAGGTTGTTGATCGCGGGGAGAGATGACTGCGGGTAGGTGAAGGAGACGTTCGTGAGTTCGATGCGCCCTTGCACGGACTCGACGGGGTTGCCTTGTTTGTCCTGCTCGAGGTCGGGGGCGTTCAGGACTTCGTGCACGGAGGCGAAGGAATCGCGGACGCGGGCCATCTGGGGGACGACTCCGAGGAGCATCATCATTGCGAAGGTGAGTTGGCCGAAGAGGCCCTGGAAGAGGACGACCTGGGCGATAGAGATCCATTTGTTCGCGGCGAAGACGACCATCGCGGCGAGGAAGATCGAGGAGAAGATGGTGATGGCGGACCAACTGCTCGCGCCGAACGCGGCGGAGACGACATCGAAGCGGGAGGCCTCGCGTCTGACGTCGTGGACCTTGCGCTCGGTGGACTCCATCTCGACTTCTTCCAGGCCGTGCGCCCGGGTGATGGGGATCATCTCGAGCATGTCTTCGAGGCGTGAGGAGAGGCGCTCAGTGGTTTCGCGGTAGGCCTTTGCGGTTTCCTGGAGGCGGCGGCGGAAGAAGTAGTTGATGGAGAAGGCGAGGAGCGCGATGAAGATGAATACGGGTGCGACAACGGGCGCGGTGATCAGTACGGCGGTTACGGTGACTACTGTTGTGACGATCGCGGAAAGGAAGGGCTGGACTGTCTGGACGGGGATGGATTCGATGTTGTCGATATCGCGGATGATTTTGGAGTGGACTTTTCCGGCGGATTGGCGGCCGTGGTAGAGCAAGGAGAGCTGCTGGAGTTGGCGGCAGACGGCGAGGCGGAGTTCGTGACCATAGCCTCGGCAGATATTTGAGAGGTGGCGGACGTAGAGGGTGTGACCGGCGACGTTCCAGATGAGGAGTGCGATCTGGATCCCGGCGAGGAGTGCGAGTTTCCATTGCCAGTCGGGGTCGTTGTTCTCGAGGAGGGAGACTGCGCCGGCGACGTAGAAGGGGAGGAAGCGCGCGGAGGATTCCTTGATGAGGAAGTGGGTGAGCATCCACGCGGTGTCGCGTGGTCTGCC
>JAJDDG010000086.1 GCA_029260435.1 Phycisphaerales bacterium | reverse complement strand
GGCATGGCGGCGAGGAGGGCGTCGTCCACGATGCAGACGAGCGCATCCTTGCTCATTGTTTCGAATGCTTTGGCGGACCAGGTGAACGTCGGCTTGGGCGCATTGGGGGAGAAGGACAAGCCTTTGATCGAGATGTTGTTGTCCTGCGCAAGTGCAGACAACGCCAGCCACCCCCCCCCCACATCCCCCCGTCCCTTGGCGATTCCATTGCCTATACCAGCACCGCCTCCAGCGATTTCATCGTTCTCATTCTTCGCGGCAACGGCGCGGCGGGTGAAGAAAAGGATGTTTGCTTTCGGGTCGAGCTTGCGGGCTCTGGCGAAGTCGGGGTGCATGAGGAGGGGTTGTTTGTGGACGCCGCCGAGTGATCTGGCGATTTCCTTGAAGAGGTCTGCGTTCTCGCGCGGAGCGAGGAGCGCGAGCGATGCGCCTTTTCGTTTGCCGTAGATCGCGGTGAGGAGGAACTGGCCTTGCTCGAGTGCGAGGATCGGGCGGTTGTTGATCATCTCGCGCGGGGCACCGCCGAGCCCTTTCATGAGCCGCTTGTAGGTGGGTTTGTCGATCTCGCAGATGACGGCCCATGATGGCGGGCCTTGCGGGTTTTTCCGTGCGGCGAGGGCGACACGGGTGCCGAGGAGTTGGTCGAATGTTTGCTCGGGCGACATGCCCATGACGCGCGCGAGCTCGCGCCACGCGGCGCGGATGTTGCCCTCCGGGACGAGCGCGGTGAGGGCTGATTCGACGAACTTCCCGGTGGGGAGCTGGCGAAGCTCCGAGGCGTTTTCTATAGAAATGAAGAGGGTGACATCGCTGGGGATGATCGAAGCGTCTGCCCGAACGGTGCGGTCTTTGGCGACGACGATGCCGTCCTGCTTTTGTGCGCTGGCGGGGTTTGCGGCGCAGCTACAGCAGATGAGCATGGTGATAGCTCTTGCCCACAGGGTTCGCATCGGGCTGGTCTCTACTTCTTGCTTGTTGAGATAATGATCATGTGGACGCGCGGCTTTGCGGTGCGCTCGGCGGCGTGTGCGTCGTCGCAGACGGTGGTCTGGTGATCGGAGTAGCGGAGGCCCACGGCGCTGATGCAGTTATGCACGGCGGCGGCATCGGCGTGTGGGAAATGGGGTGCGGGGTGGTCGGCGCGGTTGCTCTGTGAGAAGGAGGCGAGGGAGACCTGGGTGCGGTCGAAGAACACGGAGCGCTGCATGGTCGCGAGCGAGTTGGGGAATGCTCGGGCGGCGGTCTCGGTGGATTGTGAGACGGCGTCTACGACGTTACCGACGGGGGTGACGCGGGGGGTGAGCGCGGTTGCCTCTGGCGCGACGCGCTGGAGGGTGTACGCGGCGGCGGACATGCCGACGAGGAGGAGAACCGCGGCGTAGCGGAGCGCCCAGACGGCGATGCGGTCGCGGCGGGGCAGCCAGGCGCGACGGTCGGCGACGCTGCGGAGGATTGCTTTGGAGAAGTCGGGGGAGGAGACGGGTTTTTTGAGTGCGTCGATCGCGCGCTGCATCCAGACGGCTTCGAGAGCGCGGTCCGGGCGGCGGCGGAGTTTTTCGAAGAAGGAACGGGAATCATCGGTGGTGAGGTCGCCATCGAAGTATTTGTCGATGATGGACAGGGGCACGCGCTCATCGGTCTTGTCCGATGGTGGCGCGGGGACATGATCGGCGGGGTGTTCGCCGATTGGTGCGAACAGCGCGTCGTCGTCTTCGCGGAACATATCGCGGTTCGACATCATGATCAGGCGGGCTCCTGCACAAATCTTGCGAGGTGCATATCGGCACCCTGCTCCATGTTCTTCTCGAAGTAGGCGCGCATGCGGCGTCTGCCTCGGTGCAGGTGGCTCTTGACGGTGCCCTCGGGCATGCTCATGTAATCGGCGATGAGCGCGATTGGCCATTCCTGCTGATGGAAGAGGATGATGATCTCGCGTTGTTCTGCGCTGAGTTCCTGGAGTGCGCGGCCGATCGCGTCGCGGGCGGAGCCGCGGAACTCGGACTCGACGGCGGGCATGAGCGGCTCGGAGGAGTCGCCGCGCTGGATCGAAACGATGTCGGAGTCGTAGATGGGTTTGAGCTTCTGGCAGGCGTTCACATAGAGGCGCTTGGCGATGGTGAAGAGCCAGGTGGAGAAGCGGTACTGCGGGTTGAATCGGTCGAGGTTTGCGAGGACACGCACGAAGGCGTCCTGCACGATGTCTTCGGCGACGTCTGGCTTGCCCGACATGCGGAGCATGTAGGCGTAGAGCGAGCCCTGGTGGGCCCGGATGAGGTTGCCGGCGGCGGTTTTGTCGCCCGCTGCGGCTGCCTCGATGATCTGTCGCTCTTCGGTTCGTGTCATCTTGCTCAACTATACCTCCCGCGTTGTGGCCCAGTTGCGGGCCGAGTCGGGTGAATCCCCCCTGCCCCGAGGGATAACCTCCCCACTACTAGATGGATAACGCACGGCGATCGGTTCATGTTTCGGCGAAGTTCCTAGAAAAGTAATCGCCCGTGGCCCCAAGAAGGGGTGGATCGGTCAGGATGGTGCCTGAGATGGCAGAATCACCCGAGCAATCCACGAACGGCGGACGTGCAGAAAAAAATGCGATGTCCTGGGCAGTGCTGCTCGGGAAATGGACGGAGTTTGTCCAGAGTGCCATCGCGCTACCGGCGGAGGGAGATACCGGACGGTGGCGGGAGAGCGTGGTTTCGGTGGTCGGCTTGCAGGCGGTGACCTTTGCGCTGGGTGATTCGGGGGGGCTGACGAATGAGGAGCTGGCGCTGGGATTGGATCGGGCGGGGGTGTTGATCACCGGGTACGCGCGGGGGCTGCGGGAGGTTTGGGGTGCGACGGCGATGCCGGATCAGCTGCTGGAAATGATGGGCGATGCGCGGCGCGCGCTTGAGGCTGCGGGGTGGTTCGGGCTCGAGTGGGTAGTCACAACGGAGCGGTTTGTGATGCCCGGCGTGCGCGCGGAGATGGTGCACATGGTTGCACACGGTTTTGCGGGTGATGCGTTGTGCGCACCGGAGGGAGCGGTGTTGTTCAGAGGATCGCCGGCGGTTGTTGTGCGGCCTGCGGTTGTTGTTGATGCGTTGGATATGATTGAGGGGATTGCGCGGGTGGAAGGAGTGCGGGTGATAAGGCAGGTGTACCGGGAGGTTGATGAAGCGGGGCGCGCTGTGCGGGATGTGGTTGCGTCGATCCCGGGTGCGGTGGCGGGGGGGATGCCGATATTGCAGGCGATGATTGAGGGGGGGAAGTTGGTCGATCGCGCGGGGTACGGCGCGCGGGGGGAGGTTGAGGGAGTGTTGGAGGTGGTGGAGTGGGAGGGAGAGTAGGCAACAGGGATTCCGCCTGCAGCGGATTTCACGGCACCCGGTGTACGTCGTTTTTTATTCAGCGAGTCGAGCACTGGCGGACAAGCCGCCAGTGGCACCCGGCGCGAGGGGAAATTGAAGGAGTGTTGGATGTTGTGGAGTGGGAGGGGGAGTAGGCATCAGGGATTCCGCCTGCAGCGGATTTCACGGCACCCGACGGTCATCTTTGATTCAGCGAACCGAGCACTGGCGGACAAGCCGCCAGTGGCACCCGGCGTGGCACCCGATTGGTTAGTGCATGGCGGAGAGTTGGATCGGGGCGATGGGTTCATCGGGGTGGGCGACGGTGAGGGAATAGGGCGCATCGGCGTGCAGGCGTTGGGCGAGGTCGGGGGTGTTGCACTGGCGGGAGAGGTGCAGCAGGACGACGTGCTCGCGCGGGGCGATGGAACGGACGAGGGATGCTGTTTGTTCGTTGGAGAGGTGTCCTGAGCCGCCCGTGATGCGACGCTTGAGATAGACGGGGCGGTCGGAGGCTTCCTGCATGCGTGGGCAGTAGTTGGATTCGATCGCGAGGACGTCTACGCCCTTGAGGTGGTGGACCATGTTTGGCGTTGGTGCGCCGACATCGGTAGCAAAGCCAAGCGTGCGCCCACCGGCGAACTCAATGCGGAAGACGGCGACGCCGAGGGAGTCATGAGAGAGGAGGGCGGGGGAGAGTGTTGCTATGCCATCGAGCGGGACGGGGTCGGACTCGAAGATGGTGGTGCGACGGGAGAGGATGCCGATGCGCTCGGCGCGTGCGCGGTGGCGTTTGTGCATGAGGAAGCGGGCGTGTTTGGGGAGGAAGCGGGCCCAGGTGGGGACGCAGTGGTCTGTGTCCAGGTGGGTGAAGACGATGGCGTCTATCTGGTCGCGGGAGAGCCCGAGTTCGGCGAAGCGGAGGGTTGTTCGGCGGGGGGAGATGCCGGCGTCTAACAGGATGATTCGGCGGGTTGCGCCGGAGCCGACGATGAGTGCGGAGCAGTTGCCGGATGAGCTCGACGCGAGGACGACGAGTGAGACGGGTGTTTCGCGGAGGTTTGATTGGGCGCCTGTGGCGCGCGGTCCCCAGAGGTGGGGTGAGACTTCGATTGCTTCCGTGCGCACGAGGGAGGGCATGGGGAAGAAGATAGCGATTTGATCGCGATGTGGGGGGCTTGCCCCCCACACCCCCGTTCAAGGATCTGTTTTTCCGCCATGCCCCCCCCACCGGCGCATGGCGTTTTTCAAAGGAAGTAGAGAGGGGACTCCACCCAAGGGTGGAGAAAGGGTGGTCAGGGTGTTGGTGGTGACGAGGACGATGCGGCGGGGGTCATGCCGCACTCGGGGCACGCGCCGGACTCGATGCCACTGAGATCGTACCCGCACTTTGAGCAATACCCCGGAACCGGACGGCAGCGGCAGTGAGCAAACATTGCTACGCCAATCGATATGACAACAAAGGGCCACAGCGGAATCATCGTGTAGCTCCAGAATCCCGCGCCAGTTGAGTATTCTGGCAACAGCACTGGGTACCATTTGGGCGTCCAGCCAGCTTTGACTTGCCACGGCGCGCCGCCGTACGAGTCACTTGAGGCGTACAGAGAACCGAACTGGATCCCGAACAGCCCGTTCCCAGTATCAACGTGGATGTAGAGGCGCTGCGACAGCAGTGTGATTACACCAATCAAGATTGCTATGACGACGGTTGTTTTCTTCGTACGGCGCCAGAATGGGATATGTCGAGACATGGCCCGCTCCTTTCAGCCAAACCTTAAGGTGTCGTTCACACGCAACGGAGCTTTCATTCAATTCTATCACAGGGGTCGCCGAGGGAATCACCCGTATGCGCAGGAAGCGCAGAGGTTTGGGGGGATCGGCTCACAGCGCGTACCACGGCACCCGATCTAGACGAAGAGCACTGACCGAGGACGGGTCAGTGGCACGGGGAAAGGAATCGTCTGGGCGCAGAAAAACACCCCCGTGCCCGGTGGGCGGGGCGGGGGCGATCGACTCACTTTCGTGAGGGATGTTGCCTGAGATTCGTGCGCCGGTTGTGGAGTCAGGCGGCGCGGATGTTGCCGGTGCGTTTGCGGCCGACGGTTCGCTGGTCGGCGGTAGCGCGGCGGTCTGGGAAGTCCGCCATTTCGGCGACGAGTTCGTGCGGCTGATCGGCCCAGAGGTCTGCGCCGATTTCCTCGGCGAGTTCGTCGGCTCGTGCGAAGACGCCCCCACCGACGACGATCTGGGTTTTGCGGCAC
>JAJDDG010000085.1 GCA_029260435.1 Phycisphaerales bacterium | reverse complement strand
ACGCGCAGTTCCGGGAGATGGTTGGCGGTGAGCGGTGCGATACATGCCATACAACGGGGGGGTTCGTTCCCGCGCTGTTCGGGCTCGACGACCATAGTGATGCGGGGTTTGAGTTGGATGGGGCGCATCTCGGGGTGGCGTGCGTGTCTTGTCATGTGGTGGAGGAGGATGTGCAGGTGTTTGCTGGCACTGCGGGGACGTGCGCCGATTGTCACGAGGATGTGCATCAGGGGGTGTTTGAGCGGAGCGGGGTGCCAGCGCGGGTGAACGGCGTCGCGGGGTGCGCACGGTGTCATACGACGGGGTCGTTCGCGGATATCACCCTTACCCCGGAGCAGCACGGGGTGTGGACAGAGTTTGCGTTGGAGGGTGCGCACGCGGGTGCGCGGTGCGCGCAGTGTCATATCCCGGATGAGCATGGTGTAGGTCGGAATACGCTTGGGATCGCTCCGCGGCGGTGCGACCAGTGCCACACGGATCCGCACATGGGTCAGTTCCGGGCGGGTGGAGAGACGGTCTGCGCGCTATGCCACGGCAGCGAGGCGTTCGTCCCGTCCGCGTTTGATCACCAAACCCAGTCGTCGTTCGAGCTGGATGAGTTTCACGAAACACTGAGCTGCGGCGCTTGCCACCAGTCGTATCCGGTGGCTGACGGTAAGCCCGTCATCCGGTACCGCCCGCTCGGGAACCAATGTGAAGACTGTCACGACAGTCGAGATGAGTGAGGAAGAGCAACACATGACTCTCGCGAGGACAATTTGTACCGGTGTGTGTGTGCTCTGTTGTGCGGTGGGCGCCCATGCCGGGATCACAGAGGTGCGGGTGATATCTGTTACGCCGCGATCTGTGTTTATAGATGAGGGAACGGCGGCGGGTGTTCGTGTCGGGATGGAGGTGACTCTGTATCCGGTCACTCGGGCGCCTTTTCAGGCGGTAGTGATCAACGTGTCAAGGAGTTCGGCGCGCGCGGAGGTGCCTCTCGGATTCAATATCCCGGCTGTGGGGACGCGCGGGGAGATTGATCTGCCCGATCTTGAGGAGCGAGTGCAGGAGAGCGGTGACGAGAAGGAGGAGTCGGAAGAAGTGGTTGTGGAGGCGGGGCCGCCCGCGCCGGCGAGCCCTGCGCCGGGGCGCACACCCGTCGAGCACCCGCCCTGGACACGAAAGGGTGAGGAGCGGACTGGTGATCAGCCGTTGCTCGCGCCGGCGTTCCAGATCCGGCCCGAGGATCGGGCGATCCGGTTTGACGGCAAGATATTCACGAGACTTCAGTACTCCAAGGATCTTGGCGGGCAGCGGAACAGTGTGTTTTATGTTGGCAGCACGGGGAGCGAGTTTGAGATCGAGAACCTGTTCGGCAACGCTGGCATTCTCCGGTTTGAGGGGCGCCTGCTGTATCGCGGGGTTGATCTGACGGACAGAAATGAGACGGATCGGCGGATCCGGATCGACGAGGTGTCGTACTCGATCGGTGAGCAGGAATATGCGCCGTACCGCGTGCAGGTTGGTCGGTTCTATTCTCGGGCGGTGCCGGAGATCGGGCTGATCGATGGCGTTGAGTCGGAGATCCGCATGGAGAACGGGGTGTCGATCGGTGGGGCGGTGGGTGCGTATCCGGTGCCCTTCCCGGAAGAGACTGTCTTTGATGACTACGGGTTCCACATCTACGCGCGGTACGAGAATTTCGAGGAGCGGTATATCACCGCGTCTATCGCGTACCAGAAGACGTGGCACGACGGGAAAGCGGACCGGGATCTCATCATCGGGCGTGCGAGTATCCGACCCGGCGGGACACTTTGGCTCAATACGTCGTTCAAGGCGGACATCTATACCGGTGACGACGAGATCAAGGACAAGAGCATCGACCTGACGGAGTTGTATATACAGGCATCGATGAATCCGACATCGAATACCGGGGTGAACCTGTCGTACTTCCGGTTTACGTGGCCCGACCTGATCCGGGACGAGTTTCGGAATCTGCCGATCGAGCTGATCCGCGATGGCAAGATCGATCGGTTCAGCGGGTCGGCATGGGTGCGGGTGACGCGGAACCTGAGGCTATCGGGCAGGGCGAACTACTGGGAGGATCAGAATACGGATGGCAACGGCGCGGAGATCGCGGCGGACTGGTCGTCGTTGTTCGGGGCCCCGGTGTCGCTGCACACGGCGTTGTTTTACACGCGGGGGGCGAGCACCGAGGGGACCGGGGTGCGGGTGCAGGCGCGCCCGCGGGTCGGGCGGTTTTACGGGTTGCTGGGGTACGAGCACTTTATCTACTCGCAGGTGGGACTTGTTACAGGTAGCGAGGACCTCACACGTCAGACGCTGCGGGTTGGTCTTGACTGGAGAGCGGGGCGGTGGAGGTACAGCCTCAACGGGGATTACCGGTTCGGGGACAGAGAGAACAACTATGTCCTCGGCCTCTTTGCGGAGTACCGTTTCTGATGTTTGCAAATCCCTATCCGATGCGTGGTGTCCTGACGAGCAAGGTATTCCTTGGGGTGTGCTGCTTCGTGTTTCTTGTCGCGTGCAACGCGATCAGGGTGCGCGAGGGGTGGGATGAGTCGTACGGGCCTGTTGTGCCGCACGATACTTTTCCGACGGATTGTTCGCTCTGCCATATCAGCGGTGACTGGCACACCCTGAAAGAAGGGTTTGCGTTTGATCATGAGGCGGAGACTGGCGTGGCGCTGCTGGGCGCGCACGCGGAGGTCCAGTGCCTGCTGTGTCACAACGACCGGGGCCCGGCGGGTGTGTTCGCGGGCAGGGGCTGCGCGGGGTGTCATGTTGATATTCACAAGGGCACGCAGGGTGCGCTGTGCGAATCGTGTCATACGGAGGAGTCGTGGCGGTTGCGTGACGCGATCGCGCTGCACGATCGGACGAGGTTCCCGCTGGTCGGGCCGCACGCGGCGGCGGCGTGTTTCGAGTGCCACGAGGGGGCGGAACTGGGCAACTTTGCGGGGCTGGATCCCGATTGTCTGATCTGTCATGCGGATGATCTTGCGCGCGTGGACGAGCCGGACCACATGGCGCAGGGGTGGGTTTCGGATTGTCAACGGTGTCACATCCCGCTCGGGTGGAAGCCAGCGGTGTTTGGGCATCCGGCGTCGTTCCCGCTCTCGGCGGGGCATGGCGGGCTCGATTGTCTCGAGTGTCACGAGGCGGATACGTTCTCGGGGCTCTCGGGCGATTGTGTGTCTTGTCACCTCGGGGAGTTCCAGAACACGACGAATCCGAATCACCTGAGCGCCGGGTTCTCGACTGACTGCGAGCAGTGTCACACGACATCAACATGGGGGAACGCGAACTTTGTGCACGTGCCTACGTTCCCGCTGACCAACTCGCACGGTGGGCTCGACTGTGTGGACTGTCATACAGGCGTCGGCGGGGGCGGGGGTGGATTTGCGGCGCGGGGTGTTGGCGGGGTGTTCGCGGGGCTTTCCACAGACTGCGCGTCCTGCCATCTTGATAGCTACCAGAGCGCGGATGATCCCGATCATGTCGCGGGTGGCTTCCCGACTGACTGCACGCAGTGCCACGACACGGTGGGATGGCAGGGGGCGGAGTTCAATCACCCCGCGGCGTTCCAGCTGACCAACTCGCATGGCGGGCTTGATTGCTTTGATTGCCACGTGGGCGGCGTGTTCACCGGGATTTCGGGTGATTGTGTGACGTGCCACCTCGGCGATTTCCAGGCGACGACGGATCCCGATCATGTTGGTGCGGGTTTCCCGACTGATTGCACGCAGTGCCACGATACGGCGATGTGGGAGGGGGCGATCTTTGGGCATACGGCTTCGTTTGCGCTGACCAACTCGCATGGCGGGCTCGACTGTGTTGATTGTCATGTGGGCGGTGTGTTCACGGGGCTCTCGACGGACTGCGCGTTCTGCCATCTTGATGACTATCAGGGCACGACCGATCCGGACCACCAGGGTGCGGGGTTCCCGCTGGAGTGCATGCAGTGTCACGACACGGTGATGTGGGAGGGCGCTATTTTCGGGCACCCGGCGACGTTCCCATTGACCAACTCGCACACGGGGCTCGATTGCACCGACTGTCATGTGGGCGGCGTGTTTACCGGGCTGTCAACGGATTGCGCGTTCTGCCACCTCGATGACTTCCAGGCGACGGATGATCCAGATCACCAGAGCGCTGGTTTCCCGCTTGATTGCATACAGTGTCACGACACATCGATGTGGGACGGCGCTGTGTTCAACCACTCGCCCACGTTCCCACTCACCAATGCGCACGCCGCACCTACCTGCACCGATTGTCATATAGGCGGCGTCTTTGGTGGGTTGCCGGCGGATTGTGCGTTCTGCCACCTCGATGATTTCAATGCGACGAATGATCCGAATCACCAGAGCGCTGGTTTCCCGCTTGATTGCATACAGTGTCACGACACATCGATGTGGGACGGTGCTGTGTTCAACCACTCGCCCACGTTCCCGCTGACCAATGCGCACGCTGCGCCGACTTGCACCGATTGTCATGAGGGCGGCGTCTTTGGCGGGTTGCCGACGGATTGCGCGTCGTGTCATATGGACGATTATCAGGGATCAACGAACCCGAACCATGCCAGTGCGGGCTTCCCGACCGATTGCACGGTGTGTCACAACACCATGATGTGGGAGGGCGCAATGTTTACACATACTCCCGCGTTCCCGCTGACGAACTCGCACGCCACCCCGTCTTGTCTGGATTGTCATACCGGTGGGTTGTTCTTTGGGCT
Organism: Phycisphaerales bacterium; assembly: GCA_029260435.1. Taxonomy (GTDB): domain Bacteria; phylum Planctomycetota; class Phycisphaerae; order Phycisphaerales; family UBA1924; genus OFTM74. The sequence goes on along the minus strand of JAJDDG010000085.1, from coordinate 7,748 downwards.
GCCCAGCGATTGTGCTTCCTGCCATCTCGGCGATTTCCTTGCGACGACCGATCCGCAGCATGTGGGCGCGGGTTTCCCGACTGATTGCGAGCAGTGCCACGGCACAACGGGGTGGCAAGGCGCGGTGTTCACGCACACGCCCGCGTTCCCGTTGGTGCAGGGACATTCCGGGCGGTCGTGCAACGACTGTCATGGCTCGGGCGTTTTCGGTGGGCTTGCGAGTGATTGTGTTGCGTGCCACTTCGGTGATTACCAGGCGACGAATGATCCGGATCACGCTGCGGTTGGGTTCCCGACGGACTGCATGCAGTGCCACGACATCTCCGCGTGGGAGAACGGCGTCTTTAACCATTCCTTCCCGCTCCAGGGTGATCACGGGAACCTGAGCTGCACCGATTGCCACATCATGCCAGCACCCGCGTTCAGCTGCATCGATTGCCACGAGCACCGGCAGAGCAAGATGGACGACAAACATTCGGATGTTGGCGGGTATGTCTGGGCGAGTTCGTTCTGCCTGGACTGTCACCCGGATGGACGGGACTAAATTGATAAGCCGGGATGCGCACGGATAAGCACGAGCTACTTCAACTGGATCGACTTTGCGATTCGCTCGCCTGAGGTTGTTTCGATTTCGATCCAGAGCGCGGTATTTCCATTGATTGTTTGCGGCGCTTCTGCGTGTCCGTGGAAGTGACTGTCGTGCGCGTCGGTCTTGATTTTGAGAGAGCCGGTTGCTGATTCGTCGCCGATCCACATGCGGATCCCTGAGGGTGCGGGGCCCGCGGTGTGCTCGATATCGACGTGCATTTCCGCGTTCGGGAGCATCGCGCCCGAGAGAATCACGCTGAGTGTTGAGCTGGCGATCTCGATTGAACCGAGGGAGCGCTCGGTGCCGTGGTCATCGGTTGCGTGGTCGTGCCCGTGATCGTCTTCCGCGAGGGCGTGGTCGTCGAGTGCTTCGGCGGCGTGGTCGTGTCCTTCACCGCAGGCGGTGAGTATCAGGGTCAGGGCGGTGGCGACGCCTCCTATAGCAATCAGCTTGATGATGTCGTTCATAATCGGAAATCCTTGTTCTTGGTTGATCGCGTGGTGGCGGCGTGTCGTGTGCAGGGTACGGGGTATGCGAATTAACGGCGTTCGGGTTTGTGTCCGAAGACCAGCGAGTAGCCGGCTGGAACGATGATGAGGTTCAGGAATGTCGAGGTGAGCAGGCCCCCGAGCGTGACGATCGCAAGCGGCGCGAGCAGCTCGCTGCCTGGTTTATCTGCGGCGAACGCGAGGGGGACAAGCCCGAGGGCGGCTGCGAGGGCGGTCATCAGGATGGGCACGAGGCGTTCCATCGATCCCTGGACGATTGCTTGTCCGAGTGGGATATTTTCTTCCAGCATCAGGTGGTTGTAGTGGTTGATGAGCAGGATCCCGTTGCGCACGGCGATGCCGAAGAGGGTGATGAAGCCCACCATGCTCGCGATCGAGATGACCGGCGGGGTGTAAGTTCCTGCGATGCCGAAGAGGGCGAGTGTGTTGGTGATCGGGCCGCCGCCTTCGGTGATGTAGATCGCGGCGATGCCACCGATGAGGGCGAGGGGCATATTCAACATGACCAGTAACGCAGCGCGGAGAGAGTGCGTCGAAATCTGGAGGAGCATGAGCATGACGACGGCGACCGCGAGCCCCGCGACGCGGATGGTGCGGGTGGCGGACTGTTGGGCCTCGAACTGTCCGCCGTAGTGGACGGTCAGTCCCGCGCGCTGGGCGATGGGATCGACCCGCAGGCGGACGAGCCCGATGAGGTCGCCGAGGTTTGACCCTTCGGCGACATTGAGCGACACAACAGCCTTCCTCTGCGCATTCTCGCGCGTGATCATGCTGCTCGACCGCTCGGGGCCGATGTCGGCGACGTCGCGCAGGCGCACGGTTGCGCCACCCCGCCCGCGGAGGAGGAGGTTGCGCACCTGTTCGATATTCTCGCGTTGGCTTGGATCGAGTCTCACGACGAGATCGTATTGTCGGATGCCCTGGTTGACGGTGTCTACCACTTCGCCGTAGATCGCTTCGCGGACCTGTTCGGCGGCGTCGGCGGGGCTGATCCCGAACGCGGCGAGTTCGGCGTGTCGGTAGCGGACGGGGAGCGAGGTGATCATCACTTCGCGGCTGGCATTGACATCTCGTGCGCCGGGCAGCGCGCGGAGTTCCAATTCGATTTGCTTGGCGACATCGCGCAGCACCTTGAGATTTTCGCCGAAGATACTGATCGCGATCGCGGCGGGCGTTCCGGAGAGCACATGGCTCATGCGGTGCTCGATCGGTTGGCCGACCATTGTCGTGATGCCGGGGATGGAAGCCAGTACTTTGTCGAGTTCCTTTCGGATCTTGGTGGTGCTCGCGCCATCGAGCATGGTGACTTCGATCTCCGAGTTGCTGACGGGTTCGGCGTGTTCGTCGCGCTCGGCGCGCCCGGTTCGGCGGGAGACCGAGCGGACACCCTCGATCGCTGCGAGTTGTCTTTCGACTTGCGTGGCGAGGCGGTCGCTCTCGACGAGCGATGTTCCGGGCGGAGCGAGCAGGAACAGGGTGAAGGTACCTTCGTTGAATGATGGCAGGAACGAGGTGCCAAAGGTGCTGGCGAGCCAGAGTGCGGCGGCGGTGGCGAGGGCTGCGGCACCGAGGACGATGCCCCGGTAGTGGATTGCTTTGCGGAGGGAGGGTTCGTAGATGCGCTTGAGATGTCGGACGAGCCACGCGTCCTGCTCGTGCCCTTCTGCGTTATTCTTGCTCAGTTTGGCGCGGAGCAGGATGCTGCATAACGCGGGCGTGACGGTTAATGCCACGACCAGAGATGCGAGGATCGAGACCATGTATGTCAGCGCGAGGGGCTGGAAGAACCGCCCTTCGAGCCCCTGCAAGAACAGGAGTGGCACGAAGACCATGACGATAATGACTGTAGCGAAGACCATCGCGGGTCGGATCTCATTGCTCGCCTGGAAGATGACTTCTTTGAGTGGCTGTTGGTCGGGTTTTGGTTTTGCGGCATTCAGTTTCAATCGGCGGAAGACATTTTCGACGTCGATGATTGCGTCATCAACAAGCACGCCGATCGCGACGGTGAGCCCGCCGAGAGTCATGACGTTCAGCCCGAGGTTCATCGCGTCCATCATCAGGAGGCCGACCGCGAGCGAGATAGGCAGCGCGGTCAGCGTGATGATCGTGGTGCGGATGTTCATCAGGAACAGAATGAGCACCACGGCGACAATGATGATGGCTTCGGCGAGCACTTTCGTGACGTTATGCACCGCGCGGTCGATGAAGTGCGACTGGCGGACGACATCGCGGTTGAGCACCATGCCCGTTGGAAGTGTCGGTTCGAGTTGGTCGAAGAGCGCATCGATCTGGTCGGTCAGCGCGAGTGTGTTGGTGCCGGGGGATTTCTGGATCGTCACGATGACAGCCAGCGACCCGTTCTCGGAGCCCTCGCCCCGCTTGAGTGCTGCGCCTAGGCGGATATCGGCGACCTGCCCGATCGTGACGGGCACACCCTCGTGGTATTTCACGATCGTATTAGCGATGTCTTCGGGGCGGGTGACTCGGCTCTGTTGGCGGATTGGGATCTCGAAGTTATCGACATTCGTCAGGTACCCGGCGCTGGCGGTGCTGTGTGCGCCGCCGGCGGCTTCGACGACATCGGAGATGGTCAGGTCGTAGAGGCGCAGTCGTTCTTGATCGACATTGACCTGGTACTCGGGCAGTTCGCCGCCGATAGCGACGACCTGAGCGACGCCGGGGATCGAGAGGATTTTGTTGCGGAGATCGAATTCCGCGTACGAACGCAGGTCCATCGGTGAGACAGAGTTGTCCGGTGAGGAGAGAGATACGAGCATGATCTCGCCGGCGATGGAAGTGATCGGGGTGATGAACGGCTCGACTTCTTCGGGGAGGTTGTTGCGTACGGTCGCGAGACGTTCGGCGACGAGTTGTCGTGCGTCGTAGAGGTTTGCTCCCCAATCGAGATCGATCCAGACGATCGACAGGCCGATGGCGCTGGCACTGCGCACCCTGCGCACGCCGGTCATGCCGTTGACCGCGGCTTCGATCGGGAAGGTGACATACTGCTCGACCTCGTCGGTCGCGAGCCCGCCCGCTTCTGTCATGATCGTGACGGTGGGGGCGTTGAGTTCTGGGAAGACATCGACGCTCATCTTTGGGAGTTGATACGCCGCGTACGCGATGATGAGTACCGCAGAGATGAGGACGAGCGATGAGTATTCGAGTGAGAATCGGATGAGTGCTTTGAGCATCGCTTAGTGGTCCTCGCCTTGGTGGAAGTTGCCGTCGGGATGGAAGTGCCCGCCCTTCTGGATAGAGCCGCTCGTGGCGAGCATGAGTTGGAATGCTCCGTCGAGGACTATCTGGTCGCCGTCTCGCACACCGCTGAGCAGTGCAACCCAGCGTCCGTCGTCTTTGCCGAGGTCGGCTTCCATACGGATTGCTTCGTTCGGATTGCTCGGGTCTCTACGGAAGATGACCGGGGTGAGCCCGTCGCGCTGTACTGCGGCGAGTGGGATCGCGAGTTCTGGTGTTGTTGTGGCATCGGTCACGATCTCGAGTTGTGCGGTTACACCGGGTCGAGCCCACTGGTGGAGTTCGTTTGGCACGACGAAGAGATCGAGCGTGCGGTCGTTCGGGTCGCCAGCCAGCCCGAGCGCGAGCGTGCCGCTCATGGTGTTCTGGAGCGGCACAGCCCGTCCCGCGGATGTTGGTGTGGGCGGCACGATGCGCGCCTGGAGCCCGTCTCGGAGCACGCCGAGGTCGCTCTGCAATCCGGATGCGCGGAAGCGCAGCCTGTCGGGCTGGACGATCGTGAGCACGGGGGTTTTGGGGTCGGCCCACGAGCCGTTCGTCAGACCCAGCGACTCAACGATGCCTTCTTCCGTAGCGCGGACCTCGATTGTGTTTATTGTTGCCCAGCGCGGTTTGTCGCCATGGTCTGTCGTTTGGGTTTGGATCAGGTGGGCGCGGGGGTGGTCCACGATCGCGGAGGCGGAGTCGAGCAGGTAGTTGAATCGGGCACGGGAAGCATCCACATCGGCCTTGGTTTGATCACGTCCGGCATGGAGTTCGGCCTTTTTTTCCTGAACTTCTGCGAGCCCGGCCTGTGTGCTCGCGAGCGCCGAGCGGGCTTGCGCAAGCTGGTCCATCCGCCCGCCGCCCGCTTCGCGCACGGATTGCAGTTGATCGACACGTTCCTTCCAGACTGTGATGCTCTCGTGCAGGCTTTCTTCGTGGCGGCTGTGTGCTGCCAGGAGTGGGGCGTATGTGTTGAGCTTTGTTGTATAGCGATGGATCGACGATTGCGCATCGGTGAGTTGCTGCTGCATCTCGCGCCATGAAGGAGAATCGATCCGGTACAACGGTGCGCCTGCTTTGACACGATCGAACTGGTGCACCAATTGCTCGATGCGCCCGGGCAACATCGTTCGGTATTCACGGCGGGCGCTCGGGAGGTATTCGAATCGGCCGGGCACGCGGAGGGTTTGTTCGATGCGTCGGCGTTCGACCGTGACGAAACTGATACCGAGGTTGGAGCGGACAGCCGTGGGGATCGAGACTCGGTTCGAGGGGAGCGCGTCCGGTTCGCCAGAGTCTTTGTGTCCGGCGCCTGCCGTGGAGTCGGGATCGCTGTCGCAGGCGAGCATCGCGAGCGGCAGGGCTGCTGCGAGAGCGAGCGCGATCGTTCGTGTGATTGGGTTCATTGTGTCTCTCCGTCGGCGGGCATGAGGTTGATCGCCTCGGTGTTGGTGTTGTGTGGTGTTGTGACTTCGATCGGCTCTGGAGTCGCGGGCTCGTCCGGCCCGAGGAGGAGGGCGATCGTGATACTCGCGTCGAGTTCCGCGAGACGGAGTTCGAGCAAGCGGCTCTTTGTGTCGAACAGGCGGGTGACGGTTTCCAGGAGAAGGAAAGTGTCAACTTCGCCGAGCGCGGCGATACGCTCGATCTCGTCGCCCTGCTCGGAGACCATCGGGACGATTTCGGACTCGAACAGTTCACGGCGGGTCCGGGCGGTCGTGAGTGTTGATTTCGCGCCCGCCAGTTCGCGGATGAGGCGCTCGAATTCGATCTCCGTGGCGACCCGGGCGACCTCTCGCATTGCCCGCGCCTTTGCGATACCGGCGCGGTTCGCGTTCAGACTCGGGATCGGTATGGAGAAGCCGAGGAGGAGTCGGTCGTCCTCGCCTTCGCTCCCGGGTCCGGCGCCGATGGTAATGTCGGGGTACTGCTTGCGCACCTCGAGTCGCAACGAATCTTCTGCAACCTGGTAGGCCGCCCGGCGCACGGCGAGCGCTGTGTTTGCTTCGATCAGTCTTGAGATATCATCATCGACCGTTGGCGGTTCTGCACCGGGGAACGCGGTCTCCAGAGCGATTGGCGCATCAGGGGAGAGCCCCATGAGCCCGAGGAGGTCCATCTTTGAGCGCACCATCTGCAGCTCGGCCTGGACAAACTCGGCGCGCTCGTCGGCGAGTTCGATCCGGAACAGCCTTCCTTCTACACGGCTTAGTTCGCCGACGGATTCGAGGCGGTCCGTGATCGAACTGATACGTTCGATCTGCCAGATGGCGTCTCGGAGCAATTCAACGCGTTGGGATGCAGCGGTCCATGTGCCCCACGCGCGGCGCACCTCCGCGCGCGTCGTCCATTCCGCATCAACAATTTTCCGGAGTTCTGTTTCATACGCGGCGCTGGCGCGGTCTTTCTCGACCCCCAATCGACCCGAGATGGGGATGGTCAGGCTGAGCGTGAATCCGTACTCGAACGGATCCGCGGGCGAGAGGATCTCGGCGCCATCGAACCCGAACACGGGGTCTTCCCAGAGTCCGGCGTTCTCGAAGTCGGCCAGCGCTACCCCAGCGTTGAGACGCGCGAGTCGGAGATCGGGGTTGTAGAAAAGCGCGAGCACCTCGCCCTCTTCGGGTGAGAGCCCGTCGGTCGGATCAAACGGCTCGGGCGTGCCCGCGCGGCGCTCGGCGAGGCGTTCTGCGAACGCCGAGAGTTGTTCCGTTTGTTGGAGGCGCAGATCTACGATCGCGCGGTGCGATCCGAGGTCGAGCGGTGCCCGCTCGTATGACTGGCAGCCTGCGAGCAAGAACATAGCTGCCGCCGAGCAGATGCCCGGGCAAGCCGCCCGCGTGCGCCGCGGGCGTGTTGGGATGTGCATTGGAGTGTTCTCCTGTCTGGAACCACAGCGAACCGAGCCGCGCGGTAGAAACCGCCCGGGTCACTTGTCGGGGGGCAGACAGGAGCTAGATGATGAGTTTGGTGGTGCGCACGACTGCGAGTCTTTGGGCACTACTCGGGTTGTCCGGTGAGTCGTGTGGGGGACCACGCCAAGAGGCGGGCGGGACAAGGTCTTCGATGACCAATACCGCGGTGGGCGGCAGAGTGATCGGCTCGATTTGTCGATGGACATTGCGCAGCGAGATCAGCAGGTCCGTGATCTCGAACTCGACATCGGTGCAGGGGCAATTTTCATGGTTGCTGTTATCGAATGGCAGCGGTGCATGGAATCCTGTGTGATGATCGCAGGCGAGATCGCAATCGGTCACCACCTCGTCGGCGGTATGGTCGTGCCCGCCGCCCAGACAGAACCCCACGTTGCCGCGGATACCGCCGAAGATTGCCTGGAGGCAGATCGCGGTGAGGATCAGGATGGTGGTCATTCGGCGGGACATCCGGGGGAGTATATCGGTCAG
>JAJDDG010000084.1 GCA_029260435.1 Phycisphaerales bacterium | reverse complement strand
GCGCTGCTTGCGCACGGTCAGATCGAGGTGGGCATGGTGCAGGGGGGCAGCGCGGCGTGGATCTTCATGATGATCGGCGCGGCGGCGGGGATGCGGGGTGTGCGGCGGGATGAGGTTGAGTCGGGGCGGCGTTGGCGGTTCGGGAGGGTTGTATCGAGCAAGGAGTGGCGGGTCATGGTCGGCGGGGGGGGAGGGGCGCTCGGATTCGCGGCGTGCTTGGTTGCGGTTGCGTGGGGTGTTGTGCCGGCGGTGGCGTGGGAGCGGCATCTGTATGGCGCGGCGGCGATGATTGAGGAGGGTGGGTTCCGAGAGAGCGGCGATCCGGCGGTGCTTGAGGAGGTGGGGAAGGCGCTCTATGCGGCGAACGGAGTGGCTTTGGGAGATACGCAGGCGTATGAAGAGTGCGTGCGTGTGATGACGTTAGCGTATGGGCTGCGCGGCGCGCCGAGCGAAGAGGTACACGGTGCGGTTCAAGCTGCGGATGAGTTGGCGTATGAGTGGCCCGGGCGGAGCAAGTCGTGGGCGATGGTTGCTTCGGTGCGTGCTATCAAGGCAATGCGGAGTGGGGCGGCGGGGGATTGGCGCGCGGTGGCGGAGGCTTGGGAGAAGGCGGTTGAGTTGGAACCGTATGGGTTGCAGGCGCGGTGGCGGGCGATGGAGGCGCGGGTTGGCGGGGGGGATATGGATGCGGCGCGGGTGCACGGGGTGGAGTTGTTGCGGCTCAACGAGTACTACCGGCTGGATCCGGTGAAGGGGTTGACGGGGGAGCAGGTGAAGATTTTGGAGGGGATGTTGAGGTAGGCAGCGGGGATCAGGGAAATAGAGGTTGGGGAGAGAAAAGAGGTTGGAGAGCTCCTCACCCGCGCCCCGACCCCCCCACGGCGTCGGGACTTTGTCTCTCCCCGCTGGTGCGGGGCGAGGGGGGGAGGAAGACATGCTCAAGCGGCGCTTGAGCATGGCACCCAAGAAAAGGAAAAGAAGAAGAAAGAGCACTGACCTGAGGACAGGTCAGTGGCACGAGGAGAAGGGGAAACAGCAGGGAGGGGGGTGCTTGACGGTTTTTTTCAGGTGGGTAGTATATTGAACCCCTACCAGACTCCCGCAGGGGTGGGAGATGGGATCGGGGCGCGCTGATCGGGCTGCCGGGGTGGTTTGAGGCGGGTTCGTGAGGCGTAGAACTGAATGGAGCGAGCCATGGACGACGACAGCGAAGACGTCGGCGGCCCGTGACGGAGGACGCCAGCTGGTCCCCGTTGTGGGGGCGGATCGGCGGCGTCGGGAAGCCTGAGACAGCCTGAAGGGGTGGGCGAGGGGTGTTTCTGGCGGATGAGTTTGTAAAAGATTGCATGGTTCAAGTCGCTTGAACAGGAGGTCGTGTTACCTCTGCGTGCGGCTTGACCGATTAACTATCGGCCCGATCCCTTGTGATGGGCGGGCCGGGTGGAACACCAGACGGGCATTAACGGATCGGTTAGGAAGACGAGTCATGGACCTTCAACACATTCGCAACATCGGTATCTGCGCACACATCGACGCTGGCAAGACGACGGTGACGGAGCGCATCCTGTTTTACACAGGCAAGAGTTACAAGCTTGGCGAGGTGCACGAGGGCACCGCGACGATGGACTTCCTGAAGGAAGAGCAGGAGCGTGGTATCACGATCCAGTCGGCGGCGACGACGTGCCCCTGGGAGCGGGATGGGGACACCTATCAGATCAACCTGATCGATACGCCCGGGCATGTTGACTTCACGATCGAGGTGGAGCGGTCGATGCGAGTGCTCGACGGCGCGGTTGCTGTGTTTGACGGCAAGGAGGGCGTGGAGGCACAGTCGGAGACGGTTTGGCGTCAGGCGGATCGGTACGAGGTGCCGCGGCTTTGCTTCATCAACAAGATGGACAAGATCGGCGCGGACTGGGAGTACAGCTTCAAGACGATCAAGGACCGTCTTGGTGCGAACCCGATCGCGATGCAGATCCCGATCGGCTCGGGGCATGAGCTTGAGGGGATCGTTGATCTGGTGCTGATGAAGGCGTACTACTACGACGAGGGCGAGCTGGGTGCGAAGGTTGAGGAGCGGGAGATCCCGGAATCGGTCGCGGATCTCGCGGCGATTCATCGTCAGGAGATGCTCGAGCAAGCGGGCTACTACGACGACCACCTGATGGAGAAGGTCCTTGAGGGCCAGGAGCCGACGGCGGACGAGATCCGGACGGCGATCCGCAAGGGGTGTATTGATCGTGATTGCAACCCGGTTTTCACGGGATCGGCGCTCAAGAATATTGGTGTGCAGCGGCTGATCGACGGAGTGATTGACTTCCTGCCTTCGCCGCTCGAGGCGCCTGATGTGCAGGGCTCGAACCCGCGGGATGAGAGCGAGAAGCTGACGCGGAAGCACAGCGTGGACGAGCCATTCTCGGCGCTGGTGTTCAAGGTTGTTGCGGATTCGCACGGTGACCTGACCTACATGCGTGTGTACTCGGGCTCGATCGCGAAGGGTGTGCGGGCGTTGAACCCCGGTAACACCAGACGCGAGATCATCAGCCGGATGTACGAGATGCACGCGAAAGATCGGTTGGCGCTGGACGAGGTGTCAGCGGGTTCGATCGTTGCGGTTGTTGGTCTGAAGGATTCGTTCACGGGTGACACCCTGTGCGACCCGGATCACCCGATCATTCTGGAGCGGATGACGTTCCCGGAGCCGGTGCTGTCGATGTCTATTGAGCCGAAGACGGCGGACGACAAGCGGAAGCTCGGCGACGCGCTGGTCACGATCCGGCGTGAGGATCCTTCGTTTAGAAGTGAGTACAACGACGAGACGGGGCAGACGATCATCGCGGGCATGGGCGAGCTGCACCTGGAGATCATCAAGCACAAGCTGCTGGATGACATGAAGGTGAACGTTGAGGTCGGCAAGCCGCGGGTGTCGTACCGCGAGACGATCATGGGCACGGCGACCGACGTGCGCGGGAAGTTCGTGAAGCAGACGGGTGGTCGCGGTCAGTTTGGTGACTGCACGATCAACCTTGAGCCGTTCACGAAGGCGCAGGCTGAAGAGGCGGGGCTCAACTTCAAGAACAACATCGCGTTCGAGAACAAGATTGTTGGTGGTTCGATCCCGAAGGAGTTCATTCCGTCGGTCGAGGTTGGTATCCGGAAAACGGCGGTGTCTGGTGTGATGGCGGGGTACCCGCTGATCAACATCAAGGCGACGCTCGTTGATGGATCTTCGCACACGGTTGACTCGTCGCAGGTTGCGTTCGAGCAGGCGGGGCGTCTGGCTCTTGTTGATGCGTGCCATCGTGCGAAGCTGACGCTGCTGGAGCCTGTGATGAAGGTTGTGATCACGACCCCGGACGAGTACTTCGGCAACGTGACGGGGGATGTGAACTCGCGTCGCGGGATGATCGTGGACACGGAGGAGCGTGGGAACGCTCGGGTGATCACGGCGGAGGTGCCGCTGAGCGAGATGTTCGGGTACACGACGGTGCTGCGTTCGATCTCGCAGGGTCGGGCGACGAGCTCGATGGAGCCGCTCGAGTATCGTCCGATGCCGGCGAACCTTGTGAAGGACGTTGTCGAGGCCTGATCGGGCGTCGATTGTGAATGAAATACGCAAGCCGGCGGTCTGTATGGGCCGCCGGTTTTTTCATGCACCGAAGGCGGGTACCCTGATGGGGACAGGAGCCATGGGTAGATGGTCAAGCTGACGAAGATTTACACGAAGACGGGGGACGAGGGGCGGACGTCTTTGGGGGATGGTTCGCGCGTTGGGAAGACGGACGCGCGGGTGGAGGCGTATGGGTCGGTGGACGAGGCGAACGCGTTTGTGGGTGAGGCGATTACGCGGATGGGTGATGGGTTGAAAGCGGTGCGGGAAGAGTTGCTTCGGGTGCAGCAGGATCTATTTGACGTTGGTGCGGATCTGTGCGTGGCGGGGAAGGGGGACGAGGGGGACGGGAAGCTTCGGGTGACCGTGCCGCAGGTGGAGCGTCTTGAAGGAGCGATCGATGGGTTCAATGGTTCGCTTGAAGCGCTGGATAGCTTCGTGCTTCCCGGCGGGACTCGGGCGGCGGCGGGGGTGCATGTTGCGCGGGTGGTGGTGCGGCGGGCGGAGCGGCGGGTGCTTGCGTTGGCAGAAGATGAGGGGCACGCGGTGAATCCGCTGGTGGTGGTGTACTTGAATCGGCTGAGCGATCTGCTGTTTGTGATGGGGCGTGTGGCGAATGGTGGTGGCAAGGGTGATGTGCTTTGGGTGCCCGGGGCGAACAGGTAGCGAGGAGATCGCGGGTAACTGATGGCGCGTGATTCGGCGACATTCACGGCGGACTTCCGCGAGGAGTTCGAGGCTGACCGGACGGCGCTGCTGCGTCGTCGGTTTATGTGGTGGACGGGGACGGTGAGTGTTTTGCAGGGTCTGGGTGTGCTTGTGCCCGCGGTCCTGATCCTGAGTTTCATTGAAGAGAACACCAGGATTGTTGGTCTGCTCGGCATCGCGGTGGAGTTCCCGGTGCTGGTTGTATTTCTGGTGGCGTTTTTCCACATGAAACAGCACGCGATGCGGCTGACACAGGCTCAGGTGCTGCGTGTTGCGGCGACGGTGATCCTGATCGCGGCGATGCTTGATCTCGTTGCTATACCGGTTGGTCAGTATGCGGGTCAGATCGTGAACGACGCGACGAACCCCTCGCTCAACACGGCGGGTGGGTGGGTGGTGAGCTGGGGGGGGAGTGTGATGATTACGCACCTCCTGGCTTGTTTTTTCCTGCCGTGGACACCGAGGGAGGCGCTTCGCGCGATCCGGCCGGTCTTTGTTGTGGGTGTGTTGTATGTGGTGGTGTTGTGGGCAGTCCGGGAGGATATGGGTTGGATCGGTGGGGTCGTTGCGGTTGTGTTGCTGCCACTCATTGGACTGCCCGGGACGGTGATCGCGTGGTGGAAGCACAGCCGGTATCGGAAGGGGTTCCAGTTCAATGCGCTGCGGGGTCGGTACGGGGAGATGAAGCGGGAGTTGTACGACGCGCAGAAGGTGCATGAGTCGTTGTTTCCGGCGGAGATCGAGGCGGGGTCGATCCAGGTGCGGTATGCGTACGAGCCGATGCGGCAGATCGGCGGGGACTTTGTGTATGCGGTGGTGGATGGTGATGGTGATGATGCGGTGGGGCACATCGTGGTGATCGACGTGACGGGGCACGGGATCACGGCGGCGCTGACGGTGAACCGGCTCTATGGGGAGATACGGCGGGAGTTGGCGGAGGATGCGGGGCTGATGCCGGGCGAGCTGTTGGCGGGGATCAACGCGTATATCCACAACACGCTTGCGGAGCACAGTGTGTACGCGACGGCGCTGTGTTTGCGGGTGGAGCCGGCGGCGCAGGAGATCCGGTGGGCGAGCGCGGGGCACCCGCCGGCGTTCATGCTGGGGGTTGATGGGACGATGCACGACATCGACTCGACGACGTTGGTGCTGGGCGCGGCGCGGCAGGAGGATTTTCACGACGGTGAGAAATCGATGCGGTTTGCGCGTGGCGATCGGGTGTTGGCGTACACCGATGGTGCGACGGAGTCACGGGATGTGCATGGGAAGATGATGGGCGTCGCGGGGATACGCGCGATGGTGGATGGGTACCGGGGGGCGGCGGGCGGGGAGTTGGTTGATGCGCTGATGAGCGCGGTGCGTGATCGGCGCGTCGGTCCTATTCAGGACGACACGCTGATCGTCGAGGTGCGGTGCCCGGTGGGGGAGTGAGGGGCGCGGTCAGGCGATGATGTCGGGCAGGTCGTACATCAGCTCGGTGAGGTTGCGCGGTCCCTGCTCGGTGATGAGGACGTCGGCTTCGTAATGCACTGAGAGCGATGCGTCTGCGGAGAAGATGGGCCATGATCCGGGTTCGGAGCGGGTTTGGCCGGTTCCGATAGCGAGCATTGGTTCGACGGCGACGAGTGTGCCGGGCGTCCATGTGCGGGTTGCGTCGGGCCATTCGGAGGGGAGGTTTGGGAGTGTGTTGGAGACGAATGGGGGGGTGTGGAGTTTGCGTCCGATGCCGTGGCCGCCGAGCCCGCGGGTGAGGTGGAAGCCGCACTCGGATTCGGCGTAGCCCTGGACGGCGCGGGCGAACTCGACGAGCTGCGCGCCGGGTTGCATGGCGGCGACGCCTCGGCGGAGTGATTCGATGCCGCAGTCCATGAGCGCTTTGGCTTCGTCTGAGCGGGACTTGATGGCGTAGGTCCAGGCGGCGTCGCCGATCCAGCCTTCGTGCTTGACACCGATATCGATGGAGAGGATGTCGCCTTCGGAGAGGGGTTGGTCGAAGGAGGCGACGGTGCCGTGGACGACGCAGTCGTTGACGGAGAGGCAGGCGTGGGAGGGGAATGGGGGTGTGCGTGGGATTTTGTAGCCGAGGAAGCAGGACTTGCAGCGGAGTGCGTTGAGCGTGCGGGCGACCTCGGCATCGATCTGGGCGAGGGTCATGCCTTCGCGGATGAACTCGGCGAGATGCTGGTGGGTTTTGACGACACACATCGCGGCGGCGGCGGCGCGGGGGACATCGATCTTGGGTGACATAAATGGTGCTCGGGGAGTGGGCATGGAGGGAGTTTAGAGTGGATTTCGGTTCATCGACGCCGGAGCAAGAAAAGAAACGGAGAAGGCGAAGATCCCCTCACCCGGTCTCACTTCGTTCGACTACCCTCTCCCCCGGCGGGGAGAGGGGGCAGATTCGAGGTGCAAGGAACATCAAGCGGTGTGCGCTATCCGATCGGATCGGGGGTGTATGGGGTGCCGCCTGCGAAGACGAGATCGGCGTGGCGTCCGGCGAATTCGTAGGCGAGCTGGCGTTCGTCGGTGTGGCGGAGGAGGATGAGATCGGCGCGGTTGGCGGGCTTGATGGTGCCTCGGTCTGAGAAGCCCAGGAGGGCGGCGGGGGTGCGGGTGGTTGCGGCGATGGCTTCGGCGGCGGTTGCACCGAGGTCGCGGTTTGCGAGGGCGATGGCGAAGGGGATGGAGGCGCAGGGGGCGGAGCCGGGATTGTTGTTGGTTGCGAGGACTAATCCACCCGGCGCCGGAGTGGCGGGGCGAGCATCCAGGTAGGCGCGGGCGTTGGCGTAACGCTGATCGACGTGGAAGCCTGAGCAGGGGAGCATGACGGCGAAGAGGGGGGAGGCGGCGAGGTCGCGGAGGGTTTCGGGGGATGTGGCTTCGAGGTGATCGACGGAACGGATCGGGGCACCTTCATTGGCGCGGTCGATGCACCAGCGGGTGATGCCGAGTTCGTTGAACTGATCGGTGTGGACGCGGAGGGGGTGGTCCAGTTCGAGCGCACGATCGAAAAGGCGGGCGGTGCTCTCGAATGACCACGCGTCTTGTTCGCAGTAGGCATCGATTGCGATCCCGGGGAACTCGGCGTGAACGGCGGGGAGGGTTTCGTTGATGGTGGTGTTGATGAAGTCGGGTTGGTCGGGGTCGATCGCGTGGGCGATGAGGGCGGTGGGGACGAGGGTGCCGGGGAATTGCTCGGCGGCGCGGGCGATCGCGCGGCACATTTTGAGTTCGTCTTTGGTTGTTAAGCCGTAGCCCGATTTGACTTCGATGGTGGTGGAGCCCTCGGCGAGCATGGTGAGCAGGCGCGCGAGGAGTTGGTCGGCGAGTTGCTGCTCTGACGCGGCGCGGACGGCGCGGACGGTGGACATGATGCCGCCGCCTGAAGTGAGGATTTCGAGGTAGGTTGCGCCGCGCTGTTTTTGTTCCCATTCATCAAGACGGTCGCCGGTGGAGCAGGCGTGGGTGTGTGCGTCGATGAAGGCGGGCATGAGGACGCGGTTGTTTGCGTTGATGGTGCGGGTGTTTGGGGGGATTGTTGATGGGTCGGTCGCTGCGGCGTGGGTGATTCGGTCGCCTTCGATGCAGACGGAGGCGTTGTCGATCGCGCCGAGGGGGTTGGCATCGCCATCGGGGATGAGTGTGAGCAGGCGGGCGTTGGAGATGAGGGTGTTCACTCGGCGCTCCCGATCAGTTCGGCGCGGGCTGCGACAAACGTCATGAAGATGAGCGCGGCGATGCGCGCGGTGGGCATGGTTGGCGCGTCGTTCGGCGGGGAGAGTTCCATGATGTCCAGGTGGCGGACGCATTGGTTTGCGCCAGCGGCGGAGGCGAACTGGCAGAGGTGGTGGGGGGAAAGGCCGAGCGGGTTGAGTGCGGAGACACCCGGCGCGAAAGAAGCGTCGAGGACGTCGAGGTCGAGTGAGATGAATGTTGGGTTTGATTGGGAGACTAGCGTGCTTGGGGCGGGGTCGTTGGCGAGTGCGCTATCGATGGGGATGAGGGTGGAGCCGCGGGAGGTGAGGTAGTCGGTGTGTTCGCGGGAGTTTGTGAACTGCCCGATTGCGTATTCGGTGAATCGGGCGGGGTCGAGGAAGCCGCCCTCGATGAGGGAGCGGAAGGGCATGCCCGAGCATGGGTTGGGGCGGACATCGAGGTGGGGATCGACGTTGATTCCCGAGACTGGTGCGCCGATGGATTGGGAGAGTGCGCGGATTGTGGGACATGTCAGATCGTGTCCGCCGCCGATTGCGACAAGTGTGAGCCCGGCGTCGAATATGGCGCGGGCGGCATCGGTGATGCGGTCGTGGGTTTCGTGGAGCGCGTCGGGTGTGTTGCCCTCGGCGGGGATGATGTCGCCGCAGTCGATGACGATTGGAGGGATTGGTTTGCGCGAGAGGGCGTCGAAGGGGCAGGCGTAGGGAGCGAGGGCTTTTCGGAAAGCGGCGGGACCTTCGGCGGCGCCGGGTCTGCC
>JAJDDG010000083.1 GCA_029260435.1 Phycisphaerales bacterium | reverse complement strand
GAAGCCGCAATCATGCGCGCCCTCGCCTAATCAACCTCCTTGCGCGTCCTTCCTCATTCTGTCGCGTTACCGAAACCCGCCCCCGCGCCCCGCGGGGGGTGTGGGTGGTTGTGCTCCGCTCCCGGGGGTGTGGGGCTCTTCCTTTTCTTCCTTCCGCTCCATCGCTACAAAGAAACGAAAGCTGCTCTAGGAATAAACCCGCCCCTCACTCCCCGCCAGCACTGTTCCCGCGCGCACCGCCCAGCATGTTCCACAGCCCGGGCACGACCATCCCGTCCACGACCCGCCGGGCTACCTGCTCGCCCGCCGCGCCCAGCGCACGCGCCTGCGCGTTGTACGTCCCCTCCGCGCTCGCCAGCACACCCCGCACCGTCGAACCCGTCCGATCACCAACCCGGGGCAGCGTTTGCATCACCGCCTGCCCACGAGCGACATCCAGCTCACTGGCAATCCGTCCGCTCTCGAAGCCGGACCACCACACACCCGCCGCGAGCGTGAGCACCGCCGCAACGCCCACCGCTTCCCGCCACCCGAACCACACGCGGGGAGCCCCGTCGCCCGAGCGGTCTTGTGCATCATCGAGCGAGCGCTCCCGGATCGCGCGCACCACCCCCGGCGCAACATCGCTGTCGCACCTGCGGAGCACATCCGCCGCCGAAGCCCGCAGTGTCTGATCGAACGCATCATGGTCAACATTGTTCGCACTCATGTCGCTACCTCGCCTCTCGAAAAATCGCCCCGCCGACCACCACCCCCGGTGCCCCGCTGCATCGCCTCCCACCGCTCACGCACCTGCTTCCGCGCCCGGCTCATCGCCACACGCACCCGCACCGTCGTGCACCCCTGCACCGCCGCGATATCCGAATGGCTCATGTCCTCCGCGTACCGCAGCCACATCGCGCTCAGATCCGCATCGTTCAGGCATCCCTCCGCAACGCGCCACACCGCCCCCGCGCTCTCGATCGCTTCGAGGTGATCGTCCGCGATCCCGTCCAGCGCCGTGCCCTCGCTCCGCAGCGCATCGACCAGCTTCCCCCGCCGCTGCGCCTTACGGGCGTGGCTGATCGCCTCCCGCGTCGCGATCGTAAAGAGCCAGGGCTTGAACGCACGCCCCTCTTCGAACCGATCCAGCGCCCCCCATACCTTGATGAACGTCTCCTGCGCAACATCCTCCGCGTCCACCGTGTGCCCTGTCCGCTTCTGCACATAGCACACGATCCGCTTCTCGTACCGACGCACCAGCCGCTCGAACGATTCCATGCACCCGCCCTTCGCCGCACGGATCAACGCCCCGTCGAGCTCCGTCTCGGCGCGTGCGGCAGCCCCCGCGCGTTCTCGCACAGGGGCCGCCGGGGTGTCTTCAATGGGGAGGCTCATCGTGCTCAACGGTACCGCCTTACTCGTACTTATCCGTGTCGATGTCGATCTTCACCTTGACTTCATCATCCGTGATCTCCAGCAGAGGCCCGACCGTTTCGAGCAGCGTGTGCACATCAACCGTCAGGTTCACCAGCACCGCGGTGCCGTCCGCCCGGAGCCGAAGCCCCTTCGTGAGCGTGAGCAGCTCCGCGAGTTCCGGCTCGTCGCTCGCAGCCATCCGCCCCAGCGCCATCATCCCGTTCGCAAACGCCACAAGGTTGATCGCCGCATCCTCGTTCCCTGTTTCGATGATCACACTCGCGTCCAGATCCCCGTCCCGCTCGCTCAGCGAGAACTCGATCTCGCCCGCATCCTGCAAGAACGCCGGCAGGTCATGCCCACTCATCTCCGCGGGTTTCTCAATATGCAGAAACACCAGCTTGCCATCCGCTCCGTCGATCCAATCCGGGCCATCCCGCCGCACATGCGAAGCCGTGATCGCCCCGACCAACTTATCGATTGAATCGCTCACCACCACCCGGAAGGTTTCCTTATCCGCCGTGGGCAATACCACCACGAACCCATCCCGATCATTTCCGTTGTCCTCGGTCCACGACACGATCGAGTGCCCATCCTTCTCGATCATCTGGAACTTGTCTTCTTCTTTCATCACTTCGAGCAGCGCATGGACCACACCGCTCGTCCGCGCTACAACCAGGTCCGGCTCGTCGTCGTCCTTCCCGATCACCGTCACATCCCGGATCTCGCGCATCACCGCCAGCCCGAGTTCCTCGTCCTCGACGCCGTCCTTCAGCATCGCCATCATTTCTTCAAACGTGACCCCCTCGTCGTTCATCCCCACAATCTCGAGCACCGCGGAGCCGATCTCCGAGCGCATCAACCCTTCCACATCGATGTGCGCAACCCACCCCGCGTCCGCCTCCACCCACGCCGCGTCAATCCCCCCGCCCATCGCCACACCGCCCACGCAGCTCATCATGCCCACTACGCCCGTCGCAACTATCCGCTTCATCGCGTCACTCCTTGGTTCATGCCCAAGCCGACCGCCGGGCACACCCCCAGTACGCACCCTACCCACCGAGCGCAACACCCCCCATCAGATATTCATCGGATTCCCACCCACCCCTTTTCGGTCCGAGAAACGATGCCCCAAAACTGGCCCTCTTTGGCTGTTCAGGCAGCACGAGCGGGCATGAGGGTGTCAGGAGGCCGTGGGCTCGGGCACCCCAACATTCGCCACAAACAGCTCCGCCAACTGCTCCGCGTCCACCTCGTTCGGCGCTTCGCACATCACGTCCGACCCCGTCTGCGTCTTCGGGAACGCGATCACGTCTCGGATATTGTCCGTCCCCGCCAGGTGCATCACCACCCGGTCGAGACCGAACGCCACCCCGCCGTGGGGCGGTGCCCCGAACCGCAGCGCATCGAGCAGGAACGAGAACTTCGCCTCCGCCTCCTCCTCCGAGATGCCCAGCAGCTGGAACACCTTCTTCTGCACATCCTGCCGGTGGATACGAATCGAACCCCCGCCGATCTCCGAGCCGTTCACCACGATGTCGTACCCGTCGGACACGATCCCCTCGAGCGTGTCCCGGTCGCTCGGGTCCGCGCCCAGGAACTTCTCTAGCTGGTCCGCAGAAGGCCCCGTGAACGGATGGTGCATCGAGTAGAACCGCTTGCTCTCCTCGTCATACTCAAACATCGGGAAGTCCTGCACCCACAAGAACGCCCACTTGTTCGGGTCGATCAGATCCAGATCCTTCGCCACCTTGATCCGCAGCTCGCCCAGAGCGCGCGTGCACGTCGCGTAGCTGTCCGCGCCGAACAGGATCGTGTCCCCCTCCTCTGCGCCTAGCCGCTCGATCAGCTCCGGTGCGATCGATTCAACGAACCGCGCGATCCCCGTCTCCAGTCCGTCCGCGCCAACCTTCGCGACCGGCACGCCCCCCGCGCCGAACTGCTTCACAAACTCCGTGTACCCGTCCGTCAGCTTCCGCGTCAGCTTGCTCGCCCCACCAGGAACGCGGATCGCCTTCACGCACCCCTTCCGCTTCTCCAGCGCACCAGTAAACACCTTGAAGTCGGTCTTCGCCGCGAGATCCGAGATGTCCACCAATTCGAGCCCGAACCGCAGGTCCGGGCGGTCGATGCCAAACCGATCCAGCGCCTCGGAATAACTCATCCGCTGCATCTCGGGCACGTCGTACCCCAGCACATCTTTCCACAGCCGACGCACAAACCCTTCCATCATCGTCATCACGTCTTCCCGAGATACGAATGACATCTCGAGATCGATCTGCGAGAACTCCGGCTGCCGATCCGCGCGAAGGTCCTCGTCCCGGAAGCACTTCGTGATCTGCATATACCGATCCGCGCCCGCCACCATCAGAATCTGCTTGAACAACTGCGGGCTCTGCGGCAGCGCGTACCACCCCCCCGGGCTGAGCCGTGAAGGCACAAGGAAGTCCCGCGCCCCCTCGGGCGTGCTCTTGCACAGGATCGGCGTCTCCACCTCGAGGAACCCGTGCTCATCGAAATAATCCCGAGCAACCTTCGTCACGCGGTGGCGGGTCTTCAGCATCCGCTGCATCTCGTCGCGACGCAGATCCAGATACCGGTACTTGAGCCGCATCTCCTCGTTGGGCAAAGACGACGTATCGCTCGGCTGGAACGGCGGCGTGTCCGACTTCGCGAGCACCGTAATCGTCTGCGCCACCACCTCGATCTCACCCGTCTCCAGCTTCTTGTTCGGCCCACCATCCCGCACCCGCACCGTCCCCTCCACCCGCACCACATCCTCGCTCCGCAGCTTGTCCGCCGCGTCGAGCAGGTCCTGAGACGCATCCTCCAGATCAAAAACCACCTGCGTCAGCCCGTCGCGATCCCGCAGATCGATGAACACGAGCCCCGTCCCGTGGTCGCGGTAGGAGTTCACCCACCCCGAGAGCATCACCGTCGCGCCCACATCCCCCGGGCGCAGCTGCCCGCACGTGTGCGTGCGCATGCTCGTTGCCCTGCTCGCCTTGTCCACAATCGCGCTCATGCCTGCCGCTCCGTTCCACTCATAACCAATGAAAGATTGCTTCCGCCCCGCCAGAAACCCCGTTCCCGGCCAGCGAGGGAGGAGTATACCCACCCCCCGAAAATGGATCCGCCCGACCGATTGACAACCCCACCCCGATCGGCTTGAGTGTCGCAGTGGACCACGATCCCGCCATCCTCTTCACCGCCTTCGAGCCCTCGGGCGATGACCACGCCGCCGTCGTCATCCGCGAACTCAAAAGACGCCACCCGGACCTCACCATCTTCGCCTGGGGCGGCCCGAAAATGCGCGCCGCGGGCGCCACCATCATCGACGAAACCGGGCACGACGCCGTCGTCGGCATCCCCGGCTGGGAAAAAATCCGCCAGCACCAGCGCATCAACAAAGACATCGCCCGCTGGCTCGCCGACCACCCCGAAGTCGTCCTCCATGTCCCCGTCGATTCCCCCGCCGCCAACTTCCCCATCTGCAGGATCGCCAAACGCGCCAATCGCAAAGTCGTCCACCTCGTCGCGCCCCAGCTCTGGGCGTGGGGCCCCTGGCGCATCAAAAAGCTCCGCAAACGCACCGACCTCGTCCTCTGCCTCCTCCCATTCGAGGAACCATGGTTCAAAGCGCAGGGCGTGGACGCCCGCTTCATCGGGCACCCCCTCTTCGACGAACCCATCGACTTGGACGCCCTCACCGACGAAGCCGCAAGCCTCCCCCAGACCACGCACAAAATCGCAATCCTCCCCGGCTCCCGCCCCGCCGAGATCCGGCGCAACTTCCCCGTCCTCCTCGCTGCCTTCCGCAAGCTGCACGAGCAGTTCCAGGGCGACCCCGGCGGCGGGGTTTCGGGTGTCGTTGCCGCAACAACAGAAGAGGTCCGCGAGTCGCTCTACAAGCGCGCGAACATGCTCGGCGGGTGGCCCGAAGGGCTCGACATCCGCGTCGGGAAAACCGACCTCGTCGCCCGCTGGTGCGACCTCGCCCTCGTGGTCTCGGGCACCGTCACCCTCCAGTTCGCCAAGCAGACCAAGCCGATGGTCATCGTGTACAAGTTCAACGAGTTCGCGTTCAAGCTCATCGCCTCGCGCCTCCTCACCACTCGCCTCTATGCCCTGCCCAACCTGATCGCCAACCACGAAGCCGTCCCCGAGGTCATCCCGATGTTCAAGGATGCCTCCCGATTCCATGATCTCGTGGAGCGTCTGCTCACCGATACCGAAATGCGCGATGCCCAGCGCCTGAACCTCCGCTCCATCACCGCCCGCTTCTCCGGACGCATCGCCTCATCCGAAGCCGCAAACGCGATCGAAGAAGTCCTCGGCATCGCGCACAAAGACACCCCGCCGCACAACCTCCAGCAGGCGCACACCCCGAGCGAATCCGCCGAAGCCTGAAAACCTCCGGGTGGCATGCTCACACCGCAGGGGCGAGCATGTCTTCGCCTCTTCTCTTCCCATCCCTCTGACTTGTTCTCACAGCAGTGCCTCTCTTCACTTCCTAACAAGTGATGCGCAGCATCACTGAAAAAAACATCTTCCTGATGCCTGATGCTTGCCTATACCCGCTCGATCGCGCTCGCGGGAACCCAGGCCTCCCGCCCATCCGCCAGCCGCACATACACCCACCCCGCCCGTTCTTCCTCCACCCGCACCTCGACACCTTGGTGCAGCGGGCGTTCGAACCGCGCGCCGTACGCTGCCTCGTCGGGCCCCGTCCGTGCGATCACCGAATCCGCAACGATCACCGCCTCCCGCCGCGCCGAGCGTTCGTTGTGTTCCACCACCAAGCTCGTCCCCAGCGCACACACCCCGACAACTCCCGCCGCGATCACCCACCCCCGCGCAGCGCTCCACCCCCCGAGCAGGCACCACGCCCACCCGAGCCAGACCGCCGCCCAGGTGCCGATCAGCCCCGCCGCTCGCCAACCCGCGGGGACGTCGTAGTGCCAGAAAAACACCGTCCGCGCCACCTGCCGCCCGCCGCTTGCTTCCACTCGATCGACAACCCTCGACCGCGCCTCCGCCAGATTCATCCGCACGCGCTCGTCGTTGACCGCGAGCAATTCCGCTCGGCGGTAATGCACGATCGCCCGCCCGACTTCGCCCGCGAGCAGGTTCGCGTTCGCGATGTTGTATTCCAGGTACCCGTTGCACAGATCCTCATCCTCCGCCGCCCGCTCCATCACCGCCGCACTCTGCGCGAGCAGCGCTGCCCCGCGCGTCGGCTCCGCCCCGAGCAGCGCGGCGCCCTCAACAAACATCGCATCCGCGCGCTCCAGCTCCCCGCGCACATCCGCGCCTTCGCCCGCCGCCGCCCGTGCCACGATCATCATCAATAGCATTGCAAACCACCTCACGCCGAGCCCCCTTTCCGCTGTGCTCGCTCGACCGCCTCCAGCGCACCGACCGCCTCACCCCGCATCGCCGCGATGTCAACCGATTCACCCGCACCAAACCGCGCCGCGTCGCACCGTTCCAACACCCCGACCAACCCGCGCCCCGACTCACCCGGCGCAACCCGCGCGATCGCGTCCGCTGTCACCTCGCCGCCGATCTCGAACCGATCGCGCATATACCCCCGCACACCCGCCGCGATCCCCTCGCCATCCGCCGCCCCCCCGATCGCCCGCCGCGCTTCGCCGATCGCCCGCCTCCCGCTCGCCTTCCGCGAGCCGTTCCGTTCCCTCGCCCGGCGCGCACCGATCAACACCAGCGCGCCCGCGAAAAGAGTGGGGGGGGTTGCCGCCGCGCCGACCCACACCGCCGAGCGAGCGGCGTCAACAATCGAGAACCCCATCGGACGCAGGAGCACCTCCCCCGAATAGTTGTGCATGATCCCGCCGCCCGCGTCCTCCACCCCGCTCCCGCTCCCCGCACCCGCCGCGCCGAACCCGTCCGTCGCGGTCACGACCCGCGTCGCTTCGACGTGCAGCGGGATTGCCCTGCTCCGGATCGTGCGGTACTGCTCTTTCTCTGTATCAAAGCACACGAGTTCCACCGCCGGGATTTCCGTGACTTCGTCGCTCGTCACCCGCACCGTGTACGTCAGCCCGAGCGAGCCATCATCTAGTTCGCGCCGCTCCACCTCATCAGAGATCCGGAACCCATCCGAAAACCCGGGGATCTCATCCAGGCGGAACGTCCCGACCCGACCCGCCATCGCGCCGATCACCCGCACCGTCACCGTGAGCGGGTCGCCCATCCGCACTCGTGCGCGCGACGCGCTCGCCCGCACCTCGTACCGCCCAACGAGCACCGCGCCCCTCTGCCCATCTCCCGCGCTCCGCGTGGGCAGGGGCTGCACATCCAGCACCACCGCATCGGAGACCGCGCCCGCCCGCCGCGTCTGATCCCGATCGAAAAACCCTCGCGCCTTGCGCACCACGAGATCGCTCCGCACACTCAACGGCCCGATCACCACCTTCCCGCTCCGCTGCGGCACGACAAACCGCCGGATCTCAAACTCGATCGCCTGCCCGCTCGATGTCTGCACCACCCGCTGCGCCGCGACCACCCGCTCGCCCAAGAGTTCGAGTTCCTGGCGTTCGCCGTTCGGGCTCGCCGGCGCATCGAACCACCGGATGCCATCCTGGTCTTTGCCGATGTTCGTGAACTCCGCGGTCCGGGGCGAGAGCATGCACCGCCACCGGATCACCACCTCCACCGCCTCGCCGACATACACGCGATCCCGCCCCGCACGCACCACGAGCGTCATATCCCCCGTCTGCTGCGCCGCGCCGACGCGAACGATCACCGCGCCTGTCTTCAGGATTGCCCCGCCGACGCGCACCTCAGCCGCCGGGATCCGCAGCGTTCCCTCCCGGGTCGGCGTGATCCGCCACTGCATGACATACGACTCGCGGCGCGTCTCGCTCCGCCGACCGTTGATGATCATCACACTGGACACGCTCGAGTCCGACCCGCCGATGTACGAGACATTCGCCCCGCTGATCTCACCGAGTACCGGCGTGTCCGCGCTCCGCGCCCCTTCAACCTTGATTTCATATGTGATCGCATCACCCACCACCGTCCGAGCCGTGTCCACTCGCGCCGTCGCGCTGACCTTGGCATCCTGCGCGTTCGCGCCCGGAGCCGCCGAGCAGACGAACACAACCGCACACAAGATGAACCCGATCAACCGCCGCATCACCAATCCTTCTCCACCGGTTCGCGTTCCCGCTTCGCCTTGCGCATCTCTTCGCGCATTTCTTCCTCGCGCTCGATCAGGCGTGCTGCGAGATCCTGCTCCTCGTCGCCCTCCTCGCCGAGCTGCGCCTCCTGTTGCTGCTGCTCACTCTCCTCGTCCTGCGGCTCACCCTGCTGCTGCTGCTGGTCTTCTTGTTGTTGATCTCCCTGCTCGCCCTGTTGTTGCTGCTGTTGTTGTTGATCTTGATCCTGCTGATCCTCTTGTTGATCCTCGGAATCCTGATCCTGCTGCTCTTGCTGCTGCATCTGTTCCATCAACTGCCGCAGCTGCTCGATCTCCCGCCGTGTGAGTTCGAGATTCTTCGCC
>JAJDDG010000082.1 GCA_029260435.1 Phycisphaerales bacterium | reverse complement strand
GTCGGCGAAGGCGGGGGCGATGAGTTGGACGCCTACCGGCAGGGGGTGGTCGGCGGTGTCGTGGCAGAAACCGGCGGGGAGGGAGATGGCGGGGAGCCCGGCGAGGTTTGCGGCGACGGTGTAGTAGTCCTCCAGGTACATAGCGAGGGGGTCGTCGGCGAGAGAGCCGATCTGCCAGGCGGGGTGGGGGGCGGTTGGCATGAGGACGGCATGACAGGCGAGGGAGGGGTTTGTTGGTTGGAAGAGGTTGTCGAATGCCTGTTTGACGAGTCGGCGAACTTTGCAGGCACGGCGGTAGTAGGCGTCGTAGTACCCGGCGGAGAGGGCGTAGGTGCCTAGCATGATGCGGCGCTGGACTTCCGGGCCGAAGCCTTGGGCGCGGGAGTTGGCGTAGAGGTCGAAGAGGTCGTCGCCCTTTTTTGGTTCTGCGCGGACTCCGTAGCGGATGGCATCGAAGCGGGCGAGGTTTGAGGAGGCTTCGGCGGGGGCGATGAGGTAGTAGGCAGAGATGGCATGATCAAGGGTTGGGAGATCGACCTCGATGATCTCGGCGCCGAGGTTGGTGAGGGCTTTGATGGTGTGTTCGAGAGCGCGAGTGACTGCGGGGTGGTTGGTGTGGGTGCGGGCGACGGAGGGGAGGGCGATGCGGAGGTTGTCGATCGGGTGGTGGAGGTTGGTCAGGGGGTTGGTGATGGGGTGTGGAGAAGCTGTTGAATCGAGCGGGTCGGAGCCGGAGATGGCGTGATAAAGGAGGGCGGCGTCTTCGACGGTGCGGGTGAGGGGCCCGATCTGATCGAGTGAGGAGGCGAATGCGACTAAGCCATAGCGCGAGACGGTGGAGTAGGTTGGTTTGAAGCCGACAAGGTTGCAGAATGCGGCGGGCTGACGGATTGAGCCGCCTGTGTCTGAGCCGAGCGCGCCGGGGACGATTCTGGAGGCGACTGCTGAAGCTGATCCTGATGATGAGCCGCCCGGCACGCGGGAGGGATCCCAGGGGTTTTTGGTGGGCTCGAAGGCGGAATTTTCACCGGATGAGCCCATTGCAAATTCATCTAAGTTTGTTTTGGCAATAGGGATAGCACCTGCGACGATAAGTTTTTCTAGTGCGGTGGCGGTATAGGGAGATTCGTAGTTGGCGAGGATTTTCGAGGCGCAGGTGGTCCGGGAGCCTTGCAGGCACATGTTGTCTTTGATGACGATGGGGACGCCTGCGAGGGGGGGCATGGGATCGCCTGCTGCTCTGCGGTTGTCCTGCTCGGTCGCGGCGCGGATGGCGGGTTCGTGGAGGGTCTGGAGGAGGGCGTTGAGCTTTGGATTGAGGGCGTCGGCTCGATCGAGGGCGGATTGGATGGAATCGCGTGCGGAGCACTGCCCCGTTGATACGGCGTCGGCGGTTTCCTGGATGGTGAGGCAGGCGGTAGACATAGATCAGGCGTCTGAGGAATCGGCGAGCACTTTGGGCACTTTGATGAAGGGTGGGTCTGCGTCTGGAGCGAGGGCCATGAGGATCTCGTTTGGGATGGTGGGGCCCGGGGTGTCTTCGTCGGTTCGGTCTTCGAGGGCGTGGGGGTGGGTGAGGGGCTCGACGGCATCGAGATCGAGGGTATTTAAAGATGCGGCGTGGTCGAGGATGGCTGCGAGCTGGGCTCGGTAGCCTTCGGCTTGCTCTGTAGTGATGGCGAGGCGGGCGAGTTTGGCGACGCGGAGGACATCCTGCGTTGTGAGATTCTGGGCGTCGGGCATGGTGTTGAGGATACAAGGGGTCGGAGTTGGTCGGGCGGATGACCGATGGTGTGGTAGGATCTGTAGTGCGAGACGTTTATGAGTGGTTTGTTCCCGGCTGGGTGAGAACCCTGCCCTGGAGGTTGGTCCCATGATTCCAAAGCCGCCTGCGCGCGAGCCTGGCCTCGGGTTTTTGTTTATTCCGCCGTATCGCGTGCAGGGCACGAGTGTTGCGGGTGAGGCGACGTGCGTCCAGATTCCTGAATTAGATGTTTGCTTCGATATGGGGTGTTGCCCGCGAGCGATGCTCGCGAGCAAGTATGTTGCGCTGAGCCACGGGCACATGGATCATGTGGGCGGGTTGGCGTATTACTGCTCGCAGCGGCAGTTTCAGGGGATGGGCACGGGGACGATCGTGTGCTCGAAAGAGATCGAGGACGCGGTCCACGGGATGATGCGGGGGTTTGTCGATCTGGAGCAGCAACAGACGCCTTACAAGGTGATTGCGCTGGACGCGGACGAGGATCTGGAGATCAAGAACAACATCATGCTGCGCCGGTTTGATGTGGATCACACATGCCCGGCGAGCGGCTATGTAGTGGTTGAGAAGCGGAGCAAGCTCAAGCAGGAGTATGTTGACCTGCCACAGGAGAAGCTGCGTGAGATCAAGGACAAGGGGATAGATATCACGCGGATCCTGGATATCCCACACGTGGCATATATGGGGGACACGCTGCCCGGGGCACACATGGTTCGGGAGGATGTTCGGAAGGCGAAGATTGTGATCTGCGAGTGCACGTTCGCGGAAGAGGATCACAAGGATCGCGCGAAGATCGGTAAGCACGTGCACTTAGATGACATCGCGGAGTGGTTGCCGGTGTTGGAGTGCGAGAAGCTGATCTTGATTCATTTATCTCGGCGGTCGAATCTCGGCGCTGCGCGTAAACGATTGCGTGAGATTGTCAAGCGCGAAGACGCGGAGCGCGTTGAGTTTTTGATGGATTTTCGTGCGAATAAATCTCGGTTTGAGCGGCAGGTTGAGGACGCGGAACGCGTTGAGGCTGCGCGGTTGGCGGCTACATGATTTTGTTTGGTCATGCGCGCGGGAAGCATTTTATTTCTGTGTTGACAGTGCGCACGGCGCGGCGTACTTTCTGCGCGTAGCTTCGCGGCGCATTGCTGGTGGGTTGAGCGCTGCACGGTCTTGTTGGGACGTGTGCGGCGCGCGAAGGCGGTGGGTCGCGGTTGAATGTTCGAGTTTGACCCTTTGCAAAAGGGCTTTCATAAATGACTGAATCGGATCGGAAGGTCTGGTTGGACGTGCTGTCGCACTTGCGGGCGCACCATCCGGATGTTTGCAGGCAGTGGTTTGAGGATCTCACGCCTCTTGGCGCTGAGGGTGGTGTGTTCTGGGTGCGCTCGGAACAGGCTGTCCGTCTTCGGTACCTCGATAACCAGTGCGTTGATCAGTTCACCGAGGCGCTGCAGGGCGCGACGGGGCGGCTGATGAGCGTGCGTTTCTGCGGCATAAACGAGGGGCCTAAGGTTGTCGCGGAATCGAAGCCGATCGTGAACGGGACGGTGGGTGTTGCTCGGCAGGAGACGCCCGCGCGGCGGGTGGTCGCGCCGGGGCATGAATCGCTCGTGCTGAGCCCTGATTACTCATTTGAGAACTTCATTGTCGGTCCCGAGACACGCCTTGCGCACACGGCGGCGGAAGCGGTGTGTGAAGGATTGGGTTCGTCGTACAACCCGCTGTTCATCTACGGCGGGGTGGGGCTCGGCAAGACGCACCTGCTTCAGGCGGTGTGTCAGCGGTTGCTCGAAGACGATTCGCAGAAGCTCGGGATTCATTACGTCTCGTGCGAGGGGTTCATGACGCAGTTCATGGAGGCGGTGAAGCTGGGGCAGATGTCGGGTTTCCAACATCGGTTCCGTGATGTGGACTGCCTGGTAATCGACGATATCCAGTTTCTGGCGAAGCGCGATCGCACGCAGGAAGAGTTCTTCCACACGTTCAATGTGCTGTACCAGTCGGGCAAACAGATTGTGCTCTCGTCGGATCGTCCGCCGCAGGACATCCCGGATCTTGAGGCGCGGCTTGTGAGCCGATTCCAGTGCGGGCTAGTTGTGGAGCTTCACGCGCCGTCGTACGAGACGCGCGTGGAGATCGTGAAGCAGAAGGGGCTCATCCGGGGGATGGACATCCCGGACGATGTGGCGTGCTTCATCGCGGCGAAGGTGCAGAGCAATATCCGTGAACTCGAGGGAACGGTGGTGCGGGTGCAGGCGCTGCAACGGGGGGATGGGAAGCCGATCGGGATGGAGCATGCGCAGGCGGCGGTGGATCCGCGCGGGCGCAGCATGGGCGGGCTGACGCCCGAGGTGACGATCACGAACATCATTGATGGTGTGGTGGATTACTACGGTGTGAAGCTGACCGATCTGCAGTCGAAGCGGCGGCAGAAGTCGATCGCGCATCCTCGGCAGGTGTGCATGTATCTTGCGCGCAAGCACACGCGGTACTCGCTCGAAGAGATCGGCGGGTACTTCGGCGGGCGTGATCACACCACGGTGATGCACGCGGTGCGGACGATCGAGCGGAAGCGCAACGACGACGAGCAGTTGAGCCGGGTGATCGAAGCGCTGGAGCAGCGGTTCCAGCAGGCGGTCTAGCCCTATTTTCATCATCCGGGATCGGTTTATCAGGAGTGGCGCGTGCGCGATCTGGTCGGTGCCGGGGTGTTTTGGAGCATGTGGATTATTTGTGGATAACTCGGCTTCGCAGGGTGTTTTATCGATTGTCTGGGGATGTGTGCGATTCGTGGATAGCGACGGGTGTTCAGATGGACACCTAGCGAGTGGAGTTGCGCGACACAGTAGTGACAGGTTGCTCAGATGCACGATCGCGTGAGATCGGCGCATATACGGGACAGATCGGTGCTATTTCGCGTGTTATCCACTGCGCGACAGGGCTTACTTCTACTAATACTGTCTTTCTCTCTCTCTATATAAGTAGAAGAGGCCGACGGAGGAATGTGGGTAAACACGGAGCGGACGTCGGGGGGGAATGTGGTTGTGGATGTGGACAGCGGGGTGCGGGATTGCACTGTGACGCTCGGTCAGGGGACGGGGATCAAGGCGTTGGGCGATTGTCTTGTTGAGGGGTGCCAGATATCGGGCAGCGGCACGTCGGGGGTTTGGATCGCGGGGTCGGGGATTGTTCGTGGGTGCTCGGTGACGAAGAGCGGGGATTACGGGGTTCGCGCCGAGGGAAACAACATCACGATGCTTGCGGCGACGACGGCAGGGATCTGGACGCAGGGCGGGGGGAACCACGTGGAGGGGGACACGGTGATCATGGCGGGAGGGGGAACGGGGATTCTGGTGAGTGTTTCTGGATCGATCTGCATTGGCAACACGGTGGCACAGAGCTTTCTCGGCGGCGGAACGGCGATCAATGTCAACGGCGGGAGCACGGCGGGGGCGACGTATCCGGGCGGGGTGCTTGGCACGAGCCCGTGGGCGAACATCGTGTATTGAGGGGGATCTGGGCGAACTTGGGCAGGCGTGCCCGGTATGATTCTTGAACCCCTTTCGAGGCATGTCTTTGGCGGAAACCGCCGATGGTTCGGGAGGTATTAGGAGGATGCGTCATGCCTGATCCGCTCGCCCAGGGTGCTCATATTCAGACCACGAATCCCGAGGAGGCGGTCGCGCAGGTGCGCGAGGCGCACGACAAGCTGCGTGAGCAGGTTGGGAAGGTGATCGTCGGGCAGGACGAGGTGGTGGAGGAGCTGCTGCTGACGATGTTCTGCGGCGGGCACGCGCTGTTGGTTGGTGTGCCGGGTTTGGCGAAGACGCTGCTGATCTCGACACTTAGTAAGAGTGTGAGTCTGAGTTTCAGCAGGATCCAGTTCACGCCTGATTTGATGCCCAGCGATATCACGGGCACGGAAGTGATCGAAGAGGATAAGACGACTGGTTCGCGCGAGCTGCGGTTTGTGAAGGGGCCGATCTTCGCGAATGTTGTGCTTGCGGACGAGATCAACCGGACGCCTCCCAAGACGCAGGCGGCGCTGCTCGAGGCGATGCAGGAGCACCAGGTGACGGCGGGGGGCATGATGCACAAGCTGCCCGAGCCGTTCTTCGTGCTGGCGACGCAAAACCCGATCGAGCAGGAGGGGACGTACCCGCTTCCGGAGGCGCAGCTGGATCGGTTCATGTTCATGATCACGATCGGGTACCCGAGCGAGGCGGACGAGGCGGAGATTATTCGTCGGACGACGAGCAACGAGAAGTTCACGCCGAGCCCGGTGCTGGATGGTGAGGATGTAAAGCGGGTGCAGGAGCTGGTGCGTCAGGCGCCGGTTGCGGATCACGTGATCAAGTATGCGCTGCGTCTTGTGCGCGCGACACGGATCAAAGAGCACAGCGCCGAGGCGCCCAAGCCTGAGATCGTGCGTGATTATCTGAGCTGGGGTGCCGGGCCTCGCGCGAGTCAGAATATTATTCTTGCTTCGAAAGCGCGGGCGGTGCTGGAGGGGTCGTTCCACGTGACGGCGGATCATGTGCGGAGTGTTGCGCGGCCCGTGCTGCGGCATCGCCTGATCACGAACTTCAACGCGGAGGCGGATGGGGTGACGACGGACGATGTGATCGAGAAGCTGCTGGAGATCGTGCCGGTCGAGGGATCGAGCGGCGAGGAGCAGCGTCAGATGGATTCGGTGATGCGGTGAAGCGCTCCGCGTTGATCGCGGGCGCGTGTGGGGTGTTGGCGGTCTGTGGATCGGTGCGCGCGGAAGATCCGCTCGAAATGCGTATGGCGCATGTTGGCACGATCGAGAATCATGCGGCGGTGTTGATCGATGTGATGAGCGATCTGCTTGAGCCGATCGAGCGCCGGGAAGCGGCGTTCAACGAATTGTGCGCGATAGATGATTGTGCGGTGCTGCCGGTTGTGTTTATGTCGCTGGGGGATGACATCGAGATCGAGTTCAACGAGGAGACAAAGCGGGCGGGGATGCATGATGTGCGCGACAACATGGCTAGCATGTGGTATGGCACGTTCGGTGGAGCGGATGTTGACGGTGATGGATACGGGGAGCGATTCAGTCCTCCGAACTGCTATTGCGGCAGTCCCGGAATAAGTACGAACTTCCACCTGCGGATGAAGGATGCGGGGGTGTGTTATCTACGATTCGATGTGTGGGGCACCATCATTAGAAATACATGGGAGGATTCTGTTCAGTCCGATGTGATTCAGGATTTGTACGCAGACAATGTCCACCGGATTCAACTCAGAAATTGGATTCAAGAAGTTCGGCGGTTGGATTGGACGGCAAAAACCGAACAGGTTGCCTGGTCGTTATTCATGAATGACGATTTAGACTGGTATATCTGGTATGAAATGGGGAGCGGGTTAGCCAAGCGTGTAGATGATGAAGGCGGATTACAGATTTTATCTACAGTAATCGAGCGCCTTTGGGATATGGAATACGAACGCACTCACTTTGCACGGACCATTAGTGGTACGCAGTACTGGAAATGGATGAACCAACTTAGTACAGATCATCAGAACAAGCTGATTGCAGTAGTCGCCGAGGACTTTTTGGGCGAATCGCATATCCCTTGGATGCAAGGTCCGGCCCAGCAGCTTGTCATAGTGGCGGGATTGCTGCGTAACGATGCGGTCATTCCGGGTGTCGAGATAACGCGTGACAGGTACGATCGGCCGCGTGTACGCGAGTTGAAGGAGGACGATTTCGTTCACATCCACGAGTGGCTAGATGAGCACCTAGATGAGATCGAGTCGCAGATCGAGGTCGGGGGTACGTCTTGAGCGATACATCTTTTACATCCATTGGGCGTGGGCGCAGCGGCGAGCACGACGCGACGGTGTATCTGCACCCGCAGACGCTCGCGCGGTTGGGGACATTCCAGCTTCGCGCGAAGATGGTGGTGGAGGGTGTGATGAGCGGGATGCACCGCTCGCCGCATTATGGGTTCAGTGTGGAGTTTGCGCAGCACCGGCCTTACGTGGCGGGTGATGACATCCGGCACTTGGACTGGAAGGTGTATGGGCGCAGCGACAAGCTGCATCTGAAGCAGTACGAGCAGGAGACGAATCTTGATCTTGTGTTGCTTGTGGATTCGAGCGGGTCGATGGCGTATGGGTCGCGGTTGTTCAGCGACGCGAGCGGGACGGGGCGGGCGACGAGCCCGGACGGGCGCGGCGAGTGGCGGAAGTTTGATCACGCGACGGCGGTGACGGCGGCGCTGAGCTACATGGCGCTGCGGCAGGGCGATCGGGTCGGGGTTGGTGTGTTCGCGGATGAGCTGCGGACGATGGTGGCGCGGTCGAGCGCGCAGGGGCAGTGGCGGCGGGTTGTGAACGGTTTAGCGACGCACCCGGTGGATCAGGGGACGGATATCGGGCGGGTGGTGGATCAGGTGTTGGCGAAGCTGAACAACCGGTGCCTGATCGGGATTATCAGTGATTTCTACGAGGATCCCGAGCGGCTGCGTACGGCGCTGGCGCGGATCAAGCATCGTCGGCACGATGTGATTTTGTGTCAGGTGGTGGATCGGCTCGAGCAGACGTTTGATTTTCAGGACATGGCGCCGTTCGACGGGATGGAGGGTGAGGGTCGGGTGCGGGTTGATCCGCGTGCGATCCGTGGCGCGTACCTTGAGGCGTTCCGTGCGCACATCGACCGTGTGCACAAGATCGCGCGGGGGTTCGGGTTTGATTATCAGCTGGTGAGCACGCACGAGTGGTTGGGGCCGACGCTCGCGGCGTTTATCGCCAAGCGGCAGAACATCCTGAAGCGGAGCAAGGTCGGATGACGTTTTTGCACGCAGGGTTAGCGGCGGCGGGGTTGGCGTGTGTATCGATCCCGATCATTATTCACCTGTTGCTGCGCAGACGGCGGAGGCCGATCGAGTGGGCGGCGATGCGGTTTGTGATCGAGGCGTACAAGCGGCAGCGGAACAAGCTGCGTTTACAGCATCTAATTTTATTGGTTGCGCGGTGTCTTGTTGTTGCGCTGCTTGCGCTGGCGCTCGGACGGCCCGTGCTGGAGGCGGCGGGTGTGCTGGGCGGCGGCGGACGGGATGTGTATCTGCTGATTGATAATGGGATCGCGTCTGGTGTGCGGGGCGGGGATGGCGTGATCGCGCTGGATCGGCACAAGGAAGTGGCGAAGGGTGTGCTCGGTGCGCTGAGCGGGACGGATCGGGCGAGTGTGATCGGGCTGGGCGGCAGCGCGGAGGTGATTGTCGGTTCGCCGAGTTCGGACCTGGACGCGATCGCGCGGGTTGTGGACGGGATGGGTGCTACGGATTCGCGGACGGATGTGCGGGGCGGGATTGCGCACGCGGCGAATATCATCGCGCGCGAGGGTGCGGACGCGCGTGGTTCACGGCGGGTTGATGTGGTTGTGGTCAGTGATTTTCTTGAGGGGTCCGGGGATGCGGCGCGGGCGTTGAGCGCATCGCTCGCGGAGTTGTCTGCTGAGACGGGCGCGGCGGTGCGGTTATTAGCGACGCGGGTTTCGGGCGAGGGCGCGGGGAATGTGCAGGTGATCGATGTGCGGACGGTGAACCCGGTGGTGCTGACGGGGTCGGGCGGGGTGAGCAAGGGCGAGGTGGTGCGGGTTGGGCTTCGGCGGACGGGGCGGGCGGTCGGCGAAGAGATGACCAGCACGGTTCGTGTGCGGAGCGGCGGGTCGGTGGCGCAGACGACGCGGGTGCGCTGGCGTGCGGGGCAGGCGGAGGCGGTGGTGAGTCTGGCGGTGGATGCATCCGGCGGGGGGGATGGATCATCTCATGGGGGGCAGGTGATCGAAGCGCGGATCGATCGGGACGCGCTGGACGCGGACAATGTGTTCAGGATGGTGGTCGGGGTGCGCGAGGCGCTGCGGGTTGGGGTGATTGCTCGGCGGCGGTTCGGTGGGTTTGGGCGCGCTGATGAGATGGGCGCGGCGGAGTGGTTGGCGCTCGCGTTGCGGCCGAGCGAGGGCGAGCCGATCGATACGGTCGAAATCGAGCCTGCGGGGATTGATGGGCCGACGCTTGCGAGTGTTGATGTGGTTTTTGTTGCGGCGGGTCATCTGGTGAGTGAAGAGGGTTGGAGGCTGATCGGTCGGTTTGCACGGGGTGGCGGGTTGGTTGTGCTGATGCCTTCTGCGGGCGAGCGGGTGCACCAGTGGCCCGACGCGGCTGCGGATGCGCTGGGATTGGATTGGGAGGTTGCACGGGAGGTTGAGGAGTTGGGTGATGGCGGCGTGCGGCTTGCGCCGGGTGATGATGGATCGGGTGGGGATGGGTTGCTTTCGCAGATCGGCGCGGAGTTGGGTGATCTGGTGAAGCCGGTGCGGGTGAACAGGATGGTTGGTGTGGTGCGGATGGGCACGGGGTTTGATGCTGTGATCTCGTTGCAGGATGGTCGCCCGTGGGTGATCGCGGGTGCGCCGGGTACGGAGCAGGAGGGCGAGGGTGCATCGGAGCGCGGGCTAGTGGTGTATATGGCGAGCGCGCCGGTGTTGAGTTGGACGGATCTGCCTGCGCGGCCTTTGATGGTGCCTCTGGTGCAGGAGATTGTGCGTCGCGGGTACGGGGTTGCGGCGGGGTCGTGGAGTTTTATCGCGGGCGGTACGGTGAGCGCGCCGGTGCGGTCAACGCGGCTTGAGGTTGTGGAGGGCGGGGGCGGGTCGATCGGGTTGAACGCGGATGGGGTGACGAGCGGTGTTGTGCGGGGGGGCGGGGTGTGGCGCGCGGTGGACGCGAGCGGGCGCGAGCGAGGGTTGGTCGCGGTGAACCCGGACGCGGATGGTGGGAAGACGGGCGCGCAGGCGGAGAGTGTTGTGGAGGCGTGGCTCGCGGGTGCGCTGGGTGAGGGCGGGAGTGTGGAGTGGATTGATGCGCAGGATCCCGGCGCGGCGGTGCGCTCGGGCGAGGCGCGGACACCCTGGAGCCGGCCTCTGTTGATCGCGGCGCTGGTGCTTGCGCTTCTGGAGACGGGCTTTGCGCGGTGGTTCAGTTATGGGGGCAGGGAAGAGGTTGTGCCGGTCGGGGATGTGCTGGGCGGGGTTGTTGCAGGGGGGCGCGCGGCATGATGGAGTGGTTGCTCGATCTGGATACGCTCACGCTCGGCGGGGATGGTGTGCGGTTTGGGTTTGATATCCAGGCGCCGGGTTGGGTATGGGCGTTGGTTGGTGCGGGGGCGGTTGTGCTCGGGTGGTGGAGTTACAGGAAGTTGATCGGTCCCAGGCTCGGGCGGATCGGACTGGGTACGGCGCGGGCGCTGCTGTTGATCGCGCTGGTGGTGCTGGTGTTTGGGCCCCGGCTTGTGAAGCGGACGGAGCAGGTGGAAAAGGACTGGGTGATGGTGTTGGTTGATCGATCGGCATCGTTGACCATCGAGGATGGTGGTGATGGGGTGGAGCGCCGGTCGCGCGATGCACAGGCTCGTGGTGTGCTCGGTGCGTATCGAGAGCAATGGGATGCGTTAGACGAAGAGCGGGAGGTGGTTTGGCTCGGGTTTGATTCCGGGGCTTACGAACTGGATCGCGGCGAGGCGGGGATCGATCTCGGCGCGCCTATCGGCGCTCGGACGAGCCTTGGATCCGCGGTGGATCAGGCGCTGGCGCGTGCGGCGGCGCGACCATTGAGCGCGGTGATCGTGGTGACGGACGGGCGGAGCGTGGACGAGGTTTCTCGCAATGCGCTGCGCCGGTTGCAGTCGGAGCGGGTGCCGGTGCATGTATTGGGGCTGGGCAGCGCCGAGAGCGCGGGGGATCTTGCGTTGCGGCGGGTGGATGCGCCGGGCGTTGCGTTTGCGGGGGATGTGACCCCTGTGCGTGTCGAGATCGAGCAGGTGGGCGGAGAGGATAGCGCGGGTGGTGCGCTGGTGCGGTTAGTGGATCGCGCGACGCGGCGTGTGCTTGATGAGCGTGCGGTGGAGTTTGGCGCGGGGGAATCGGTGGCGGATGTGGCGCTGGTGAGCCGGGAGGATGCGGCGGGTATTCGGGAGTGGGATGTTGAGATTGTGACGGAGGGGGTGGACCTGATCGCGGGGAACAACACCAGGCGGGTGGAGATCGAATTGGTCGATCGCCCGATGCGGGTGTTGTATATCGATGGCGCGCCGCGGTGGGAGCAGCGGTATCTGCGGAATCTGTTGTTGCGCGAGAAATCGATCACGAGTTCGTCGTTGATTCTGGCGCGGGACAGGCGGTACACGCAGGAGGGGAATATCGAGCTTGATGTGCTGCCAGATTCGCTTGAAACATGGGCGGAGTTTGATGTGGTGCTGATGGGCGATGTGAGCCCCGAGGTGTTTACGCACGAGCAACTCGCGCAGCTGCGCGAGCATATTTCGATCCGGGGTGGCGGGCTGATCTGGATCGGCGGGCCCGGGCATACGCCGAACGGGTGGTGGGCGACGCCGCTTGGTGATCTGTTGCCTATGACGCGCGCTGGCGCGGACGGGCAAGAGGTTGGCGAGCCGGTGGTGCTCGCGCCGACGGAGGGCGCAGATCGTCTTGGTGTGATGCGGCTCGGCGGGATCGAGGGTGAATGGCCCGAGGAGTTGAGCGATCCGGCGACGGGGTGGTCGCGGATCGAGGGTGCGCAGCGGATCGATGTGCGCGGGATGAAGCCTACGGCGGAGGTGCTGGCGGTTGGCAGGGGTGTGTACGGCGGGGACGAATGGCCGATCGTGATGACGATGCGGTACGGGGCGGGGCGCGCGATGTATATAGCGACAGACGAGACGTGGCGCTGGCGGTACGGGCGCGGGGAGGCGTACTTCGAACGGTTCTGGGTGCAGATGATCCGGATGCTTGGTCGCGAGAGTCTTGCGCGGTCTGGTGTGAGCGCGGTGGTGCGGATCGAGCCGAGGCGCGCGGTGGTGGATACGGCGGCGCGGGTGAGTATTGAATTGCTGGATCAGTCGTTGGTGGAACTCGGCTTGCCGTCTATTGGGGTTGAGCTTGAGCGGCGCGCTGCGGCGGGTGATTTTGATGATGAAGCGGTCCGCGCGATGGTGACGCTTCGCCCGGAGGGTGAGAGCGGGCGGGTGTATTCCGCGACGTGGGTGCCTGCGGCGGCGGGGGTTTGGGACGGCGAGGTGAGTGAGCCGTTGTTGGCGGGGTTGGATCTGGAGGCGGAGGTTGAGGTGATTGTTGCGGATGATGAGTTGCGTCATCCGGAGACGGATCACGAGGCGCTGGCGCGGTTGAGCGAGCAGACGGGCGGGCGGGTACTCGACGAGGGGACGTTCGGGGAATTGTTTGTGGACCCGGCGCTGCTTCCAAAGCGGCGGGTTGTTGTCTGGGATGAAACCGCGGAGGCGCTGTGGGACACCCCTATGGCGATGATTATTGTCGTCATGTTGCTCTCGGTGGAATGGGCGGGGCGTAGAGTGATCCGGCTGATATAAGGCGATGCGGTAACGGAGTAGTCGATGGACGAAGGATCTGGACAAATCGATGGGTTGATCAGGGATCTGCGTCGTGTGCGAGCGCGAGCGCGTGCGTTGCTGATCGTGCAGCGGGTGGCGGTGTTGGCGGGTGTGGTGTTGGCGGCGGTGTTCGGGGAGGCGATGCTGGATCTCGTGGTGCGTCTGCCGGTGTTTTTGCGCGGGTTGGTTCTGGTTGGCGGGGTCGGTGCGGTGGTGTGGTCGGTGCGGCGGCATGTGTTGCCCGCGGTACGGTTTGCGCCATCGCTTACGGATATCGCGCTGCGGATCGAGCGTGTACGGCCCGAGTTGCGGGGGAGGTTGGCGAGCGCGGTGGACTTCGCGGGCTTCGGCGGGAAGGCTGAGGCGGACGAAGAGACGCGGGGATTAGTAGGTGAATTAGGTGGGGATCAGCGGATCGGCGGTGCGTTTTCGGCGCGGGTGGTTCGGGAGGTTGGCGGTGACTGGGGATGGGCGATGGCGGCGGGTGTGCTGCGCGGCGAGTCGGCGAGGCAGCGCGGCGGGGCGTTGGGCACCGGGTTGGTTGTGCTGCTCGTGATCGGGATTTTGTTACCCACGATGTTCGGGATCGGCGCGGCGCGGGTGCTGGTGCCGTGGAGCGGCGCGGAGTGGCCCAGGCGGACGAACGTTGCTGATGTGACCGGCGCAGAGGTACACGCGCTGGGTACTGCGCTGGCGATGCGTGCGGCGTTGACGAAGTGGAGCGGGGATGTTGAGCGTTCGGATGTTGTGGTGCGGTATCGCGTGATCGATGACGGCGAGGTGGTGCGTTCGCGCCGGGAGGCGATGACATGGCAGGAGCGTGTGGTCAATGCCCCCGCTACACCTGACTCGTCTGGGTTGGAAGGGCAGTTGTTTGAACGGCTGATCGAACCGAGCGGGGACGCGGTGGAGTATCGGTTTGAGAGCGAGGATGATCAGACGGAGTGGGCGAGGGTTGTGCTTGTTGAGCCGCCGTCGGTGGTGCGTGCCGAAGCGGTGATTACTTCGCCGGCGTATATCGGCGGCGAGGACTCGGTGCGGACGGTGGACCTCGGGCCCGGCACGGACGAGCGGGCGATCGCGCCGGTCTCGCTCGCGGGGTCGAGCGTGGAGTTGCGGGTGGAGTTGAACAAGCGGGCGCGGGTGCGGAATGGGGTATTGGCTGCGCTGGGCGAGGATGGGCAGGCGGAACTCGATGGGGACACATGGCATGCGCGGTGGTTGCTCGGCGAGACGACACGGCTCTCTATTGAACTCGAGGATGAGCACGGGATCGGCTCGGTTGATCCGGCGGTGTTCCGCTTTGAAGCGCGCGAGGACCGGACGGCGAGCGTGACAATTATCGAGCCGGCGATGGATGAGACGGTGCTGCCCGGCGCGGTGGTGGAGGTGGTTGGTGAGGCGCGAGATGACGTTGGTGTGCGGTGGTTGACGATCGAGCGTGAACGGTTTGCGCCGGCGGGGAGCAACGATGGTGTGCCGAGCGGGCCTGGCGGCGCGCTGGAATCTGTTGGCGGCGCGATCGAGACCGCTCGGGTTGAGGGGGAGGGGCTCGAGCGGGCGCTGACGGCAGAGGCGACTGTTGATCTGGGTGGGTTGGGTGTGCGGGCTGGCGACGAGGTGCAACTGACAGCGGTGGCGCTGGATATCTTTGCGGTGGAGGGTGTGATCCGCGAGGCGAGTCGTTCGGAAGTGCGCATCTTGCGGGTGATCTCAGCGGAACAATTTGTTGAGGAGATGCGCGGGGGTTTGGCGGATGTGCGGCAGAGCGCGATCCGGATCGAGACGCGTCAGGGCGCGATGCGTGAGCGGCTGGGGGAGAGGGGCGTTGATGAAGAGGGTGCGCGTGGGCAATCGCAGATCGGCGAACGGATCGAGCGTCAGCGCGAGGCGGTTGATCGGATGGCGGAGCGGGCGGCGCGGAACAACCTGGAAGACGAGGCGCTGGACGACATGCTCGCGGCGGCGCGCGAGAGCCTGGAGGCGGCGGGGCGGGCTTCTGCGCGAGCGGGCGAGGCGATGGATAAGTCGCAGCAGAGCGAGGACAGCGGCGAGCAGCAGCGGGAGCGGGTTGCGGCGGAGGACGCACAGGAGGAGACGCAGCGCGAGCTGGCGAACCTGATCGAGATGCTCGATCGGGGCGAGGACAGCTGGGTTGTGCGCAATGCGATCGAGGGTGTGTTGCGCGAGCAGCGCGAGCTGATGGAAGAGACGCAGCGGGCGGGACGGCAGACCGCGGGTCGGCAGTCTGAAGAACTGAGCGCGGGCGAGCGGGCGGAGCAGGAGCGGATTGTCCGCGAGCAGGAGGAACTGCGAGAGCAGATGGAGAACGTGCAGGAGGAACTGCGCGAGCGGGCGGCGGATATGCAGGAAGCGGACCCGGGCACGGCGCAGGGGATGCAGCGTGCTGCGGATCGGGCGGAGCAGAAACAGGTTGCGCAGAAGATGCAGCAGGCGGCGGAGTCGGCGCAGCAGAACCGCATGGCGAGCGCGGGCGATCAGCAGCAGGAGGCGGTCGAGGCGCTCGAGGAGATGCTTGAGGATCTTGACGAGATCGAGCGGGCGCGGGACGAGGCGCTGCGGCGGATCGTGCGTTCGATCATCGAATCGCTCGGGCGGTTGATCCGGGATCAGAGCGGGGCGCTCGCGGCGCTCGATGTGCGGGTTGATGACGGGAAGACACTCGACGGGCTCGATCGCGGGATGATCGCGCTGAACACGAATACGCTGGGCGTATTGGATACGGCGCGGCGGGGCGGCGCGGAGTTGGCACCGGTCGCGGGGATACTGGATCGGGCTGCGGGGGCGCAGACGAGCGCGGTGCAGGGGCTGCGCGCGGTGGATCGGGACAGCACGGCGATCCGGGAGCATGAGTCGCGGAGTCTTGAGTTGCTTGTCCGGGCGAAGGAGCGCGCTGAAGAGGTTGAGGCGGCGGCGGAGAGCCGGGAGCAGGAGAAGAAGAAGCGGGAACTCAAGCGGGCGTACCGCGAGGTGCTGGAGCAGCAGGTTGAGCTGCGGGGGAAGATGGAGCGGTTTGCGGCGCTGGAACGGTTGAGCCGACGGGACCGCGTATTGATCCGCAAGGGCGGCGAGGTGCAGCGGGGGTTGCTCGATCGGCTTGAGGAGTTGATGGAGAAAACCGGTGAGTTGCGCGAGGCAAAGGTATTCGAGTATGCGCACAGGCGTGCGGTGAGCGCGATCGAGCGCTCGGCGGACTTGTTGACTGAAGATGTCGATCCGGGGGCGTCACTCCCGCATCAGGATCGGGCGATCCGTTCGATCGCGATGATCCTTGAGGCGCTCGCGGACCCGAAGCAGCCCGATTCACCATTCGATGATGGCGCAAGCGATGGCGGTGGGAGCGGGAGCGGTTCGGGCGGGGGCGGCGAGAAATTGATCCCGCCGGTGAAGGAGTTGCGGTTGTTGCGTGCGCTGCAGGGTGATCTGACGGAGATGACGCGCGAGGCGGATGATCTGCATGATGCGCCGGGGCTCGAAGAGGCTGGGGTGATGCAGCTCGAATTGTTTGATATCGGGACAGATCTGATACAGCGCGTGCAGCAGGGTGCGGACGGCGGCGACGACGAACTTGAATTTCATATCGAGAAGACAGATGATGAAAAGGAGGGCGGGCAATGATCGCGCGGGCATCGATACTGGCGTTGGTGATGATGAACGGGGCGGTTGTGTGTGCTCGGGACACCGAGCCCGCGGCGACGGCGCCTGCGCAGGAAGAGGCGGCAGAGCAGGAACAGGTTCAAACAGCGCTGCCCGGGTTGGATGAGTTGCTGGGCATCGGTAAAGAAATGGATGGGGCAACGGATGATGCTGCGCTGGATACGAACAAGGCGGAGTTAGAGCGGGAGTTGACGAACGAGGAGCTTGGCGAGCAGTTTGTGCAGGCGATCAAGCAGATGCAGGAGGCGGCGGTTCGGCTGCAGCGCGGGCGGGACGGGGGCGTGGTGACGCAGCGGCTGCAGGAAGAGATATTGCTCAAGCTGGATATTCTGATCGAACAATCGCAGGATTCGCAGGGGGGCGGCGGTTCGGGGTCTGCGTCTTCGGGTGAATCTTCCGGGAACACGCCGCCGCAGAGCGGGGGTCAGGAGAGTGGGCAACAGCAACAGGAGGGGGGTGGTGAAGCCGGCGGCGGGCAGGGCGGTGCGGGTGATCCGTCTTACAGCGAGGGGAAGAACGAATTGATCGAGGCGGTTGGTGCGGGGTGGGGTGCGCTGCCCGAGCGGGTGCGCGAGACGCTGCTTGAGGGGCTGAACGACGTGTTCAGTTCGCGGTACAAGGAGCAGACTGAGGCGTATTACCGC
The DNA here is from genome assembly GCA_029260435.1 of Phycisphaerales bacterium. Classification (GTDB taxonomy): domain Bacteria; phylum Planctomycetota; class Phycisphaerae; order Phycisphaerales; family UBA1924; genus OFTM74. The sequence continues at coordinate 5,536 of JAJDDG010000082.1, read as the reverse complement.
AGGCTGGCGGAGGAAGGTGCGGCGGAATGAGCGCACGATGGTTGATGCTGACGGCGGTTGTATTTGGGACGGTTGCGATCGGTGCGCATGCGCAGGAGGCGGAAGAGGCTGCGCCGCCCGCGGAAGAGGTTGTACCCAGCGCGGCGAACGCGCCGGCGGAGGGGGAGATCACGGCGGAACTTGATCCGGTGATCGAGAAGGGGTTGCGCGCACTCGCGGCGCTGCAGGAGGATGACGGGGCGTATAGCGGCGGGCGGTACGGCAAGCATGTTGGGATCACGGCGCTTGCTTGTCTTGCGTTTATGGCGGACGGGCACATGCCGGGTCGGGGGGAGTACGGTCGGGTGATCGATCGGGGGTTGGATTTCATTCTGAACAATGTGAATGAAACAGGGTTGATTGCGGCGGAGACGAGCCACGGGCCGATGTATGGGCACGGGTTTGCTGCGTTGTTTCTCGGGGAGGTGTACGGGATGACGGCTGGCGGGGCGGACTCGGCGCGGTCCGCGCGGGTGTACGACGCGCTGGTGAAGGCGAACCGGTTGATCGTACAGACCCAGAACGACGAGGGGGGTTGGCGGTACAACCCGGTGCCGCACGACGCGGATATCTCGGTGACGATCTGTCAGATTATGGCGCTGCGGAGCGCGCGGAACGCGGGGATCGAGATCCCGAAACAGACAATCGAGCGCGCGATTGATTATGTAAACGGGTGTCACAACACGCAGGACGGCGGATTCCGGTATCAGCAGGGGCACGGCGCGAGCGCTTGGCCTCGCACGGCGGCGGGTGTGGCGAGTCTTTTTTATGCGGGCGTGTACGAGGATGAGATGATCGATCGGGGCGTGGGGTACCTGGAGTCGAAAGCGTTCCCTGGCAAGTCCAGTGGGATCGGGGGGAGCCACTATTTTTACGGGCACTACTACGCGGTGCAGGCGATGTTTATGGCGGGGGGCACGTCCTGGGGGAATTGGTGGGCGGCGATCCGTGATGAATTGATCGAGAAACAGATCGAGGACGGGAGTTGGACGGATGCCCACGCGGGGAACGCCTACGGTACCGCGATGGCGTTGATTATTTTGCAGATGCCCAAGCGGTATCTGCCGATCTTCCAGAAATGAGCGTGCGTGTGGTGAAACGGTTTGTGATGGTGTTTGGCGTTGGGTGGATCGCGGGGGTTGCGTGCGCACAAGGGCCGTGGCCCGCGACGCTGATTGATAATCAGCTTCGTTCGCGGAGTGTGTCTCTGGTTGGTCTGGACGGGCGGGAGGTGGAGTACGTGGATGATTCCGGTCGGACGCGTCGGGCGCCGATTGGTTCGTTGATTGCGCTGCTGCCGGTTATGAATACAGGCGCGGCGTCGATCGGTGAGGCGGGCATCGGTGGCGCGGACGAGGGTGTGGTGGAGTTGGTGGACGGGCAGCGGTTGCCGGGCAGGCTTGTGCCGACTGCGGGGGGCGGTGAGGTGATTGTGTGGGAGCATTCTTCGTTCGGTGAGATCACGATTGCGCTGGAGGACATCGCGGTTATGGCGCGGACGCGCAGTGCGCATGAGGCGCTTGGCACGGGCGAGCGGGTTGAGGACGAGTTGTTGTTGGTCAATGGTGATCGCCTGAGCGGGTTTGTGATCGAGCTTGGCGAGCCGGTGGAGATCGAAACTGAGAGTGGTGTTGTGCGGGTGGAGCACGATCGGGTGGCGGGCGCGGCGCTATCGAACCCGAGCAAGCCTCTTACTGGGATGATTGTGTGGCTCGCTGACGGGACGGTTGCGCAGGTGGATTCGGCGCTGACGGAATCGAGCGGTGTGATCTCGCTCTCGCTGACGGGTGGGCAGTCGGCGCGGTACGAGATGCGCTGGGTGGATGGGCTTGCGTTTGAGGCGGGCGGGATCGTTGCGTTGAGTTCGCTTGAGCCGATTGAGCAGCGCGGTCTGGATGAGAGGCTTTATGCGTGGGGGATCGAGCGCGAGGCGCGGGTGGTGCGGACGGATATCGCGCTGCGCGCTGGGGATATAGTGCTGCCGGGCCCGATGGAGGTGGTGTACGAACTGCCCGAGGGGACGACGCGGATCTCGGGCGGTGCGCGCCTGCCCGCGGGGATCGGGCGGTGGGGCGACTGCGAGGTGGTGCTCGCGGTGGATGGGTTGGAGGTGTGGCGCGAGCGATTGCACTCTGGCGCATCGAGCGCGGTATTTAACATCGAGGCGCGCGGGGAGACACTTACGATCCGGGTCGAGGAGGGTCGGTACGGCCCGGTGTGGGATCGGGTGACGATCGAGCGCGCGATGATTGCGGTGGAGCGGTAGCGCTACCAGCTCGTGCGGACACTCACCATTTCGATTTCCATGGTGATGGTTTCGCCCTCGCCGATGACGTCGGAGTGCCCGGGGAGCCCGTAGTGGGAGTACGGCGGGATCGAGACGTGGCGGATGCCGCCGGGTTTCATGCCGATGACAGCGAGATCGAGCCCGACGATGACGGTGTCGTCGCCGACGTTGAACTTGTGGGTCTTGCCCTGTTTATAGGTATCGATGATGACGTGGCCGTCTTCACCCTTGACACGGTAGCGCACCGAGACTCCCGAGCCCTTTTTTGCGGTGAGCCCGACGCCCTGCTTGATGTCTTTGGTCTGGATGCCGCCGTGCATCTCGACCTGGAGCGAGCGGTCGGTGCATGCTGGGAGCGCAAGAGCAAGAGCGATGGTCAGGAGGATGGCTCGCGCGATGGTCATGCACTGGGTATCGGGCGTTGAACGGCGTGGATCAACCCTGATCCGGGAGTGGTGATCGGATGGTGAGGGTTGTATTGGTTGTGGGGTCGGCGAGGTGCGCGATGCGGCGGTTGCCTTGGGTGGATGGTGGGGTGACGGGCGATGCACCGGCTTTGATTGCATCGCGGAAGCGCCGGCCTGTGTGATCGACATCGGCGACGAAGATCTTGCCCTGCGCAACGATGTCGGGCTGCGAAATGCCCAGCACGGCGAGGAGGCGCGGGGAGAATACGGGGGCGTTCATTTCGACATGCGGTCGCGGATGGTGTCGAGCATCGAGGTGGTCACGATGTCTTCGCTCTTGGTGGCGTCTACGATCGTGTAGTGGTTGGGGTGGCGCTGCGCTTCATCGAGGTAGCCCTGGCGGACGCGGGCGTGGAACTCGGCGCCTTTTTGTTCCATGCGGTCGAGCAGGGGGTTGAGTCTGGACGCGGCGGTCTGCTGATCGACATCGAAGATAACGACGAGGTCGGGCCACGCATCGCGGCAGGCGGCGGTGGCGACTGCCTGGATCTCGTCGATGGGCAAGCCGCCCGCGGCGCCCTGGTAGGCGAAGGTGGAGGAGACATAGCGATCGGCGAGGACGAGTTCGCCGCGTTTGAGCGCGGGGAGGATTTTTTCCTCGACGACCTGTGCGCGGGAGGCCATGTAGAGCATCATCTCGCAGCGGAGGGACATCTCGTTGTGGATCGGGTCGAGGAGGATCTCGCGGATGCGCTCGCCGACGGCGGTGCCGCCCGGTTCGCGGATCTCGGCGACGGGGACCCCGGCGTTGCGCGCGAGTGCGGCGAAGCGGGTGTACTGCGTGGATTTGCCGGAGCCGTCCGGGCCGTCGAAGACGATGAACTTCCCGGCGAGCGCGGGGAGCCACGATTGCGGGTCGGGGTTTGTGGGCGCGGGTGCTTGCACGGGGGATGATTGTAGCGGTGCTGGTGCGCTCATAGCTGGACCTTGCGGGTCCACTTTGGACCATCTGGGGAGTCTTCGACGACGACGCTCATCGCGTCGAGCTGGTCGCGGATTTCATCCGCGGCTGCCCAGTCCTTGCTCGCGCGGGCCTTGGTTCGGCGGCGGAGGAGGTCTTCGATTTTCCCGGCTTCCGGGTCTTCTTCGACGGAAGATTCGATATCGGGGAGTTCGACGACACCGAGCACGGCGTCGAACGTGCGGAGGAGTACACCATCCGCGTGGGTCGGCGTGGGTGTGTCGTTGATCCAGGAGTTGATGGTGCCGATCGCGCCGGCGATGTTCAGGTCGTCATCCATCGAGCGGGCGAAGGCGGCTGCGGCATTTTTGTTGGGTGCGCCGGGTTCGGTTGAGGCATCTGCGCGGGAGAGGAAATCTCGCAAACGGGTGATCATCCGGGCGGAGTCTTTGAGTCCCTGCTCGGTGAAGTTGGCGTTGGCGCGGTAGTGGGTCTTGATGAGTTCCAGGCGGATCGCTGCGGGTGAGAACCCCTTGGCGGTGAGGTCGCGGAGTGTGAAGAAGTTGCCCTTGCTCTTGGACATCTTCGCGCCCTCGACCTGGAGGAAGCGCGGGTGGAACCAGTAGCGGGCGAAGTGGTTGCGCCCTGTTGCGCAGCAGGACTGGGCGATCTCGCACTCGTGGTGCGGGAAGATATTGTCCTCGCCGCCCGAGTGGAGGTCGATCTCGTCGCCGAGCACGTCGCGCGCCATGACGGAGCATTCGAGGTGCCACCCGGGGTAGCCTTCTTTTAATCCGAGTTCGCGCACTTTGGCGGCGAGTTCGGGTTTGTGTGCGAGCTCTTGCGGCGGATCCCAGCGCATGAGGTGCGCGGGGTCGGGTTTCCAGAGCATGAAGTCCGCGGGGTGTTGCTTGATCTGTTGGGTTTCTGCGGAGACGCGCCCGCCCGCGCCGGAGCGGAGGTCTTCGAGTGTGTTGCCGGAGAGTTTGCCGTACGGGGGGAAGGACTGGGTGGCGAAGTACGCGACGCCGTCCAAGGCGACGTACGCGTGGTCCTTGTCCACGAGGTCGAGGATCATCTCGAGCATCTGCGCGATGACGCGGGTCGGGCGGGGCATGAGTTCGGGGCGGGCAACCGCGTCGTCGACGACCTTCATGCCCAGCGTGCGGGCGTCTTCGAGGAAGGCGTCGGCGTAGAAATTCGCGATGCCGTACGGATCGTTCGGATCGAGGGATTCGGACGCGCCGGGGGGGAGTTTGCCCGACTTCTTGCTCTCCAGCAGGCGTGCTCGGGCGGCTTCCATCTTGTCTTCGCCGGCGCCGTCTGGCGTGTCGTCGTCGGTCATGTGCCCGACATCGGTGATGTTCATCACCTGTGTGACCTGATATCCCCCCCCACCATTCCCCCCACTGCCATCGGCCCTTTCGCACAGCGGTGATTCGAGCCAGCGTCGCAGGAGGTCTGCGGCGAGGAAGGATCGAAAATTGCCGATGTGGGCGAAGTCGTAGACCGTTGGGCCACAGGAATAGAAGGTGACGCGGTTCGGCTCGATCGGCACGAACGGCTCGGTTTGTTTGGTGAGAGTGTTGTACAGACGGAGCGGCATCGCGGGCTAGGGTACGGCGGTGCGCGGGAGGCTGCACGGGGCGGGCGCGCGATTATTTCGCTTCTGTGGACACTTCGTTCTGGGCGGCGGGTTTACGTTTTTCCACGCGGAGGCGTGTCACGCGGGTGGGCTCTGCGTCGAGGATGGTGATGAGGTATCCGTTCTCGTGGAAGTCCTCGCCCGCGACGGGGATGTGTCCGAGCTTTGCGAGGATGTACCCGCCGACGGTGTCGTAG
>JAJDDG010000081.1 GCA_029260435.1 Phycisphaerales bacterium | reverse complement strand
CCGTATAGCCCGAACCCATCGCCGTACATCGACTCCATGTCGAACGAAGCAAGCCCTGCGTACGCCACTGCGCCCGCGTACCCAGTCCCCGCCAGCTGTCTGAATGACGCGTTCGGGTCCATCTGCAGGAACCGCCCGGTGCTCGGCATGTACGTCCGGTTGCGGTTGTGATAAATGCCGTGCGCCAGCTGAGTCAGCGGCTCGGCCAATGGCCGTCCGAATCCTCTCACAAAGACTGGATCAACATTTTAGGAGGGGGTCAAGCGAGCGTGCAGAACTCTGTGGTCTTATTGGTGCACTGAGTTACCCAAGAATCGGTCTGGAAAACCTGTGGCGTCGAATTACCAAGTATTCGTCCGGTAGTGCCGGGATCGTGCGGACCCTGGCGGCTGGATACTCATCTACCACGATCGAAAGGCAGCATAAAGCTACTGACCAAGTACTGGACCCACACACGATTAGGGCACTGGGCCTACTTCCCCCATCCAGAGTAAAATGCTCTCATGCCCAGAACAACGAATACCGGATCCCCGAAAAAGACCAGTACCAATAAGTCGATCAATCTGGTTGATCCGGAACTTAGTAAGCGTATCCGCTGGCTCACATTTGGCTACACGAACGCGGAACTCGGCCACATCCTCGACGTGAACTATGAATCTGTCCGTCGTTGGCGGTTGGGGATGATCCCACCACCAGCACATTTCCTTGCGGCGCTCTGCGATTCATTTGGTGCTTCTGCTAACTGGCTGCTCATGGGGCGCGGGCCTTGGAAGTCCCGCGGTCGGTAGAGGGATCCCGTGGCATTGTGTTATTCTTGGTAGTCCCGTACCGATCCGGCGGCGCGGGGATCATGCGGTTGACGTGGATTGCGGATGGTGCATGGAAACACAAACCAACCTATCACGGCAATCTGGCAGAATGGGTACATGCGATGATCAGAACTTGATGTTCAGATCGATTCGGAATCGCTGCCCGTCTTCCACAGAGTTGATGGATTCCGCGATGTAGTAGCGTGCGAGCAGTTTGACGTTGTTCGCGATCACGATACCGGCTCGGATCTCGTGCCCGTAGAAATCACTGGATCGTGTCTGGGTCGACGAGCCCCACCGGACCCAGTCGTCCTGGGCCATATACCGCGAGACGGACCATTTTTCGATCCGGGCAAACGAGTACCCGAGCGTCCAATCGCCCGGCTCTTTGTACCGCCCGAGCCTCGCGTAGACATCGAAGCCGATACGGTCGTCTTCGTGGTCGCCTTCGACACCATCCAGGAAATTAACCATCAGGTCCGCACCGATCTTCAGGGGCATCTTTGTGGCGGAATTGAAGACGTACTGCGCGTTCGTGTACGAGTAGAAGGCGTTCTCGTCGTCGTTCACGGCATTGGCGGTGTCATTATCATCATGGATGTAGACCAACGCTTCGGCGAGCGTCAGCGGATTCTCATTGATATTTTTCTTGAAGACGATCTGCCCGGCAACCACCTGGCTCCGCTCATTGGTGGCGTGACTCGCATCGCCGTCGGGCAGTAATGCAAGTGCGACGTTGAATGTCCATGTCGCATCGTCGTTCTTGCGTTTGTGCGTAAATGAGAGCCCGTCAACATAGACATCATCATCCCAGAACATCTCGTTGGGCTTCCAGATCGCGAGCCCGTTGCGCCCGATTGTCAGGCTCGACATTTCGCTGATGTTCCATTTACCCCACAGGCGATCGACGTTCACATCGTCCTGGTCCCCCTCGTCACCCTTGTCCTGCCAGAGCGTGACATGGGGTGACTGCTGGCTGTTGTTGTTGCCAGAACGAAGGCGGACGTTGAACATAAACGCCTCGCTGGGTTTGATCTTGAGCCCGACACGCGCGCGGATGCGGAAACGATCTCGATCGTCGCGCGGCACCCCACTCCCATTCTGTGAATCAAAGTCGGACTCCCAGCGCAGACGCAGATCACCGTACGCGCTGAAAATACCATCCTCATCCAGATCAATGTCGCAAACGGCGCTCTGCCCGATGGACGCGCAGAGCGTCGCGGCGGCGACTGTCAGGAAGCGTTTCATAATGCGGAGTTCCATGTTGCCCGGCGCGGTAAAGAGGCATCCGATCGCCGAGCCACATCGATCGCCTCCGCTATTCGGTGCAGAAATATGGTCTATACGATGTTCCGTCTCTTGAAGCTCATCCGCGAGAAGTCGTTTTTATACGGTGACTCACCGATCTTCGTGATCGTGCCGGAAGAGAGTTTGAAGCGGTAGTTCATTGACATCGGATCCGGTACACGCGGTGTGATGCTGTTGGCCGGCTGGCCCTTGTCCAGGAAGTTCGTGAATACGACCCCCTTCTTTACGACCGGCGTGACAATCGCCACAGCCTCGAAGCTGCCGGAGACGATCTTGATGTGTCCGCGCTTCATCAGCCCGCTGAAGAACATGTCATCGCTCTTCACACCCAGATTAAAATCCTTCTGCACGGGGACACGCTTTGACTCGATCCGGACCATGTCGCCGGACTCGATCCCGCGTTTTCTCGCGTCGTCCTCATGGATCTCGAGGAAGTTCTCCGGCCATCGTTGCTGGATGTAGGGGCGGCGTTCCACATCGTCGAACCCGGACTGCCAGATCTCGTTGATCCGCCCGTTGGTAACCCATAGCTCATCGCCCTTGGGTGTCATGTAGTCATAGAAGTCTGACCAGATCGCCCATGGTGATTTCAGCAGGTTGAGTTTGCCGGTCTGGGTCTTGAACGCCATCAGGTTCTTGCCCTGCACGCTCACGCCCTCCGGCCCGGTGTCCGGCAGATCGTCGCGCTGCCAATCGTGCAGACGCTTGGTTTCAAGGATTTTCTCGCCATCGAGCAGCAGCGGGCACTGCAATCCTTCGGTGCCGTAGTCCCGCAACAGATCATGGGCTTTCATGCCCTTGCGCTTCGCGATAGTGCGCAGGACGTTGTAGTCGGTTCGAGATCCACGGCTGAAGCGGCAGGATTCTTCGAAGACATCGTTGGGCTCTTCCCAGTCGTACCCCTGGAAGCCCATTTTCTTCGCGAGCATCGAGACAATCTTCCAGTCGGGCTTCGCGTCACCCGGCGGGTCGTAGAACTTGGAGTACAGGCGGATGCGTCGTTCGCCGTTGCAGCGCGTGAAACTCGATTCGCCCCACGTCGCAGCCGGGAGGATGATGTCCGCGAACTCCGCGCCGATGGGATCGATCAGGTAGATGTCCTGGTTGGCGATCACCATGCCGCCGGAATCGACACGTTTCTTGAGCGTCTGGATCACGTGCGCCCGGTCGGCGGATCGTATCTGGTGGGGGTTGCCGCGCGTGCTCTTGCGGAACACATCGGCGAGTTCCGTCGAACCGCACATCGCCTGCACCCAGGTCGTACCCACGACATAGGCGAACCGCACGTGACCGTCCTGCACCCACCGGTCCAGGTCCATGCGATGGCGCCGGCGTCCACCCACCTTGTACGGTGACTTCCAAGTCGGGTACTTGCCGCCGCTGCGCCCGCCGCGCTGGTGCCCGCCGAGGCGCGTGATGATCCGCCCCGACCTTCCGCCGCATCCAAGGATGACTCCGAGCGTGCCGATCGAGACCGTGTTCAGATAGTTGTTGGACCAGTAGCACCCCTTCTCGATGGCGATCGTTGTCTTTTTCCGCTCGCCGTTGGCTTTGGGTTTGCCCATCATCTCCGCGGCCTGGTACAGCTTCGCGGGATCGATGCCCGCTATCTTCGCCGCGACATTCGGTTTCGATTCCTCCTGCGAGAGCAGCCACTCTTTCCAGTCGTCGAACCCCTTCACCTGGAAATGCCCCCACGTGGTCCGCCACTGCCACGGCGTATTGCGCGTCCCCTGTCCGAAGCCGGAATCCGTCTCCCAGAAGTTGTTCACCCACTGCTCGATGAACGCTTTATCTTCCCACCCGTTTTCGAGAATGATCCGCTGGATCGCCATGTGCACCGGCGTGTCGGACCCGGGATTCACATCAAGATGCAGCCCGCCATGTTTCTCCGCGATGGCAACACCCATCGTCTTCCTCGGGTTGATCATCACGAGTTTGGCCTTGTTGGCGAGTATCCCCTTTCGCATGATCCACTCGTTCCATAGAACGGTTTTCGTTTCGTACGGATCGCTCCCCGAGATCACGATGCAGTCCGCGTTCGCGAAGTCCTCGTACGACCCCGAAAAAGCGTCGTAGCCGATGTCCGTCCACCCGGGTGTCGCGTCAACAATCGAGGGGTGGTCATGCTGGGAAACCGCGGGGGTATTGATGCTCTTGAGCGCAAGGCGCGTTAAGGCGTATGTGTTCTCGAAGAACTGGTAGCTGTAGTATTTCATCGCCCATGCGGATTCGCCGTACTTCTTGATCACGTGCTTGGAGACTTCCGCCGCGGCATCGAGCGCCAGCTCCCAGCTCACCGGGGTCAACTCGCCGTTGATACGCAGCAGCGGTTGCTTGAGGCGGTCCTTCGTCGGCTTGTCTTTGTTGTAGACCTTCTGCGCTATGCATCCCCCTCGGATGCTGTAATCGCCGCCGACATTCACCACCTCGGAATCAGCATCCGCGACGATGGCGATGTTGTGCAGCTTCCCCTTGTGGATTGCCTGCGTGAACTGGTTCGGCCCGACCCAGTTGCCCTGCAGCGCGTGCAGGTTGTAGTCACGATTCAAGGCATTCTCGTGTTTTTTCATTCCGCCGTGCGGACCCTCCGCCGGCCACCGGTACACCTTGTAGCCGCACGCGACGATGCAGTAATCGCAGCATGTTGTCAGCACCTCCGCGTTTGCGGGGGGCAGCGGAACCTTATCCGATGGCTGGAAGAGCGGAAGCGTGACTTTCCTGGACATGATCCATGTTCCTTCGTTCGTTAGCTTTTCAGATTGTCGCACCGACCGTAGAGCAACCCGAGAATGCCGGTTGCATAGATGTCATCACCGTCGAGTTCGAGCACGATCTGCGGCAGGCTCTCCGTCGCATGACCGGCGATCACCATGCCGTGGCGCGTCAGGTCGAACGAAGTCTGGTGCAGCGGGCAAGGCCCAAGCGCCTGATCGTTCGGCTTGTACGTGCCCCCCAGCGGGCCGCCCATGTGCGGGCAGATCTGACTGAATGCAACGATGTCTTGATCAGGACCGATCCCGCCGCCCGCGGGCTCCCCGAGCTTGATGAGGATATTCGCCGCGCTCTTGTCCGGGTAGACGAACCAACCCGGCTCGTTCACGTTGAGCTTGCTCAGTTTTCCGATCGCCAGCCGCGGATAGGTCGTGACTCTTGCGGCGAGAGCCTCGCCGTTGCTCCCGGGGAAACTGCTCAGCAGCACCGTTCCCGTGACCGCAGCTGCGCCGCGGAACAGCAGCTGGCGTCGCGACATGCAGTTGCTCAGGACCGGTATCTCGTTGCTCTCGTTCGTCATTAGATCACCTGGTTATTTCGCTGCAATTGTGTTGAGGTATATGTCCAGCCCGATGCGTTTCGCCTTCGCCTGATCCAGCCCCGGCACATCCGGCATAACGGCGTAGACCGGGATTTTGGGGACCGCCATCGTGATCTCGTCGCCGCTGATCTCCTCGAGGAAGATCACCAGCGCCTCCATCTCCTCGTCGGTGAGATCGAGCGGCTTAAGGATCGGTGTCTTCGATTCGATGCCATGCGTGCCGTCCGTAAACTCGTTTTCCCCGCCGCCCTCGTTGTAGAACTCGACAACTTCCTCAAGCGTATAGAACTGCCCGCCGTGCATGTAGGGAGGCGTGTACGCGAGGTAACGCAGCGGCTGCGTGCGGTGCTTGCCGATATCGCTCGGGCGCTTGGTCGTGAAATACAACCCCGCGTCGTCCTTGAATTCGCGGTAGTACTTCTCCGGAGCACCCTTCGCGTATGTCTCCCACCGGAACGTGATCGTGTTGAGCCCGAACTCCTCCCACTCATAAGGACGCGGCAGCCCGAGGTTGTAGTACTTCTCGTCCGTCAGCATGGACCCGTTGTGGCATTCGATGCAGTTGGCCTTGCTCTGGAAGAGTTCCAGTCCGAAAATGGCTTCTTCGGACAGCGCATCCTCGTCACCGTTTAGATACTGATCAAGCGGCGTATCTCGCTGGGAGAGTATCGCGCGCTCGAAAGTGGCGATCGCCTGCCACGCATCGTCGAGGTTCGGACGCTCGGTCCCGAAGACCTCCTTGAACTTCTCGATGTAGTAGGGCGTCTGGCGCAGGCGCGATTCCATCACGTCCTTCTCGCCGTTGCCCGCGACCGCACCCTGGTTAGCGGTCGGTGCCTGGCTCTCAAGACTCTTGGCGTTGCCCTGCCAGAACAGCTTGCTCAGGTACCCCGTGTTTATCGCGGTGTGCGAGTTGCGCCAGTGGATGGCACCCGGGTACCCGCGGGAAATCGGCTGGGGCGAGCCCCAGCCGCTCTTCGGGTCGTGGCAGTCGCCGCAGCTCAGGCTCGCATCGCCCGTGAGTCTCGTGTCGAAGAACAACAGCTTGCCCAGCTGCGTCTTCTCATCGGTGATCGGATTATCCGGCGGCACCGGCACCGGGCCCAACGCCGCGAGCGGCGGGTCGTAATCCGGGTCGCCCTCCGCCAGAGCAATCCCGCCTGTGACGCCCAGCACCCCCGCGTAGGCAAAGACGAACAAGCCGCGTAATCCTGTGTTGTTCGATCTCATGGTTCTCTCCGCTGTGTCCAGCAGTGTGTTTGTTCTGTTTCGCTTAGTTGTGAATTTCCAGCCAGTCTTCGATCGGCTCGTACTTCTCGGGGATCTTCTCCGCCTCGACCGTCACCGGTGTGACGCTGGATAGGGCATGCAGGAATGCAACAAGATCGCTCTTGTCCTGATCGCTCAACCCAAGCGGTGACAGCTCGTGCGCCAGCGGGTCTTCGTGCCCCCCGCCCAGGTCATAAAACTCAACGACCTCTTCGAGCGTCTCGATCATCCCGTTGTGCATGTACGGCCCCGTGTAGCTCAGCTCACGCAGCGTGGGCGTGATGAACTTGCCCACGTCCTCGTATTCCTTGCTCACCAGGAAATACCCCACGTCCCGGCGCCAGATATCCGACTGCGGCACGCCGTGATTCGTCAGCACCGCCCGGTAGGCAACATGCCGCAGCGGATTCTGAAAGATGTCGAGGTTCTCGGCAACACCCGTGTTGTGCGGCTTCCCATCAGAGAAGTAGGGGCCGTTGTGGCATCGGATGCACCCCGCGCACCCCTCGAAAAGCGCCCGTCCACGTTCTGCCTCTTGAGACATCTTGCCCGTGTCGAACGGCGCGTCGATCGAAACCAGCGTCTCGACGAATGCCACCAGGGCCTTCCTGCCTCTGGAGGAGTTGCACTCTCCGCCGAATGCTTCCTGGCACATCTTGACGTACACCGGATCTTGTTTCATGCGCTCGTGCATGAGGCGCATGTCCATGTTCATCACCATCGTCTCGGTGATCTGATCGCGCATCACGTCGTTCAGATTCGCACCCATGTGCCCGTCCCATCCCCACCCGACGTCGGCGAACTGCGCCTTGAAGCGTGTGTTGATCAGGGTCGGGGCGTTGCGGAAGTGCTTTGTGCCCGGATAGGCATCCGAGAGCATCATCGGCTTGCCCTCGCGGTCCAGTTGGCGTGCGAAGCCCTGCTCGGGATCATGGCACGTCGCGCAGCTGATCCCGGCGTCACCCGAGATCCGAGGATCGAAGAACAACCGTCGCCCCATCGCCACCTTCGCTTCGTTGGGCGCATTGATGCCGGGCAGCGGCCCGATCGGTGGGTAGCCCGCGCCGCCCTGGCGGGCAGACGCCGTGTTGAAGCACGTCATCGACACACCGACAACGAGCGCGAGCCCCGCAGGAAAAGCCAGTCGTCGGAAAATCGTTGGGGGATGCGTATGCACGAGAGTATCTCCGTGAGTGTCACTCGGGTTTCGAGTACTCGAAGTTTGCTTCCACTTCACCGTTGGGCTCGATCGTCAGCTTGGTTTTCTGAACGCCAAGCCGCGGATGCCAGCACTTGACCGTGTACTTACCGGGAGGGACGTTCTCCAGCGAGTACGACCCATCCTCACCCACCACCACCGCGTACGGGTGCGTCGGTGCCATCAGGAACCCGAACATGAAGTTGTGAACCTCACAGTTGATCTTGATGTGCGGCGAGCGCACCGTCTTCAACTCCTCGATCGCAACACCGGGCTCGGGCTGATTCCGGTTGATCATCGGCCTCGCCACCGCCCGCTTCTTCTCAACGCCGATCAGTTCCACCATGTTGATGTTGTGCTGCACACCCTCATCAGCATGACGGATGTGGATATCCCCCTGCTTCACAACCTGCGCCCACGGGCGAAACCGGCACCCTTCCTGAAGAATCGAGTACTCGCCGTCCGGGGGAGGGGGCCACGGCTTGCCTTCCTTGATCTTGTGAATAAAGACGAAACACCCTCGCAGCGCCCCGTCCTCAACATCCACCCACGTCACCTCCCGGTACCCGAGACTCTGAGCCGCGTCGCACACCTCTGGGTTCTTGTTGATCGTGATCTGCTCGACCGCATCGTCAGGCAGCTCTCCGGTGAACGTCACCTTGCCGGTGATGCGCCCGCCATCCGTGACCGCCATCTCCTTGTACCCCTTGGACGCATTCATCCCCAGTGTCACAATCAGGAACGTCGAGAGCCCGAGCGTTCCTCCCGCCATGAGGGCAGACCGTTTCCGCCACCATCCACCGCGCACATTCCGGCTCGTATCAGACATGTGTCATCGACCTCGTTTGTTGTGTTGCGATTTTCAGAGCTCGCAAAAACCAAAGCTCACCCGATCGCCCGATATGCCATCGATGCACCAATAGCGATCTGAGTATGTTCATCGTCGCGTCACCCACACCCAAGCCGGCTCGAAAATGTGCCGGGCTGCGCACGCTCCTGACTACCCCGCCAAAGGCGGGGGCACCCGGCGCACGAACTCCCCGATCCCACAGTGGCACGAGAAACCACCTCAAGGGAACTACCTCCTGCGAACACCCGCGTGCTGTCCCTCACGCTTGGGCGTCGCATCACTCCAGAAATAAAGACGAAATGTCTACCTAGATTTCCATATCGTCTTCCCGCTGAATCTACATCAATCGGATCAACCAATCAAGCAATGATTCTTGGACGTGCACCCAAACCGCAGGAGTACGCCATCTCCAAAGCGTGGACCAGATCCACCAGTCTCAGTCTTCCGGCATCCTCTCGTCAGATAAAGCTGGTGCCAGGCTCGGGTTCACCGAACCTCCGCTCCCAGCAAGCATCGAGGAATCCCGCAAGTGCAGTTCGGCCAGCCGGCGGTAAAACGTGAGGTAAGAGGAAGCCACAAACTCGTTCGCCTTGATCTGGCTCGCCGCGACCCGGCGGAGATCCTCCACCGTCGCGCTAGTCGAATCCGATTTGGCCGCGTACTCGCGAGAGATGTACTCGAAGGGATCCTTGGGTGGTGCATCAGCGACAACCAGCCCTCTCTGGTGCGCCTTGAATTTCTCCTGAAACTCGGGGCTCTGCACGTAATCCACAATCAGGTGGATCTCTGCCTCGGTAAGCGGACCACCGAAATCGTCCTTGTTGCCCTGTCCCCACGGCGGCATCAGCTTCTCGTGGCGACCCTCGTTGGGCACCTTGAACATCTCATCGTGCGAGAATGTCAGCGCGTCTCTTTCAAACGAGAACCCGGTGATCCCCTCTCCGGTGAACCCGTGGCAGAGCACGCAGTTCATCTCGAAGATCTCTTTCCCCGAGAGTCCGAGTTTGATCCCGAGTCCCCGCTCGATCGGCTTGCTCGCTGGCAGCGGGATGATCGTGCCGTTGTACTTCTGCATCGGGGGACGCTCGATCAGCCCCTCCTGCGGCATCTCGATGGGCAGCACCATCCCCTGTAGTTCGCTTTCCGTAAGAGGTGTGTACGCGTACTTCACCTCCGCGTACCGGTTCGGGTCGAACCGCTCGCCCTTCATTCGCGCAAACGCCTTGTTCGACTCGCCGCCGATGTTCACCACCACCTTCCCCGCCGCAACCGGCGCCACGCCGTGCTTGCCGTACCCCCCGCTGATAAAGGGCACCCCATCCGCGTCCTCGTCCTGCCCGGTCGTCCCAAACGCCAGCTCGCCGGATCGGTTGTCCTCTGACTGCTGCATCCCGCTCCCATCCATGGTTTGCAGCCACCACCGTGTGAGATGATCGAGTTGGGGCTCAACGAGGTGCAGCGGCGTAGCAAAGATCATCTCACGCAACGCCGAGAGCGCAATGCCAACGTCATACGGCGTAATCACGACCGTGTCGTCGCCAAGCCGTGATTGATACACCCCGTGCGCCTCAACCCAGTACTTGGTGTTCAGCAGGTTGAACGTCCGCCGCGCAGCCTCCATGTACTGCTCGTCTTCGGTCTTCTGCCACGCGGCGATCAACGCCCGGACACCAGCGAAGTTGGGTGACGCAAGAATGTTCTCGCCCGTCCCGGTGCCGCTGCTCACCTCGTAGCGCTCGTAGAACGAACCGTCCTCCCCCTGCACTTCCATCAGGAAGTCCGCCATGTCGGTGAGTATCGTCACCGCCTCTTCCCGCAGATCCTCGTCCTCGTCAATAAACTCGTGGCGGTCGTCATATTCCTTGAGTGCGATCATCGCCATCGCGGCATCGCGCATGCTCAATATTTCGCCCGTCCCGTCACGCGGGTTCCACTCTGAAACAAGGATGCCATCTCGTAAGTGCATCGCCATCATGTTCTGCACCATGACGTTGGCCAATCCCCGGGACAGCAGGAGCACGTTTTTTTCAAGGATCCCACCGTCCGACGGCGGGTTGTCGGTGAACACGCGATCGTTGTACCAGAGAACAAAGTGGCTGAATTCCGTCGTGCCCCACATCCATGACGCGATATCCCACAGTTGGCTCGAATCGTCCTCGATCTCGAGCGACCACACCCGCTCGGGCAGATCACCGACCCACAGGATGTTTGGCTTGATCTTGTGAGGCAGATACCGTACCCCCTCCTCCGGGTCGTACTTGTAGGGATTGAGCCCCCCAAGCTTCTTGCCCTCCGCGTCAGTGAAGAACGACGCCTTCGCTTCCAGCATCGTATTGACAGCCAGGGTGGCAAGGATCGTGCCGCGGATACCCTCCTCCGCATCGTTGCCCAGCAGCGTGATCCCATCCGTGTGCTTGTCGCCGGGGGACTGCTCGACGTGCGTGCTGTGGAACATATACCCGGTCCACTGCGCTCTTCTCTTCAGGAACTGTCCCAGCCCGCCCATGTCGAAAGTCGTATCCATGCGGTCGTGGTTCCACCGGAGGTTCGTCCAATCTATGAAATACCGGGGTACACCCCACTTGCCCTTCTTGTCGCTCTGTGGATCGTCGAAATCATCCTCAACTTCGACAGGCCCGACCAGACGCGGATCACCAGACGCATACTGCAGATACGTCGGGAACGCCGAGTCAAACACCCTCGGGAAACCAACCCTGTCGTAGTACAGAGGCAGGTACACTCCCATCAGGATGTCTTTATTCGACAGCATGCGCTCCCCGCGGTCCCTCGTGAACTTGTTCTGCTTGGAAAACTCCAGCGCCTTGAGGGTCCAGTAGGGTCCCTGCACCATCGAAACACCAAGCCGCGACGCCGCGCCAACCCACTGCAGCAGGTACCGCGCATGCCAGTACATCCCCTGGTGCGTGATCCAGTGAAACTCGGGCTTGTACACCAGTGGGATCCCCGCCTTCACCATGTCGTTGAAACCGGTCTGGCTCGTCGAGTAGGTTTCGTTCGCAAGGAATCCGCAATCGTTCGTGTAGAACGTGCGATCGACGATCTTGCTCTCTAGAGGCGTGCGGAATCGGCTCAGGTCAGGCTGGGCCGTGCCCCCCTTGATGTGCAATACGCGGCCGTCCGGCGTGTACATGAGAATCTTCGCGGTCACGGTGGTCACACCACCGAGAACCACCGCCAAAGCGAGGAGAGTTGTGAGTATGTTCTTCGACGTCATCCTTACCTACTCCTTTGTTCATCTCATCCGCCGCCCACCCCGAAACACCAAAGCACGATCCATCCACTCGATGGCAACTCTTAAAACGTCACGTCGATGCCAAGCCGAAGCACCCACCCCGGTGCTGGCCCGTGATCCGGTTCCACAACTCGAAACAGAAACGATCCGACCAGACGAATCTGGGGGTCGGGGCTGTAGATCAGCGATGGGGCGAGCATCGCGGTCGTCCCGCCGGAGAAAGACGGGCGGTTTACCAGGCTCATTGTGGCCGGGTTCATGATCTTCCCGTCATAGCTGTCATCCTCGTGATGCTTCATGACAAATGTGAGATCGGCTGATAGGTAATCCTTGTATACGGGCTTCACAAAAGACGCGAAGAATGTCGTGGTGTCTCCCGCATCGACCCCGTCATTCTCAAACACGAACTTGTGCTTCACCCCCAAGTGCAGGGCACTCCGGCCCACCACCGAGTTCGTGTCGAACTGCCGCGTCATCACCACCCCGAGCATGTAACTGAACGTCCCCGTGCCCGGCTGAAGCGTCGAGGGCAGGCGCCCGTCATCCGAAAAACGCGCAAAGATGCTGCTCGTGGGAGGAGCCGCCCCCATCTGGACCCGGATCGTGCCGTCATCTCCGAACTTCTCGTCGTTCTTCCCCGTCGGGAAGAAAATCCCCCCCACGATCGCAAGCCCCACCGGATCGTTGCCCTGATCAAGAATCTTCTTTTTCAGGAACAGCCCGATGTCCCCGACCTCCTGCGTGCTCCCGGAGTTGAACGCGCTGATCGACTGCACCCCAAACGGATGCACGTGCCCGCTCACCTTCGAGTTCATGTACGGGATGTTGAGCCGCGCCGTGAACCCGTGCAGGTACTTCCTGTTGAGATCAAACCCGTAGAAAATACTCAGGTCCGTGATATTCCGCTCGACACGCGAATGCCTGAACCCAGCCGAATCCGTATCGCCATCGAGGAAGAAATCATCCCCCTCGATCTCAAGCGTCCGGTTCGTAATCTGGATCGACGCAAGCCCGGGAGGCAGCACAAAGGCGTGCCCGACGAACGCCGGGCGCAGCAGCGGCGGAATAAACGTCTTGATCTGGTGCCGGATCTGGTTCCGGTCGAACCGCATGAAGTCTTCGCCGCCGGGCCCGTCCTCGGTGCCCAGTTCCAGCAGCGGGTTGCCCTCGATTTCATCCTGAGCGATGACGCCGCGGGGCAGGCAGCACAACGCAAAGCCCGCCGCGATCACAAACAGCACGCGAGCGCTCCGAACTCGTGGCTGCAAAACGCCAAGTAGAGGAAACTGCTTCAGCACGTCGCACTCTCTTTCTTATTCATTTGGAACCTGTCTCGTCCGCTCACGATAGCGCCCCCTCATCCCCGAAAAGGATGGTAACAGGCCGGTTTATCATTGCGCTGCACGCGCGAGAAATGCGCCTTAAATAAACGAAGACAGATAGTTGTTCGTCGGCGCAATTCGAATCAGGCATTTACGAGGCGGGCGTGGTCATCACAGCATCAAAGTTATGAAGCCTACGATAGATAAGTTGCTGATGTATAAGGCGATTGAATTACCAACATCATCTCCGCATAGAGTTCTTCATCCCGGGACTTGTAACAAGATCTTGTGCGTGAGCATCGGTCAAATGACCACCGTTTTCTCTCCTCTCTCCTTACTCTCGACTGCGGCTCTTCACGCACCGGTTCCTGCACCGCCACCATGATGTTGATCGAGTTAGCCGATGTGAACCAGTGGAGAGCGGCTCGATATTCCTGCTGGCGCGGTGGGCTGCGCCTCCGGTCGCAGCTCCGTTCCTCCCTCAGGATCGCTCTGCCGATATTCTCAATCCAATCCTTTCACTCCGACCACATAGATCCAGAACCGATCACCGGAAGCAAATGACCTGCTCGTTCGACGAGCAGTAGCCGCTAAGGGGGCGAATGTTGTCGCGCATTCAGATGACCGATTATGACAACCCGAATGTGGTGGCCCACCACAGAATGCATGTACAGAACATTCAGATTCATGCGCCCCGGAGTGAGCCATGCACCGGCACTCCACGCGGCGCGCGCGATTGCGCGCCCTGGGCACGGGGTGGAATCCGGGCAATAAACGGGGAATAAGAGGCATTTGATGTGGAGAGGAGCTGGAATCAGCGAATAAACTACGTGAGAGGGGTATGTCAGAGGTTTCGTACAGCTTCGGTCGTCGGTTGGAATCCGACTGGCGGCTTTGGATGGGGGGCGGGCGGGGGACAAGAAGGATGATAGGATGGTGGGTCTGCTGCGGGCGTAGTTCAGCGGTAGAACGTCAGCTTCCCAAGCTGAATGTCGCCGGTTCGATTCCGGTCGCCCGCTTTGCATCAGACGGCCCGGAAGGGCCGTTTTTTGTGGGGATTACGTTCGCGGTGTCTGCCCCCGTCGCGCGGAGGTTGTCGCCGTCATTCGCCCTAAATCGCTGGGATTCGCGCCTCAACTGCTGGGGGTATAGCTGGGAGGGGATTCATCATCCTCGTAGGTCATTGAATCATCTGGGGGTTGCGAGGGGGGCTGACAGCTTCCCAATTCGGCTGCTTTCCCGCATGGAACTCTGCGCACCCGGCGATATGCCGGTCGTAGTAGGTGAGATCCCAGACATGCACCGGATACTCAAGCTCCGGCAATGGGAGGCTCAGGTGCTCTTCTCCTCCCGCAGCGAGCATGGTGCCGTCTGGGCTGAACGCGAGCGCGAGCACACCCTCGGGCGGGCCGGGAAGAGAAATAAGGTGGCGCTGCGTGCGCACATCCCACAAACGGATCTCACCGTCTTTTGATCCAGAGGCGAGCAAGCGACCGTTCGGATGGAACCTGATCGTGTAGATCGGCGACGTATGCCCACTCAGCGTCGCCACGATCCCGAGCGACTCTGCATCGAGGATGACAACATCGGCCGAGTCACCCGCGCATGCAATGAGGCGTCCGTCACGGCTCCAATCGATCGTTCTGGTCGCACCCTCCACCGATACTGTTGCGATCGGGGTGCCCGGGCTTCCCTGTTCGAGCAATGTGATTGTTCCATCGGCACGAACAGCCGCGGCGCGATCGGTATGTCTATCGAAGTCCAACTCGCGGAACATGACCTCGCTCTGACGGGTAAATACAACACTCGCGTCGGAGGCGCGGATCACACTCATGAATCCAGCACGGTCGAGCACCCAGATTGACTCGCCGTCCGGCGTGAACCGCAAACAGGTGATGCCGCGTTCGTGCTCGTCTGGAGACTTCCAGACGAGATCTCCGGTAGTGAAGTCGTGAAGATAGACGTAGCGATCCTCGTGGTGCCCGGTGTAGACCATGTGGCGCCCGTCCGGGGAGATGTCGGCTGTGTTGATGTACTTATCATCAACGGCATGATCGAACACTTGCAATGCTGTCCCTGCCGTGGCGGACCAGAGGCGGATCGAGCCGCCGAACGAGGCTGACATCAGGGTTGAGTTATCTGCACTGAAAGCAAGCCTTGAGATGCCCGCGCGGTGCCCGACAAGCCGCCTTCTCGCCTGGAACTGTTCCGCTTCCCAGACCCGGATCGTGGCGTCGGACGAGGTGCTGATAATCCGTGTTTCATCATCGAACCATGCAACATGCCTGACACTCCCATCGTGCCCCGCGAATCCCCACAGCATGGAGCCCTCACGGGTGCTGCATGTATCAACGGTGCGAGCGCGCCCGCCGAAAAGGATCCTCGAGTTGTCGCCAGAAACATCCACCGATATGACCGGCAGGTTGCCAAGCAGGATCGACTGTTCGAGTCGCAGCGCATCGCCCACGACCCGTACCCGGTCTACACCATATCCCGCATCCTGATACGGCACGATGATCCAGTCCGAGTGGTCTCGGTGGATCATTCTGGAGTACGTGAACAGGATATCTTTCGATCGTAAGAAATCCACCGAAGCGATCGCGTCGAGACGCTTCTCGCCGCTTCGCACATCCCACATGCGCAGGTTTCTATATTGTTCGCCGACCTGCACCAGATAGCGATCGTCTTCGCTGAAATAGCATCGTGTTTCCTTGTCGATTGCAAGGCCATCGAGCATGCGCGTCGTGTCGCCGGTGGACGTATCGACGAGCCGGATTCGCACATCCGGGCCTGTGTACGCAAGCATCGCTCCATCATGGCTCAGGGTTGGGAACCGATGGTTCGAGCTGAGTTCGTAGTCGCGCGCCGAAAGAAGATCGCCCGAAGCGATATCCCAGCGGTTTAGTTTCCCGGCGGTATTAACAGCGAGCAACGATTGGGCATCCTCAGAAAAAGCAACATCGGTGATCGAATCATCACCGACTTCGTATGTTCCGAGCAAACTGATCTCCGGGAGGGACCAGACCGCGATGCCGCCGTCACCTCTCGCGGTAGCGAGCAGATTCTTGCGTTGGTGGAGCACGGGGCGGACAAACGCCATCCCCGCGTCATGGGATCGGATGTTCAGGCACGGGTTGGAAGCGTAGTGCCTCCAGAGAGACCAGTGCGCCGCGAGAGCCAGGGGATCCGCGTCCGGATCGAGCCCTGGAGAGCGTGCGCTGTCGAGTCCGCTCTCTGCATACACCTCCCACAGAAGCCGCTCGCTCAACGCCCCTTTGCCTGCCAGTTCCAGCGCGTTCGCCTGCTCGATCGTTGACAGGTGGAGCGCATCCACGACCCGGTCGCGCTGGCGGGCGATAGTGCCCCGCTGGATCGCCATCGTCGAAGCGAAGACAATCAGCACGATCACAAAGAGCACCGCCGCCCCGATCGGCAGCCGATAGCGCCTCGCATTCTTTCGGATCACATACCATGTGCTGTCGCGTTTTGCGTCGATCGGGAAGCCATCGAGATAGTTGCGTATATCTATTTCGAGTGCCTCCGCCGAGGCGTACCGACGCTCCGGTTCCTTTGACAGCGCCTTGAGGATAATGGTCTCAAGCTCGTGCCCTATCCAAGGTGCGCACGATGTCGGGGGCATCGGCGCAAGAGAGCTGATCATCTCGATCAGGCTCTGGATCGAGCCGCTTGTGGGAAACGGGAGGCGCCCGGTGAGGAGTTCGTAGAGGATGACTCCAATCGCATACACATCGGTGCGCGTCCCGATCTGCGAGAGGTCACCGGAGACCTGCTCGGGCGAGGCGTACGCGAGTGTCCCCATAAACTCACCGGCGCGGGTCGTTGTGACATCGTGCAATCGATCCCGCCCATCGGCATCGAGCGCCTTGGCGATCCCGAAATCTAGAACATGCGCATGCCCTTGACCATCAACGAGGATGTTCGCGGGCTTAAGATCCCGGTGGATGATGGCGCATGTGTGCGCATACGACACCGCTTCGCACACCTGCAGAAAAACACCGAGAACGCGTCTCGCAAACTCCCTGGACTCCCTCGGAGATCGGACATGCTCTCGCTCGGAGGTGGCCCACTCGTCGATCTGGACGCCATCAACATACTCCATGACGTACCCACGCCGACCACCCGGCATCTCACCGGTGTCATACAACGTCACGATGTTCGGGTGGTGCAGGCTCGCCGCGATCTCCACCTCGCGCTCGAAGCGGATCCGCTGGCGCGTGGTTGCGAACCCCCCCTGGAGCAGCATCTTGATCGCAACGCTCCGCCCGGTCGGTATATGCACCGCCTCGTACACAATGCCCTGCCCGCCGCGGTGGATCTCGCGGATGATCCTGTGATCGGGAACATCCTCGCCCGGATCGATCATGCCCTCTCGGGTGTCGGTCCCGAGGTCGCCGATCATCGCGGTGATCTTGTTGTCTGCCTGGATCCTCTCGGCTCGTCCGCGACAGCGCCGGCACGACTCGATATGCGCGCTGATCGCGGCATCCAACTCGTCCCCTTCCAGGGCCCGTTCCAGCTCGACGATTGACGGACAGTCTGTCAAAGATCAGGGCCTATTGGTAGATGCGTTCGACCTCGGACAGGATCGTACGGAGTTTGCCCACGCACCGATGCTTGGCGAGATAGACCGCCTGGACCGTCATCTCCAGCGAACTCGCGACAACCTCCGGCGTCTGGCGATGGATGACATGTCGCGTGAACGCCTCGATCGTGCGCTCGTTGATATTGGTTTGCGCACGAAGCTGCGCGAGCGCCTCGCGGAGTCTCGCCCGCTCGAACTCCTCGCTCCAGATCTGTGTGAGTTGGTGCTTATCAGGGACAGGGTCGAACGCCGATTCGCCTCGCTTCTCGCGCCGTCGCCCTTGCTTGCGGAACAGGTCGTAGGCCCGGTGCTGGGCGATCCCGATGATCCATGAATGCAGGCGCGCGCGCGATCGATCGTATTTGCCCGCGCGGTAGTCCCGGACAAAGCAGAGTAGCGTCTCCTGCGCGATATCCGCTGCGTCGCTCTGCGAGAGACCAAGACGCACGCCAAACGCCTGGATGATCGGGTGGTACCGCTTGTCGAACTCGACCCAGACATCCTGATCGTCCGGATCTGCAAGGGCTTCGAGCAGCATGGTCGTCGTGGTTGTTCGCAATGCACTTGATGTCATGAGATATGCCAAGCGTAGCACATACAGAATCAATAACCGGCATAAATCCGCGTATCACTCTGTTGGACATGGTCTTACAAAAATATCCAAGTTTCCCTGAAAGATAGATCTACCCCGGACGCAGTTGTGGTTGTCAAGCCCTTCTCGTTCGAGGGCACACCGAGCAATCCGGGCGATAACAGATCGCCCTGAACCACGTAGATCAGGAATTCAACCATGAACACCCCAGTGAACCACATCGGCCCAGCACTGCTCACCCTGTGCGCAGCGTCTGCATTTGCAACCCCAGACGGCGTGACCAACCAGGTCCAGGACGCCGGGTTCGAGTCCACCTCGAGCCCGCTGCGGACCTTCGGTCGCGCACCCGGTGACCCGTGGCTGCCCGGCGAATGGAACGCCGAAAACGCAACGCTGATCGTCGGCTCCTCCGCCGGGATCACGCCACACTCACCCGATGGCATGCTGAGGGTCAACAACGCTGGCGGTGTCGGCTCGCAACTCAGCCATGTCATGGACATCTCGTCCTGCGCCGCGGATATTGATTCCGGCAGTGTGCTCGCCTGCTATTCCATCTGGGTGAACCCCGCAGCCGCCGGTGTTTCCCCCACCATCATCCTGAATACCGGCGAGTCACAGTCCATCGTTGGCACCATGGTCCCCGCCGGCGGCACGTTTGTCACCGGGTTCAACCGAAGCTCCATCAACGGCTTCGCAGCAGACGGCGACCCGAATACCTGGGAGGAGATCCGCGGCGCGTTCGCCCTGCCCAGCGGCACCCGCTTCATGGCCCTGCACATCGCTGTAAACAACTCGCAGATCCCCGCGGGTGGCGTGTTTTTCGACACCACATCAGTCGTTCTGAAAACCTGCGAGATGCTCGCGGATAACAGCTTCGATTCGGGGGCCGCACCGCTCCAGCCCTTCTTTCGTGGAGGCGGCGATCCACCCTGGACGCCCGGCGAGTGGAACGCAGAGAGCGCTAACCTCATCGTCGGATCGTCCGCGGGCGTGAGCCCGCTATTCGGCGACGGCATGCTCCGGGTCAACAGCACCGTCGGAGTCGGCTCGCAGGTCAGCCAGATCATCGATGTGCAGGACTACGCGCAGTCGATCGATACCGGCGGCATCGCAGCGCGGATGTTCGGATGGTTCAACGCCGCCACCGGCGCAAGTCAGCCCCGCATCTCGCTCATCGCGGGCGAGAGCCAGAACGCCAACGGCACGCTCGTGCCGGTCGGCGGGAGCCTCGTGAGCGGGTTCAACCGTGTTGTCCTTCCCGCGACCGCGGACGGGGATGCCTTCACGTGGGAAGCGCGGGGCTCGACGTTCGGGCTGCCGAGCGGGACGCGCTTCCTGCACTACGAACTCATCGGTGTCAACGCGACCACCCCGCCCACGGGGCTCTTCTTCGACGATGCATCGGTCTGCTTCCGCGCGGCACTCCCGACCAACGGGCTGACACACACCGCACTCGGGAACGCGACCCTCGCCCAGGAGTCCGGAACCGGCAATCTGCTCGTTGATAACATCGGCTCCTCCGGCGAGGACGGCGTTTCCGTGAGCCTCGGTGAGAGTTCGGGGTGGGCTGTCGCTACAGATATCCTCATCGACAACCCCGGCGACTCTATGACCACAAGTCTCATCGGCAGTGTGAATGGCGTTGCCGATCAGGTCATGGCGACAGCTACGATAGAAGGAACGGCGAGCGGTGCGAACCTTCAGGTGTCATTCCCCGCGATCGGCACGTCCGGCACGCTCTACGAACTCTTCGATGCCAACGAGGTGCTCGTCGGATCATTCGTTGTTGATCCTGCGCTGCGTGCTACAGATATTACGACCGAGAACGATTGTCCAAGTGGTCAAATTTCTCCAATTTGTGAGTCGTATTGGAATTGTGATTCAACCAGCTTCTCCTGGATTGTGAGGTGGTGTATAGATGAATGCCTTGGAGTCACCAATCCATCGACCGGAGAAGTGTTTACTGGAATCACGTCTATATCTGTTTCGGCTCTCGATATTGTCGGCACGATGGACTACTCCTCCGAGGTGACCGTGCAGTTTACGGGTGTCGGCTCCGTCCCGTTCTCCCAGGAATGGATCCAGAACTCTCCGGAAGAGGCGCTCGGCTCGGCGCTCGGCTCCGCGCATATCAACTCCAATTCCGCGGGTCTGTTCGTCGATAACATCGGCTCGTCGGGTATGGATGGCATCGCGTTGGACAGCGGCTTGCCGAATACGTCGAACGATATCGAGGATGACCAGTTCATCGCCTTCTCGGGTGACTGGGAT
This sequence comes from Phycisphaerales bacterium, assembly GCA_029260435.1. Classification (GTDB taxonomy): domain Bacteria; phylum Planctomycetota; class Phycisphaerae; order Phycisphaerales; family UBA1924; genus OFTM74. The sequence goes on along the minus strand of JAJDDG010000081.1, from coordinate 16,936 downwards.
CCCATTGATCCCACCGACTCCGCACCTGCTGGTGCCACTCTTGCTCTTTCCACCAGCGGCTTCTTCGGCGGCTCGCAGCAGGACACCGGCTCACTCATCATTTCCAATATCGGCTCTTCCGGCAAAGACGGCGTCCGCGTCACGCCCGATTACACCGCCGTCGGTTCCTCAAGTGTCGATATCGAGGTCCTCAGCGGCGGCATCTCGGTTCTGCTCGCAACCGGAGTAGACAACACCGGTGGCGCAGCGGCGACGACCGTGACCGATCCCGGCGGCCCGGTGCCTTGGCCGACGCACAGTGAAGCAACGCTCATTGCCCCGAGCGCCCCCCCGATCGCACGCGGCCCCGGCGATCCGTTCAACGGCATTGATACCAACCTCAACTGGGCTCAACCTGTCTCCATCTCCATCCCCGGGCAGGGGACCGTGCTCGGCGATCAGCTCCACTTCATTCCTCTCGGCGCGACCAGCACCTTCGAGGGTATCGAGAGTGTCTCGATCACAGCGGGCGATATCCCGTCGCTCACCATCACAAGCACCTCGTTCACCGCAGCCGCGACACCGTGCGACGGCGATGCCAACGGTGATGGCACGGTCGATGTCAACGACATCAGCTTCGTATTGTTCCGCCTGGGCGGCCCCGCGCCGGACGGTGATGCGAACGGCGATGGTGTCATCGATGTCAACGACATCAGTTTCGTGCTCTTCCGTCTGGGGAATCCCTGCCCATAAACCATGGGATATAGATTGATTCTCCGAGAGCCCTGCGCGAGAGCGTGGGGCTTTTTCATGTGCAGCTGAAGTAGTTGAACGGTCTATCTCGCACCCTCCTGAATATCTTATTTAGCGAATCCCACACAACCGCTGAAATTCAACGCGGCGTCCCTGCTCCCCCCCGTCCCCGCATGGTCACACTTTGTGAGGATTGGCTCATCAGCGAGATGGGATGGAACAATCCGCTCTGTACGCTCAGCGCCCTCGAACTAGCTCGAATTGACTCACACAATGATCGCTGCACGAATCGCCAACTGGAGGTCGGACCACGCCTCGATCACGGCAGCAAGGTCGGGGTCTGACGGTGGATTCTCTGTGCAACTGCTGGGGGTATAGCGGTGCGCGGATTCACCGGTTTCGTAAGCCCCTGATTCACAAGAGGTTTGCGAGGGGGGCTGGCAGCCTTCGAAGCTGAATGTCGCCGGTTCGAGTCCGGTCACCCGCTTTTAAGAATGAGTCTATAGGTGAAGATACCTCGCATGAAAGAGCGAGGTCTTTTAGTTTTTGGGATGGAAGTGTGCGGTATGGTCGGGCAGAATTCGGCGTAGGGGTGGGCCTTGCAACCGGATACTTCTGGGAAGTGTTGATTCGAATACGCACCTTTTTGCTGCACGTTGTGTGCGGTAGGATAGGGCGATCGTGGTCCACCACCCGGGAGAGTTGCGCGTATGCCCAGATTTCGTCTGACATCGAACGACAAAGCTATCGGCGATGTGCCGCTAGCGGACCGCCCGCTGGCTATCGGAAGACACCCGGACAACGATATCCCGATCAATGACAACGTGGCCTCGCGGTTCCACTGCGTGGTCGAGCAGGACAAGAGCGGTCGGTATGTGCTGCGGGATCTGGGATCACGAAACGGGACGCGCCTGAACGGGCAGCAAGTCTCGGAGACCAAGCTGAGCGAGGGGGACGTGATCACGATCGGGCAGCACACGTTCGCGTTCGAGGTTGCGCGTGTGGATACGGCGACAGTTGATGCGATGCCGCTCAAGACGAACAAGCTGTCGGCGATCCCGACGTGGGCGAGCGAGTTGCTTGACGTGATCGATTCGCTGCCGCCGAAAAATGTGCCGCTGGAATCGATCACGCTGATCGACGCTTCGGGCAGGCCCTCGGACACTCTGGCGAACGATGCGCCGGGACCTATGGCGACGCGTGTGTTATTGCAGCTTGCGTCGAAGGCTCGGGCGACGGATATCCACTGCGAGCCCAAGCGTGATGCCATGCAGGTGCGGATGCGGATCGACGGGCAGATGGTGAGCATCACCGATATCCCGGAAACAGTGGGTGAGGTGCTGATGGGGTTGATTAAAACGGCGTGCGAGATGCAGCAGGCGGGGCGGGACGCGGTGCTGGACGGGCACATGAGCGCACGGTATCCGGATCGGCGTGTGGATTTCCGGGCGTCGTTCACACCGACTGTGCATGGGCAGAAGCTGGTGCTGCGTATTCTTGACTCGCGGACGTCGCCGCAGTCGTTGGGAGATCTGAATCTGCCGAGCTACATGCACGACGCGGTGAAGCGTGTCTGCTCCCAGGACTCTGGTTTTCTGCTGGTTTCCGGCCCGACGGGCTCGGGCAAGACGACGACGCTCTACAACGCGCTGCGGGAGATCGATCGGGATCGGCGGAACGTTGTGACGATCGAGGATCCGGTCGAGTATTCGATCGAGGGGTGCACACAGATCCCGGTATCAACGAATTCGTCTTTCGGCTCGCTCCTGCGATCGGTGCTGCGTCAGGATCCGGATGTGATTCTTGTTGGCGAAATCCGTGACGAGGAGACGGCGCGGACGGGGATGCAGGCGGCGATGACGGGGCACGTTGTATTCTCGACGGTGCACGCGAAGGACACGATCGGGTCGATCTTCCGCCTGCTGGATCTCGGGGTGGAGCCTTATCTGGTTGCGAATTCGATGGAGTTGATCGTTGCGCAGCGGCTGTTGCGGAATCTTTGCCAGTACTGCAAGCGGCCGGTGCGAGTGACGCCTTCCCAATCGACGCGGATCGGGCGGTATCTCGAGGGGAAAACCGAGGTGTTCGCTGCCACCGGGTGCGCTCGATGCCTGCGGACGGGGTATCACGGTCGGCAGGGGATTTTCGAGATGCTGCAGTTCAACGATCATCTTCGGGACGTGGTACTGAATAATCCGACGATCGGGAGGATGCGCGAGATCATTACGCAGGGGATCTTCACATCGCTCCAACAGTCCGGGTGGCAACTGGCGGCGCGGGGGATCACGGCGCTAGACGAGGTGGAGCGGACCGCTTCTCAGGGGTGAGTCCCGCTATGGGTTCACTCGGGGTCGGAGCGGCACTGTGGGGGTGAGCCCATGGATTGCGCGATCGCAAAAAGGTAAACGCCTCGGTCCGGTATCCCGGGCCGAGGCGTGACTCCTCCTAAATGGTGTGGCAGGTTGTTGAGCGGAAGCTCGAATCGAGGCTGACCGGTTTCCCGATCGGCCCCCATATGTGCTCTTTCGAGCGACCGAATCTCTCTCAACAACGAAGGCCCTGTGCCCCGCCGTTGAGACTCCAGTCACAAGATAGCACCCAGATGGGGGCGGTCAAGCGCGCACAACAAAAGCCGCTGACAATTTCAGTGGCTGAACAAATACCAAATTGTGAGGCGAACCTTCGCCTCTTCTCAACTAACGCCGCCTCCGAGCTTTTCAGCTCAACGCGGCCGCTTTGGAAACCTCCCCTTCGTTTCCGAAGCCGCTTGCCGGGTATGAGCCCGGCTCTCTCTCAATCACTTCGCCGATGATTTACCACCGGCGAAGCGAGCACAGGGAATCCGTGGTTTTTTGTGCTGAGCGACCAGGCCTTGCACCCGTTCGCGTACCAGCCCACCACGGAGGAGTCAGTAAGCTAAATCCAATCTGATACAGCGGTTGCGCCAAATCAGACCGGAACCCTCTAGGGCCTATTCGATTGTCGGAGTGAGTGGTGCTTCCCTCTCGCTCCAGTTTCCCAAAGGTGCTTCACGCCTCTGGGAAGGATGCCCTAGCTCAGATAGCTGGGCGAACTCAACATGTGCAATGTAACACCTAGGTGGGCTCCGTCAATCCAATAGGGCATTCAATCGTGTTTTTCACGAGCCGGCAAACATTCTCGGACCCGCCCCGCCCTCATAACCCGAGCCCCACCCGGCATATACCCCTGGGCGGCGATCCCGGCATGCGGGGAACTTCCCACGCCATGACCAGACATCGCGTGGGTCGATCTCCACAGAGATGGACGCGGGATCCGCGGCGAGCTCTGCAAGGACGGCACCATCAGGAGCGACAATCATTGAGCCCCCGTTGTAGGAGAGATGCGGATCCTCGCCGCACCGGTTTACGGCGAAAACAAACGCCTGGTTCTCGATGGCGCGAGCGATGATGAGGGCTCGCCAATGCTCGGCTCGGGCGCTGGGCCAATTTGCTCCGATCGCGAAGGCCTCGGCGCCGCGGATCAGCCCGGCGCGGAACAGCTCCGGGAAGCGGAGGTCGTAACAAATCACGGGGCAAACACGGAGTCCCCCCACCCCCCTACCACCGCCCCCCCTACCACCCGCTTCACAGGCGTTTTCCCCGCCCCCGCCGCACTGCCATGTGTATGTCGTCACGGCGCTGCCGCCGACGAATGCTTCGCCTTCTCTGCCGTATGTGAAAGGGTGGACTTTGTCGTAGGTGGCAGAGATCGCGCCGGAGGGTTGAACAACGATCGCGCGGTTCAGCCCCTTTCCATCATCCCGGCGGATGGTCTGGGCGCCTTGGATCAGCGCGCCGGTTGATGCGGCGATCGCTTTGAGGAATTGTTCGGAAGTGCGATCGGTGTCGTTGGTTTTCGAGACATTCAGGGAAAAACCCGTATCGAACATCTCGGGCAGCACAACGAGATCACCCGGCAGGACATTTGCCTGCTCGATCATTTCGCGCACGCGGGCGTGGTTGGCGGCTTTGTCTTCCCATTTGATGTCGTATTGCAACAGGTGAACGCGCACGACAGACCCTCCGCTCCCCGCCTTCCCGCTCTTTCCCAGCAGAACATCCCTATTCCTGCGGAGAATCTACATGTGTTGCGGTTCGGGTGTCGGCTTGCACTGGATGATCTCGCCGCAGGGGCGTGAGCCTCGGATCGCCCGCATCAGGTGCAGTCTCGAGCGGACACCTGCGTGGCGGAACATGCGTTTGAGGTGCGCCCGGACGGAGTGGTAGGTGAGTCCGAGCATGCGGGAGATCTGCGTGTCGTCGTAGCCTTCGAGGACGAGTTCGAGGACGCGGGTCGCGGTGGGGCTGAGGCGCGAGAGCCAATCCGGCTCGTTGTTCCATGCGCTCGCCCATGCCTGTGCGGCATATTGCGTGATCTGTTCTGCTTGGGAGACAACCGATCGGGTGACGGTTCCGGAGTCGAGTTCTCTTGCTGCGGTGATGACCAGTTCGACGCCGTCGTGGCGCTGATAGCGGACCATCAACTGATCGCCGATACCGAGCGGGCGCTGGAATTCGTTGTAGAGACGGGTCGCCTGGAATTCGGAGTCTGACATCAGTTCGCTGCGGCAGTAGACGACCCCCTGCGGGGAGATTTCCAGGCGTTTGGCGAGCACGCGGTCGTCTTTCGCCCACGCGGACTGTTTGATGAAGTGATCCCGGTCGAAAGTCTCCCATGGTCCTTCGACCCAGATCGCGGCGGCTTCACTGGTGACACCTTTTTCGAAGACACTCATCCCGACCATCGGCATCCCGATTGCTTCTTTGAAGACACTCGCGATCCGGGTGAGCAGATCCTCGTTTGAGTTGGCCCCCCCCCCACTGATCTCACCGAACTGATAGATCGCGTTGCGGATTCTCACGCCTTCTCTCCAATGGGTGTACTGCGAGCCCGCCCGAAAATGGGACAGGTGTACATGCCATCACTGTCAGGGGGGAAAACATTCCCCGAACCCTTGTTGGATTGGAGAGATGAGGAAAAAAACGGGTGGGGGTGGGGAGCGGTGATCGCCTCCAGGTCGATCACCGCGGCGTCTGTCCTCTCTTCGCCCACGGGCTGGACACGTCGAGTCGCCCGCAGAGCCAGACATCCCACCACCCACACCCTTGGTGCCGCCGATGTGCATCGGAGCCGATTGCGGGTTCAAACCCCGGAGAAACTCTCCCGAACCCGAGAATCCGCCGCGACATGGTTGCACCGTCATGCGGCATAGGGATGGATACGCATGCCCTAGGGCATGGTTCCAGCCTTTCCGCAGTATTTTACTCTATCGGTGTAGGAAATGTTGAGGTCAGGGTTTACCGCCACCACATTGATGAGCCGTAGACGCCCGAACCGCCCAATTCCTCAGCGATTCTGATGAGTTGGTTGTATTTGGCGTTTCGGTCGGATCGGCAGGGGGCCCCGGTCTTGATCTGCCCGCAGTTGGTGGCAACGGCGAGGTCGGCGATGGTTGAGTCCTCGGTCTCGCCCGAGCGATGGCTCATGACGCAGGCGTAGCGGTTGGCGATGGCGTGGTTCACGGTGTCGAAGGTTTCAGAGAGGGTGCCGATCTGGTTGACCTTGACGAGGACGGCGTTGGCGCACCCCTGTGCGATGCCGCGCTCGACAAATGTCCTGTTGGTGACGAACAGGTCATCACCGACAAGCTGGATTTTGTCGCCCAGGCGCTTGGTGAGCTTGGCCCACCCTTCCCAGTCGTTTTCGGCGAGCCCGTCCTCGATGGAGCGGATGGGGTATTTGTCGCACCACCCGGCCCAGATATCGATGAGGTCGTCCGAGGAGATGATTTCCTGGGTGCTGGAGAAGAACTTGTAGCCCTGCTTGCCGTCTTTCTCGGCTTCGTTCCAGAGCTCGCTCGTGGCGGGGTCGAGGGCAACGAATATCTGTTCCCCCCACTTGTAGCCGGCTTTATCGACGGCCTCTTCGATGATGCGGAGGGCGTCCTCGTTGTCCTTGAGGTCGGGGGCGAAGCCGCCCTCGTCGCCGACGGCGGTGGAGAGCTTGCGCTCGGCGAGCACTTTCTTGAGGGTGTGGTAGATCTCGACGCCCGCGCGGAGCCCCTCGGAAAAATCGTCGAATCCCCAGGGCTGAATCATGAACTCCTGGAAGTCCACGGTGTTGTCGGCGTGCTTGCCGCCGTTGAGAATGTTGAGCATTGGGACGGGGAGGGTCTTGGCTGCTGAGCCGCCGAGGTATCGGTAGAGGGGGAGCCCGACCTGATCTGCGGCGGCTTTGGCGACCGCCATGGAGGCACCGAGCATGGCGTTGGCACCGAGGCGGGATTTATTCGGCGTGCCATCGAGGGCGATGAGGACGCGGTCGATCTCTTCCTGATCGCGGGCGTCGAGCCCTTCGAGCTCTGGCCCGATTTCCTCGATGACGTTTTTCACTGCTTTGCAGACGCCCTTGCCGAGGTAGCGGTCCTTTTTGCCGTCGCGGAGCTCGACCGCTTCATTCTCACCGGTGGAGGCACCGGAGGGGACTGCTGCCAAGCCGGTCGCGCCGCCGAGGAGGACGACCTCGACCTCGACGGTTGGGTTGCCGCGGGAATCCAGGATCTGACGGGCGTGTACATTTTCGATCTCGAACAACATCTCACTGCTCCGGATTGTTGGGAGTCTGGTGGCATTGGGACTGGTTGGGCAGCATAGCCCCGGGGTGGGTGCGTGTGTGCCTGTGGCGGGATGAATGCGCGCGGATTGGTCGGGTTGTCGGGGTGGTCGAGGTGTGGGGGTGGTGGTATGGTTCGAACGCCAGCGTGGAGCAGAGCAGTTGTCAGACACCATCGAATCCATTCATGCAGATCTCACGAAACTGAAAGCTGCGCTTGTCGCGCAGGGCGAGGCGGTGCGTGAGATCGTGGCGGGGTCGATCGATGCTCTGTTCGACAAGGACGAAGACGCGGCGAAGGCTTTGGTGCTGCGCGATGAGGCGATTGACTCTGAGGACATCAGGATCGAGAAGGCTGCGGTGCGGCTGCTGTCTTCGATTGCGTGCGCTGCGTGTGACATCCCCCAGCACGATCTGCGCATGATCCTGACCATCGTGAAGGTGAACAATGAGTTCGAGCGTATCGCTGACCTCGCGGTGGATATCGCGGAGCGCGTCCCGGTGCTCGCGCAGCTCGACGAGCCCCCGCCCGCCAAATTTCGTATCGCTGCGCACTCGGTCATCGGTATCGCCACGGATACCGTCAAGGCGTTTGACCGTATGGACAACGCTGCGGCACAGCTCGTGTTGGCGACCGACGACACCACCGAGCAGTTCAACGCCGCGATCCTCCGCGATGTTGAACAGTCGCTGTCGGAGGGTCGTCACTCGGTTGATTTCGCGTTCGCGCTGAATACCATCGCTCACGCGCTCGAACGCATCGCTGATCACTGCACGAATGTGGCTGAACAGACGATATACGTCACCACGGGCAAGATCGTCCGGCACACCAACCAGAAGTGGTCCGACCCGACGGATCCCGATGTCTAGTTCTCACCCTCCCCGAACACCATGCTGACTACCGACGACGCCCTCACCTCACTTTCACGCATCAATCAAAGCCACCTGCTCCGATTCGAGAGCGGGCTTTCCGACGCGCAGCGTGCGTCGCTTCTCGCGCAGATCGGATCCTTTGATCTCCCCGCGATCCCTGCGCTCGTGGAGCGGTACGTCACCGCCAAGTCCGATTGCTCGATCGACGAATCAACGCTCGCGCCGGCTTCTTACTACCCGCACGACGCTGCCTTGCCCGTCCGCCCGTGGGATCGCGAGAGATTCCGCGACATCGGCATCGATCTGATCGCGGGCGGCAAGGTCGCGGCGTTTACCGTCGCTGGCGGGCAGGGCTCGCGCCTCGGGTACGACGGGCCCAAGGGGTGCTTCCCGGCGAATCCCATCTCGGGCAAGCCGTTGTTCGAGGTCTTCGCGGAGTGGGTCCGCGCGGCGCAGACCAAGTGGTGCACCGGCAAGCCCCTCTATTGGTACATCATGACCTCGCCCCTCAACCACGATGCCACTACCGCTTTCTTCTGCCAACACAATCACTTCGGGCTCGACGTAGAGCAGGTCATGTTCTTCCAGCAGGGCACCCTGCCCTCCTTTGACAAAGACTCCGGGCGCATCCTGATGGCGGACAAACACACCGTCGCCACAAATCCAGACGGGCACGGCGGGTCGCTCAACGCGCTGCACAAATCCGGTGCACTCGACCACATGCAGGAGCGCGGCGTCGAGCACATCTCGTACGTCCAGGTCGATAACCCCCTCGCGCGTGTATTTGATCCTGTCTTTGTCGGGCTCCACGCTCGCGCGGAGGATTCCTCCGCGCAGATGTCTTCCAAGATGGTCGCCAAGAGTGATCCTGCGGAAAAAGTCGGCATCTTCGCGTCGGCGGGCGGCAAGACACAGGTCATCGAGTATTCCGATCTTCCGTCTCACCTGAGCGAACAGCGCGACGCGGACGGCTCGCTCGCGTACTGCGGTGGGTCCATCGCGATCCACGTGATCGCCGTGGAGTTTGTCCGCAAGATCGCCTCGGACCCCGCGTTTGCGCTGCCGCTGCACCGCGCCGAAAAGAAGGTTGCCTGTATCGACCCGGACTCGGGTGCGCTGATCAACCCCGCATCCCCAAACGCCGTGAAGCTCGAAGCGTTCGTCTTTGATGCCCTGTCGATGTGCGACTCGTCGATCGTCTATGAGACGAGCCGCACCGACGAGTTCGCGCCGATTAAAAACGCCGAGGGCAGCGACTCACCCGCTTCGAGCGCACAACTCCAGACGCGGCGCGTTGGTGCCTGGCTCGACGCGATTGGGGTCACTCTCCCCCGCAAGCCGGACGGCTCGCCCGATTGCGAGATCGAGCTCTCGCCATTGACCGCGATCGAAGCTGAGGATTTGCGCACCGCGACATTGCCCGAGGCGATCGAACCGGGTGCGCGTCTGTCGATCTAGTTTTCGTTGCGGGTGCCTACGACGGGGTCACATCGGTTTTTTGTCGATGGTGACGTCGTAGATGCTGAGCAGTTTGCTCTTGTCGAAGATCATCTGCTGGCGTGTGTGCCCGATGAAATCGTAATCGGGGGTGAGTTCGATCGCGTCCACCGGGCAGGCTTCTTCGCACATCCCGCAGAAGATGCAACGGAGTTCATCGATCTCGAACTTCGCGGGGTACTTCTCGCGGTCCTCCCAGGGAGACTCCTCGGCGATGATATGGATGCAGTTGGCGGGGCAGATGGTGGGGCACATCATGCACGCGACGCATTTGACGCGCCCCGCGGCGTCCCTGTTGAGACGATGCACACCTCGGAAGTTGCTCGGCTCGAGCCCGCCTTCGAGCACACCCATGTCCTCGCGGCGCTCCTCGGGGTACTGCATCGCGCGGGTGGTCTTTGACGCGCCGATCACCGGGATCTTGCTCTGCCCGAAGCTGGTGAAGAGGTGACGGACGGTGGTGCCGAAGCCACGGACGATCTCCGGGAGGTAAGAACTCTCCAGGCGGTTCATCTCGGGGCGGTTGATCCGCTTGATGTCTTGTTCGGCGATCGCCATCCGTGGTGGTCCTCAGGGCTTGTGAACCTGCCCAGCATACTCCCGTGCTCACGGTGTCGCATCGAGTGGGGAGATGGACGTGCACAATGCTTGAACTGCGGTGGCGAGGAGATCGGGGGTGCGTCGGATCGCATTTTCGAGAGGCAAGTCTTCGGGCGTGATTGTATGGATGACAGCAAGGTCGCGCACCTGCTCGATGGTTCGTGGATCCACGGAGCCAGCGAGGATGGCGATGTGCCTTGCCCCTGCTGCCTTCGCTCGGCGAGCGACGCGGATCGGGAGTTTCCCGGCGAGGGAGGTCTCATCGAAGCGCCCCTCGCAGGTGAGGACGAGATCGGCGGCCTTCACGCGGGAATCGAAGTTGACGAGATCCAGGACGGCATCGGCACCGGGGGTGAGTTGGGCACCGCAGAAGGCGGCGAGCCCGAAGGCGAGGCCGCCGGCGGCGCCAATGGCGGGTGTGCTTGGGTCAGTCTCCGGCAGGAGGGAGGCGAGGTTGCGGAGCCCGGCGTCGAGGCGCTCAACCTGCTCGGGCGAGGCACCTTTCTGGGGTGCGAAGACGTGGGCGGAACCGGTGGGGCCGAAGAGGGGGTTGGTGACATCGCAGAGGACAGTGAACCGTGTATTCCGGATTCGAGGATCGAGCCCCCCCACGTCCACTCGTTTGATGCGGATGAGGTCTGCACCAGAGGGGCGATCGATTGATTGGTTGTCTTGATCAAAGAACTGCACGCCCAGCGCGGCTGCCATGCCTGCACCGGCGTCGCAGGTCGCGGAGTTGCCGATGCCGATTGTGATGCGTGCGCATTCCACGTCGAGAGCGGCGCGGATGAGTTGTCCGACGCCGAAGGTGGTCGTGTGTTCGGGGTCGCGTCGAGGCTCGGGGACAAGCGAGAGCCCCGCAGCGGCGGACATCTCGATGATCCCGGTGCGCTGCCCACCCTGATCGATCACGCCCCACACGGCCTCGAGCGGTTCGTCGAGCGCCCCGGTGACCATGTTCTTCCGTGGTGCTCCGCAGCAGGTCTGGATCATGAGATCCACGAAGCCCGCCCCGCCATCGGAGAGGGCGAGGGAGTCGATCGTGCAGTTTTCTCCCAGAGCACCACGAACCCCCTGCTCCATCGCAGCCGCTGCTTTGCGGGCGGTTAGGGAGCCTTTCATCTCGCCAGCGGCGATGAGTACATGTAACGGTTTGGGCACGCCCGGGGTACTCCTCGTGTGGGGATGACGAAATCTGTGGGGGTTTTTCAGGAAGAGTGAACTGTACGCGCTGCCTGCGCACTGCACCACGAGACCTACCAACCAACCGATCTGTTCTGGAGAACACCCGAATGCCCACCGCATCGAAAGCCGTCCTCGCCCTCGCCGCGATCGCCTCAACCGCAGCGCTGACAGGGTGCATCATTTCCGGGTCGAACCGCTCTTATTCCAGCGGGACGCATGTTTCTCATCATTTGCTGGGCGAGTTCGAGCCGGGGTTCACGAGTTACAGCGAGATCGAGCAGTCGCTCGGTGTGCCAACGCGGACGATCACGCGCCCGGATGGGTCGGTGGTGCTTGTGTACGAGCACACGGAGGTGGACGATCGTGAATCGGGGTTACTGTTTGTGTTCCACTCCGAGACATACACCAAGACGACGACGAAGACGTTTATCGAGGTGATCGATGGGAAGTACGAGCGGGCGTGGGTCGAGTCGGACGCTTAAGCCCACGCGCGAGTCAGAGTTCCGACATCCTCGGCTGTACCTTGATCTCCACGGTGCCTTGATCGTCGCGCCGGACGTAGATCACGCGCCCGTTGTCTGCATCGCGTTCTCCTGCGGCGCAATCGGAGATGATGCGCGCGATATCTTCGGGATCGAGACAGATGCTCTTCGGCGCGATCGATTCGTCGAACGCGCCGCGGAGCATCGCGGTCTCTACGGCCCCCGGCGCGATGGCGAACCCGAGGATGCCGCACGCCCCTCCCTCGTTTGCGATGGATTTGCTCATCACATCCAGCGCCCCCTTGCTCGCGCCGTACGCGAAGAACCCCGGGAACGGATCGTCCGTCGCGTAGCTCGATACGTTCACAATCCGGCCCCCTCCGGCGTCCTGCATGACCTCCCAGACCGCCCGGATCGCTGCGGCGGGGGCGAGGGTGTTTACACGGAGGGTCTGCTCCATCAGCGCGTCGTCCGTCTCGGAGATCGGGACGACGCACCCAAGCCCGGCGTTGTTCACCAGCGCCCCCACGCCCCCGAGCGCATCGATCAGGCTCTCAAGGGCTCCACGCAGCGCACCGAGATCGGCGACATCGCATGTGCGAGTTTCCACATTGGGCGCCCCGGCATCTCGCGCACGAACTGTGGTTTCTTCCAGAGCATCACCCCGGCGGGCGACGAGCCCCAGTGCCCACCCGCGTCGGGCGAGTTCTACTGCGACCGCTCGCCCGATGCCGGAACTCGCCCCGGTCACAATCGCCGATTTAAGATGCGTCATGGCGTCCTCCTGCGCCCTATTGTGCATGGGCTCGCATGAGCCCGCTCGAAGGGCAACAATGCTGCCGCCTGCACCCCGGAACCGGGGCGGATGAACCTTCAAACCAGATTGACCTTCCCCCCCTGTATCTTCCGAAACAACTCCAAGACCGGGCGACTACCCGCCCGAAACGCTTCCCGAGGAGGGGGCCAGACAATGCCGCACCGCGATCGCATCCCACCATCGACACGCCCGCCGCTCACCAAGATTCTCTCGACCCTCGGGCCTGCGTGCGATTCCGACGAGATGGTCACCAAGCTCATCGCTGCTGGTGCGACGTCCTTCCGCCTCAACTTCTCCCACGGCACGTTCGAGGACCACCACGAACGCCTCCAGCGCGTCCGGCGCGTCTCGGAGGAGATGAGCATTCCCATCGCGGTGCTGGGCGATCTTCCGGGCCCGAAGATCCGAGTGAACAACGTGCCCGACCCCGGCATCCAGCTCGATACCGGGCAGGATGTGATGGTCGATCCGCGTATTGAAGACGCGCACCTCGACCACGGGCGCGTCATGCTCGGGTGCAACTACGAGCGGATCGGCACCGAGGTCCACGGCGGGCAGCGCGTGCTTATCAACGACGGCAACATCCGCATGCTCGCTGTCGAGAACGATGGCACCCGCGTTCTGTGCCGCGTCACTACAGGCGGGCTCGTCACCTCCCGAAAGGGCATCAACCTCCCCGACTCGGCCCTCACCGTGCCCGCGCTGACCGAGAAAGACCTCGCGTGCATCGAGTGGGCGGTCGAGCACAACATCGATTACCTCGCCCTCTCCTTTGTGCGAGCTCGAAATGAGATCGACGACCTCCGCGAGCGCCTCTCGCGGATGTGCATCGGCGGTGTCTGCGGCACGGGGCTCGATATCGAGGACAACGAGTCGCGCATCCCGATCATCGCCAAGATCGAGACGCCCCAGGCGGTCAGGAATATCGAAGACATCGTGCAGGCTGCCGATGCGCTCATGGTCGCGCGGGGTGATCTGGGTGTGGAGATGGATGTCGCCCGCGTCCCCATGATCCAGAAGCAGCTGATCGAACGGGCGCAGGATTTCGGGCTGCCCTGCATCGTCGCGACGCAGATGCTTGAGTCCATGATCACAAACGCGATGCCTACGCGGGCCGAGGTCTCTGATGTCGCGAATGCCATCCTCGACGGCGCGGACTGTGTGATGCTTTCGGGTGAGACCGCTGTCGGCAAGCACCCCGATCTCGCCGTGGAAACGATGCGCCGGGTTATCTACGCGACAGAAGAATCCACGCGCGGCGATGTCACCGTGCCCCGCCCGCCCAAGGGACTGCGCGAACGCAGAGAACTCGCCTCTGCACTCTCGCACGGCGCGTGGCACATGGTCCGCGATGTGGACGCCGATGCGATCCTTGTCTGGTCGCAGGATGGCGCGATCGCCCGCTACCTGTCCCGCGACGAGATCCGCGTCCCAATCATTGCGTTCTCCTCGGATATCCGCGCGGTGCATCGGATGTGCCTTCTGTATGGCGTATTCCCGGTGTTCTGTGAACAAGTGCCCGAGCACCGCTCGGACTTCGGCACCATGGCGATCAAGCACGCGATCGACATGCACCTCGCTGTGCCCGGCTCGCCGCTCGTGCTTATCGGTGGCAAGCCGCTCACCGATCCGCGCGCGACGAACACCGTTGCCATCAGGTACATCCCCAAGGGCGTCGAGGCCGAGCACCCCGCGAAGCGTCCGCACCACGCCGCCGCTTCGCCATGAGCGCGCACGAACGTGCCGCAATCCTCGCCATCGGCGACGAGATAACGCTCGGCCAGAAAACCGATACCAATTCCGGCGAGATCGCCCGGTGTCTCGTCGAGCACGCGGTCCGGGTTACGGAATACAGCGCGGTCCCCGACGACCGCGCCGCGATCGCTGACGCGCTGACCCGCCTCGCGCTCACAAACGATCTGGTGATCGCTACCGGCGGGCTCGGGCCCACCGCGGACGATCTCACACGTATCGCGCTCGCCGACGCGGTGTGCTCCCCGCTCGTCGAAGACGGATCCGCTCTCGCTCACCTCCGCGAGCGGGCGTTTACGCGCGGGCGATCACTCTCACCAAACCAGCGCCTCCAGGCGCAGCGCCCCGAGTCGGCAACATTGCTCGAGAACCACAACGGCACCGCCCCCGCGATACTCGCTGCACTCACGGTCGCTGATGGCTCCACAACAACCATCTTGTGCCTGCCCGGCCCGCCCCGCGAGATGCGCCCCATCCTCGACGCCTTTGTGCGAGACACGCTCCGCGCCCCCAGTGGTACCGTGATCCGCACGCGCATCCTCCACGCCCCCGCGCTCGCTGAAGCGGAAGCAGGTGGGCGTCTTGGCGAGCTCATGGACCGCGAGCGCAACCCGCTTGTCGGCACGACCGCTTCGGGCGTGCTCGTCGATATCCGCCTCCGCTACGAGGGTCCATTAGATCAGGCCGCCGCTGCGCTCGACGATACCGAGCACCAGGTGAGGCGCGCGATTGACCCCTTCGTGCTCCCTGCGGATGCGCCATCACTCCAGCACGCGATCGTCGAGCTGATGCGCGAGCGCGGGGCGATCCTGGCGACAGCCGAATCTTGTACCGGCGGACTGATCGCTCGACGGATCACGGATGTCGAGGGCTCATCGGATGTGTTTGACGGTGGGTGGGTGACGTACTCCAACAAGATGAAGCGGTCTGAGCTCGGCGTCTCCGATGCGTGCCTTGATGCTTACGGCGCGGTGTCGGCTCAGACAGCACGCGAGATGGCCTTCGGCGCGCTCGCGCACGCCCCCGATGCAACTTGCTCCCTGAGCGTCACCGGCATCGCGGGGCCGGGAGGCGGCACGGCGGATAAACCAGTCGGCACCGTGTTCATCGCCTGCGCGCATTGTTCATCTGGCGAGGGCGAGCCCACCTGCCTCGTCAAACGGTTTATTTTCCCAGGTGATCGGGCCTCGGTGCGGTCGTTCACCGCGAATGTT
This sequence comes from Phycisphaerales bacterium, assembly GCA_029260435.1. Lineage (GTDB taxonomy): Bacteria > Planctomycetota > Phycisphaerae > Phycisphaerales > UBA1924 > OFTM74. The sequence continues at coordinate 1,151 of JAJDDG010000081.1, read as the reverse complement.
GCGCTCGCGATGCTCCGCTTCGAATTGCTGGGTATCGATCCGGGGTGCCTGCTGGCAGAAGTCCCGAACACGGGATGAGTTGCTCGTTGAGTCAGGAATCATCTGCGATAAAGTCCGCGATGGCTTCGTCGAGGCGATCGGGTGCGTCCTCGGTGATGTAGTGGGCGCAATCATGAAACATGAGGAACTGGATGTGGTCATGCCCTTCGATCATCGCTTCGAATCGGCTCCAGTCTGCGGGGACAGAGCCGGGGCGGCCGCCCATGACTTCGAAGCTGGGTTTCGTCCCGATGACGAGCATGGGGGTGTCCATCGCGAGGATTTCATCATTCAGATCTTCTGAGACGAGTTCGAGGAAGTATCGCGCGGCGATCTCTTTGGGTACAGCGCCCGCCATATCACCGATCTCGGCGGCGCGGGTGAGATCTCGCATCTGCCCCTGCATGTAGATCTCCTGGGCTTTCTGCCAGGTGAGCGCTCCCTGCTGTTCCATCGCGGGTGCCCACTCCTCGTCTACGAGTTTGTTGCGCATCGCCTGGCTTGTCTGCACATCCGGCGGGCGGCCGGGAAGCGGCGTCGCGGGGAGCGAATCCAGGTTCACGATTCTGGAAACTTGCTCGGCGTGCTCGGTTGCGAGGCGCATCGCGACCTGCGCACCCAGAGAGTGCCCGACGATTACTGGGTTGTCCAACTCGCGCTCTTCGATCATCTCGGCGACGCGTTCGACGACATTGGTAATCCACATTTTCGAGGAGTATGTCTGCCCGCGCTGGATGGGCGGAGCGCCTGTCGCGCCGAAGCCGGGCAGCGTGACGGCGTACATCGTGTACTGCCCCGCGTTGCGCCGCATGAACGATTCCCAGATGGTCCAGTCCACATAGAGCCCGGGGATGAGCACCATATCGATCGGGCCGGTGCCCAAAATCTCGACGTGCCCGAGCGGGGTGTTGATCGGTGCGGGCTTGGCGTCACTCGGATTGATGGTGATCTGCGCCGTGCTCGAACCGACTGCGGTACAGACCGCGAAAAGGAGAATTAATCCGCCACAAAATTTCCGGCTCATACCCTGTTGCTCCGTTGATAAGCTGTCCGCACATACCCCACCTCTCCGTATGCGAAGATACCGTATGTACCCGAATGCGTTGCGTCCT
>JAJDDG010000080.1 GCA_029260435.1 Phycisphaerales bacterium | reverse complement strand
ATCATCACCGCCCCCGCAAACAAACTGCTCTTGCAGATCCACCACCGTTGCCCCGTCATCCTCCCGCCCGAGCAATACGCACAGTGGCTCGACCCCGCGAACCAGAACACGGCAACGCTCAAACAACTCCTCCTCCCGCCGCCCGACGACAGCGCGTTCGTCATGCACGAGGTCTCGCCCTACGTCAGCAACGCACGCAACGAGGGGGAGAAATGCATCGAGCGCCCAACCGAAGAACGAGGCTTGTTCTAAGAGAGCGCCGCACCGCCCGAGAACCCGCGACATACCACACCCACCCCCCCACTCCGGGCCTGCCACCCGGCTCTGTTCATCCGCCCGCGCTCCACCCACCCCCCCGCATAACCGATATCCACTGGGAAACTGCCACGAACAGCAGGAGCATCGAAATGAGCGCAACTCCCCAACCAGAGCAACCCGTACGCAGCACCTACGCAGACGACCCCGAGATGCACGAACTCATCGAGTTCTTCGTCGATGAGATCCCAAACCGCGTAGAGGCTCTCCAGCAAGCGTGGCAGGAGCACGACGCCGACGCCATCGAACGCCTCGTACACCAACTCAAAGGCTCCTCCGGAGGCTACGGCTTCCAGGTGATCACCGAAGCCGCCGCCGCGCTCGAACACCCGCTCAAGCAAGGGCAAGACGACCTCGACGCACTCGCCGCCGAGTACGACCAACTGATCAAACTCTGCAACCGTGTCATGTTCTAAGCAACCACCGCATGACGGATCCCAGAACACATGCCCGATGCCGATAGCACACCCAAAGACGAATCGCCGATTGTCCTGCTCATCGACGATTCGCCGATGATCCATCGCCTGCTCACGTTCAAGCTCAAGAACGAGGGGCTGGAGTTCCTCAGCGCATTCTCCGGCGAAGAAGGGCTCGAACTCGCCCAAGAGAATCAACCCTCGCTCATCCTCGTTGACCTCGATATGCCCGGCATCAAAGGGCACGATGTCATCCGAGCACTCAAATCCGACCCGAAAACAATGCAAATCCCCACACTCGTCATCTCGGGGTCCACCGAATCTTCGGACAAGGTGCTCGCCTTCGAGCTCGGCGCGATCGATTTCATCACCAAGCCCATCGACCTGCCCGAACTCCGTGCCCGCATCGGCTCGGCGCTGCGCCTCCACCGACTGATGGAGATGCTCGAGCAACGAGCCCAGATCGACGGGCTCACCGGACTCAAAAACCGCGCCTACTTCGACGAACGCATCCGCGCTTCCTTCAACTCCCTCTCCCGAAACAAACAGACCGCCTCCCTCGTCATGTGCGACCTCGACCACTTCAAAATACTCAACGACACATACGGACACCCAGCCGGCGACTCCGTCATCGTCGGCTTCTCCGCCATCGCCCTCAGAACACTCCGCTCCTGCGACGTCGCCTGCCGATACGGCGGCGAGGAGTTCGCGCTCATCCTGCCGGACACCGACGCGCACGGCGCAAAGATCGTATGCGATCGCATCCGCTGCCGACTCGAAGCCAACGCATGGCCCGCCAACCCGGGCATCACCGCGACCGCCTCGTTCGGCATCGCCAACATCCCCGCCAACGAGACCGCCTCGGTCGAAGAATGGATCGAATCCGCCGACAAGGCGCTGTACCAGGCGAAGCACGCCGGGCGCAACCGGGCGGTGGTCTTCGGGGATGAGCCCGACCAATCTGCCCTCCGCCCCGCTTCCTAGTGACCAACAAACATCCGCGCCAACGCGTACCCTGTGCGCACCCGTGCGGCCATGTGCGCTCGGGGATGAACCCCATGCGCACGCCCACCACCCCATCCCCCGCAGATCATGCGCACGCGCACGGCATGTCCCGCGCAGAGGGGACGATCGCCGTCGCGTTTACACTCGCCGGGTGGTCGGCCGTCCCCTTATTCCTCCGGTATTTCGCCGATTCGATCGATGTGTGGACGAGCAACGGGTGGCGCTACGCCTTCAGCGCGCTGCTCTGGTCGCCCGTCCTGATCTGGGGATTGCTGCGCGCCTCGCTCCCCAAGGGACTCTGGAAGCGCGCACTTGTCCCCGCGATGATCAACTCGGTGGGGCAGGTGCTCTTCGCGTGGGCGCACTACAAAATCGACCCGGGCTTGCTGGTTTTTTCTCTACGATTTCAGATTATTTTTGTTGCATTGGGCGCAGCTATTCTTTTCGCAAACGAGCGTTCCGTGATTGCATCCAAGGGGTTTATCTTCGGGATGGCGCTGGTCATGGGCGGCACGATCGGCGCGGTGAGCATGACGCGCGAGGCGTTCGACGGCGCGACAATCGCCGGGTTGCTCCTCGCGTTTGGTGCGGGGATCGGCTTCGCGGGGTACGCGCTGAGCGTGCGGTATTTCATGCAGGGGATCAAGCCGGTTATCGCGTTCGCGGCGATCAGCCAGTACACGGCTGCGGCGATGGTCGTGCTGATGCTGGTTCTCGGCGAGCGGATGGGGCTCGGGGCGCTGGATATGAGCGGGATGAATATCTTCCTGCTGCTGCTGTCTGCTGTCATTGGCATCGCGCTGGGGCACGTGTGCTACTACACGGCGATCGCGAAGCTCGGCGTGGCGATCTCCACGGGGATCATCCAGCTCCAGCCGTTTCTTGTGGCGGTGGGATCCTACTTCTGGTTCCAGGAGAAACTGACATCGATGCAGTGGATCTCCGGCATGATCGCGGTGCTCGGCGCCGCGATGGTGCTGCGCGTGCAGCATTCGAAATCAGCGGCCCCTGCGCCTGCTGATGCATCACCCGAACTGAGAGAACTGCCTGCGGACCATGTCGCGGCGGCGGCGCTCGCCGAATCGAGAGGCGAGGCGGGAGAGGATCGCGGGGTGGAATAAATCTTTTATGTGCAACGACCTCATCTTGATACCGAATATGTATTGAACGCTTATGCCGCATGTCTCACTGGTTTCGATGTCCGGGTGTCGCGTCCGCGATGAAGAGGTCGCGTCGATGGGAATGTCTCTGCCCGGCTTGCGCTCGCGGGCGAACGCGATCGCGGCGCTGCCGCCACTCGGGCTGCTGACACTCGGCGCGCTCACGCCGCCCGATTGGGATGTCACCCTGCATGAATCGCCGGCGGTGACAGACGATCTCGTGCAGGAGATCTTGAACGATCATCCCGAGGTTGTTGCGATTTCTGCGCTGACCGCCTCGATCCTCGATGCGTACGAGTTGTGTGATCGGCTCCGCGCCGAGGGGTTGCTGGTCGTGCTCGGCGGGCTGCATGTGACCGCGTGTCCGGAGGAAGCGATGCTCCACGGGGATGCTGTCGTCATCGGCGACGGCGAGGTGGTTTGGACGGATGTGCTGCGCGATGCGGAGCGTGGACGATTGCGCGAGCGGTATCAGAATACGCGCCCGTTTGAACTCGGTGCAGCGCCCCTGCCACGGTACGACCTACTCGGGCGGGCGACTCGCCCGCGTTACACGGTGCAGACATCGCGGGGGTGCCCGTTCGCCTGCGAATTCTGCGGGGCGAGCCGATTACTCGGGGCGTTTCGCACGAAGCCGGCTGAACGGATCGGCGAAGAACTTGATGCGATTAAAGCAATCGATCCGCACGCGACAATCGAGCTCGCGGACGACAACACCTTCGCACTCGGCGGGGCGCACGATGAGTTGCTCGATGTGCTTGGCGCGTCGGGCCTGAAATGGTTCACCGAGTGCGACTGGCGGCTCGGTGAGAATCCGCAGGTGCTTGTGCGGCTCGCTGATGCCGGGTGTGTGCAGGTACTGGTGGGGATCGAGTCTTTGGTGCACGAGGCGAGCGGGATGGGCGCGAAGCGGGCATCGATCGCGAGGATGATGGACGGCGTACGTGCGATCCAGGACGCGGGCGTCTGCGTGATCGGGTGCTTTATCATCGGGTGCGACGGCGAGACGCACGAGTCGATCGATCGCCTCAGAGCATTCCTGCTAGACGATCCGTGCGGTGACGTGCAACTCACGCTCCAGACACCGTTCCCGGGCACCGGGTTGCGCCGACGATTGGAACATTCCGGCAGGCTCCTTGCGGACCGTGACTGGTCGCACCACACGCTCTTTGACGTGACCTACCAGCCCGATGCGATGGGCGTGGACGAGCTACAGTCGGCGTTTAACGGGCTGCTCGGCGATGTGTTTGATCGGGTGGGGCACGACCGGCGGCGGTCGATCAGGCGTGCACTATGGGAGCGGCACCCGTCGCTCCGACGGGAGACAACATGAAAGCGACAACCCTGCCAAAGTTCCTGATCGGTTCGAGAGAGGCGATCCTTGATCTTGCGGCGTCGCGGCGGACGATTGTGATCGCGTTGTTGTTTGTATTGACGGCGGGGTTTGCGCGCGAGTACGACGGGGAAGATCTGCTTCGCGAGCCGTGGCACGTGCTGCGCCCTGTGCTCGCGTCTCTGATTTCGGGCTCGGTATTATTTTTTCTGGTTGACACTCTTGCGAACATCCGGCGCAAGCACGCGAGAGGCAAACAACCAGAACTCAAGCAGACCTATTGGTCGTTCATGGGCGTCTTCTGGATGACGGCGCCGATGGCGTGGCTGTACGCGGTGCCGTACGAGCGGTTTTTGTCGGCACCCGATGCGATCGGGGTGAACCTGTGGACGCTCGCGCTGGTCTCGGCGTGGCGGGTGGTGCTCATCCAGCGTGTGGTGAACGTGCTGTACGGGATCAACTGGTGCGCATCTATCTTCTTCGTGATGCTGTTCGCGGACGCGGTGGTGGGCGCGGTGCTGATGATCGCGCCGATCCCGGTGATCGATGTGATGGGGGGGCTCGATCAGTCCGAGAGCGAGGAGATTGTCGCGGGTACGGCGTTCATGATCGGTGTGCTGGCGGTGCTCAGCGCACCCGTGTGGATCATCGGTTCGTTCTGGAGCGCGTTTTATGTCAGGCCGACGTGGGCGGGGTTCCGCGAGCGCGAGGTTGACGAAAAATCTCGCGGGCTGCTGGTGGTCGCGATTGTGTCTGTAGTTGCGTTCGTGGTGTTATTCGTGGTGACGCGGATGATCTACGGTGCGCCGGGGTCGCCTGCTTGAATGTCGGGGCTGACCCTGGAGCGCGTCGCATTGCTCTGCGGCGCCGAATCTCGCACCCAGAACGGGATCAGCTCGCCGCACTCAGGGCACCGTTCTGACGATTTAGGCAGTCCCTTGAAGCGGTACCGGCAAGACGGGCACGTGGGGCGGTAGCGGACGTACTCACGCCATTGCTTGCGGAACAAGCGGCGGCGCTCGTTGATGCCGAGTACGCAGACGAGCGAGCAGAGGAGGTGCCAGACAAGGCCCATCGATGCGAGCTGCTCTTCACGCATGAGAATAAACGACTGTCTATCGGTGGAGAGTATGCCGGAGAGCGACCAGAGTAAGAACACGACCAGCGCGACCCCGGCGATTGCTATTTGCTTGCGCCATGAGAATGTGAACGCGAACATCGTAAGCACCAACCAGCCGACCGGGATCACGACTGTCGCCCCCATACCACCGGCGATCACAAGAAAAATGCCCACCCAGAACGGAAATACCATCCCGATCAGCGAGAGTGTAATCACCCACCCGATATCTGCCCGCGCCATGATGGCAAATGTCAGGAAATACATGCAGAACAGCGCGCCCTGGATCATAAACATCCACGTACCCACCCCCGCAGATGCGTTGGACTGAGCCATCGAGTTGGTGGTGTGCCATGCAATCGAGATGACCGAAAGTATTGCCCACACCACGCCGGTCTGCGCCGCGATGTGAAACCGGTTCATGCTTTCGCGGTATGGCAGGCGCGGCTTGCGTACCGAGACAGGACGGTTGCGCCTACGCCGTTTGATCGATTTCTCAGACATGCCACTCGGCGCCGTGCCTTGTCACTTTTCTATACAGCGTGTCGCGCTCGATGGGGTTGAAGCCGGCCTCGCGGATGGCGCGGGTGAGGTCATGCACGGTTGTTTCCTGGTGTGTGCTATCGCCCTCGACCTTGGTGATGTCGTACCAGACGACGGTGCCGTCGAGGTCGTCGGCGCCGCACTCGAGCATGACCTGCGCGAGCGGGAGTGTCTGCATGATCCAGAATGCTTTGACGTGCGGGAAGTTGTCGAGCATGAGGCGCGCGATCGCGAGCATGCGCAGGTTTTCGATGCCGGATGGTCCCGGCAGGTGTTCGAGGGCGCTCGAATCCGGGATGAAGGGCAGGGGTGTGATGGTCTGGAAATATCCCCCCCCACTCCCCCCACTCCCCCCCTGCTCCCCCTTTATCCTATTTTTCTCGATCATTTCGGGTGTCGGCAGCTGTGCACCTTCGGCTGTCAGTGTGATCGCGCCGGTGCTGTCCGGTGCGTAGGCGAGGCGGGCGAGGGCTTCGTCCTGCGCGGTGCGGAGCATGTCCATGTGCACGAGGCGTTCTTCGGGGCGCTCGATGTGCCCGTAGAGGATTGTGGCGTTTGTATTGATGCCGAGCTCGTGCGCGACCTTGTGGACATCGAGCCAGACATCCGAGCGGATCTTGCCCTTAAATGCTTCGTCGTGCACGCGGTCGTCGAAGACCTCTGCGCCGCCACCGGGGAGTGAGCCGAGGCCCGCATCTTTAAGCTGATTGAGTACCCAGCGGATGCCAGCGGTGCGGTCGTTGCTCTTGTACTGCTTTGCTATTTTCGCGAGGTGCACGATCTCGACCGCGGTAAACGCTTTGATGTGCAGCCCCGGCGCGACCTCGGCGATCGCGCGGAGCATATCGGTGTAGTACTCGAATGGTAGATAGGGGTGCAGCCCGCCGACGATGTGCATCTCGGTGGCGCCGGAATCGAGCGCGAGCTGCGCTTCACGTTTGATGTCTTCGATGGAGTGTTCGTATGCACCCTCTTGCCCGCGCTTGCGGAAAAAGCCGCAGAAGGAGCAGGAGAGTGCGCAGATATTGGTGTAGTTGAGGTGGCGGTTGATGTTGTAGAACGCGGCTTTGCCATGCATGCGTTTGCGGACGGTATCGGCGAGTGCGCAGACGCCCCAGAGGTCGGGCGCAGCTTGGAGGAATCGCCCGTCTTCGAGAGTGAGGCGGCGGCCAGCAAGAACCTTCTCGCGGATGGAAACCAGGGAGATGGTGGGATCGGTTGCGGTGGGGAGATCGAGGGTGGTCATCGTGTGGCTCGGTTTCAGAAATGATTGAAAGTTAGAACAGGATAGGCGGTGTGAAGGGGTGCGTCATGTGCTGACTGGTGGGGATGGTGCGGGGCGGAGTTGGGCGTGTCGGGGGGGTCTGTGGTGCGGGCTCGATATCAGCGGCACCCTCGCCGATCCAAGGGGGTACGGGGCACCCCCCACCCGCGACGGCGGTCGTGGTGTGCCCTTGAACGGAGGCCCACAAATGCACCCCCCCCACCCCCCCACTCCCCCGCACTACCCCCATGATCCACATGCGGAGGGTGATCACGAGCATCACGAGAGTGGGCACAGCGAGGGTGTTGCGCATCTGGGCGGCGCGGTGGAGCAGGTGGAGTCCGTGCTGGAGGACGTGGAGCGCCAGCTCGCGCGGATTCGCCGGCTCAAGGACGATCAGCACCGGGAGATCGAACTGTTCACCGAGAAGGCGAAGCAGGTCGCGGAGCAGGAGTTGGAACTGACGCGGCAGCGCGTCGAGATCGAGCGGGAGCGGGTGGAGTTGGAGGGCTCGCGCGGGGATGTTGAACACGAGCGGGGCGAGGTCGAGCGGCTTCGAGATGAGCTTGAGTCTCAGAAGGGGAGCGTGCGCCACGAGTGCGAGACGCTCGCTGCGCAGCGCACGGAGCTGGACGAACGGATGGCGACTCTGGACACGCGGCTGGAGGCGATCAGCGCGCGCGAGGACGCGATCGAGCAACGTCTGAAGACGGCGCAGGACGCCGAGCAACAGGCGAGCTCGCACTGGCAACAAATTGATACCGTCGCCCGAGAGCTGGGCGAGCGGGAGCGGGGCGCGAACGAGGGTGTGGCAGCGCTGCGCGAGAATGTGCACGAGCTGGAGCGCGAGCTGGACCAGGTCCGAGCGGCGAACCGGTCGAGCACCACGGACCACGACGAAACCGCGCAGGAGCTGTCTCGGGCGGTTTCGGCGATGGACAATCTGCGTGATCAGCTGAACGACGCGAATGCGACAAACGAACGGCTGGAGCAGGAATCGAGCGAGCACTGCGGCGTTGACCCGGAAGAAATCGCCAAACGCGACAAGGCGATCGAGATGCTGCAGGATCGCCTCAAGCAATCCGAGGAGCGGGCAAGCGATCTGGAACAGCAGGTGCAGCGGCTATCCAAGAGTGCGCAGCACGGCTCGCATATGGAGCGCGTCGAGAAACGCCTGCGGATGCGGCGCGAGCGATTGCGCAAGCAGAAGACGCTGCTCACGGAGCAGGCGCACAAGATCTCGTCGGTGAAGCAGTCGCTCGCCAAGAAGCAGAAAAACGCGGAAGAGGCTGCGAAGATGCGCGAGGTACTCGCGGTCGATCAGAAGAAGCTGGACAAAGCGCTCGGGAAGGCCCAGCGGAACGCGGCGCGGGGGAAGGTTGGTGTGTTCTTTCTGTGCGTTGTGCTTGGTATGACGCTGATCGCGGGCGCGAGCTGGGAGATCGCCGGGCGGATCAAGCCCGCGACGTATATCGCCAGCGCGACACTCGCGGCGGACACCGCGTCGGGCGTGATGTCCGCCGAGCGGACTGTGTCATGGGGCGCGTATCACCAGGAGTTGTCGATGGATCCGCAGCTCATGGAACGCGCGGCTGATCGTCTCAAGCGTCGCGGGATCCTGGAGCTGGGCTCGGCGCCAGCGCTGCGCACGAGGCTCAGGAAGGATCTGACTGTCACCGTGGACGAGCCGGGCAAGGTGTCGCTGACATTTGTTGGCGAGGGCGAGGCGCGCACGGCGCGGATCCTCGATACATACACCACGGCGTTTGTCTCGGCTGCGAACGGCACACGGAACCACCGCATGGATCGCACGGGCACGAAGGTGATCGCGGTTGCGGCGACGGACGAACAGCCGATCGAGGATCCTCGGGTGGCGCTGTTCGGGCTGATCGCGGGTTCGGGCACGGCGCTTGCGCTGCTGGTGACATCGCTCGCGTGGCGTTCGCT
>JAJDDG010000079.1 GCA_029260435.1 Phycisphaerales bacterium | reverse complement strand
AGGCGCACTGAACGTTCAGTGGGGTATCAACCCCGGAGGCTTTGCGGCCGTGATCACCGGTTCGCTTGATAATCAGGGCATCACGCGGATCGTCGCCATCGACGGTGACGGAGGGTTCAACACTTTTTCTCCTCTTTGGGTTGGGGGGGGCATCCAGAACTCGGGGACCATCCGATTTGAGACGGCAGGTGCGTTCGGCAACTCCGGCTCCTTTCCGAGCATGGATGTCACCTTCGGAGCCTCGATCACAAATCTCTCTACCGGGTTGATCGAAACGACTGTCCACGCGGGTCCCGGTGCATCGGGCAACTTGATCACGAGGCAGCTCCTGAACCATGGGACAATCAACCACGGTGCCAATACAACCCTCACTATCAACAATCCCTCTGGTGATCTTGACGGTGCCGATCACGTGAACTCTGGCACGATGAATATCAACGCTGGCGCAGTCTCCATCGGGGCGGTTCACAGCTTCAACAACAGCGGCACCATCCAGGGACGCAGCCTCACCCTCTCGGGGTTTCCAAACGGAATCCAGCAAGGATTCACGGCGGTGATCACGAACTCGGGGCTGATCGATATGACTGCCGGAGGCTTCACCGGTAATGGGATCGACTCGTTTACAAATACTCCTACTGGGCAGATCAACCTGATCGGTGGCAATGAGGCTCACTCGCACTTCAATTCCTGGGTCAATCAGGGCAACATAATGATCGACGCGGGCCGAGCATTGGGACTCTCAGGGGGTGTCAACGCTGGCATTGCCGAGAACCAACTCGGCGGTGTCATCAGCGGGAACGGCACACTCAGTATCGCGGTTGGTACGGGCTTCACGAATCTGGGCACGATCGCGCCGGGGAGTTCGTTCGGGACCCTGGAAGTGCTCGGCAGTATTGTCCAGGGGTCGAGCGGCGTTCTTGAAATAGAGGTTGGTGGCATTGATCCGGGGATCACCCATGATCAATTAACCATGAGCACAGGCTCGATAACACTCGGGGGCACGCTCCGTCTTGATTTCCAAGGGTTTGCGCCCAGCGTTTTCGATAGCTTCCAAATCATCAACGGGGGTGTGCTCGGTTCGTTCGATCAGGTAGAACTCGTAGGCATCCAGCCGGGAGCCCAGTTCTCGATCGACACAACTTCCGGGTTCCAGATGACAGCGATCAATAGCTGGTCGCTTGTTTGCGATGGCGATGCGAATAGCGACGGCGCCGTCGATGTGAATGACATCAGCTACGTGTTATTCCGATTGGGGGACGCGGGCCCGGACGGTGATACCAATCTTGACGGGGTCGTGGATGTGAACGACATCAGCTTCGTGATCTTCCGGTTGGGGATCCCCTGCCCGTAAAAGACAAACGCGAAGGCACTGCGATGTATAGGAGAGGAGTGCATTGCCGATTCAAGTTGATCTGCTATCGCGATTCAAGCTTGGTCTCTTTGGATGTACCGAGAATGAATTCAAAAGAGCAACTGGAACTGGAGACGAAATACCAACTGGTCTCCCGCAGTACTCGTTTGCAACCCGGTGAGCGTGTTGGGATCGAGGTTCACGATGTCCGTCCCCGCGAGTGGGTCGAGAAACCACACCACATCGAGCGTAACCTTGGCCGCGTGCGCATGGACGTAGTGGTTCAACCCGAGAGTGATGGTGTTGAACGGGTCGTCCTGTTTGATGTCTCCGTCCGGGACGAGCAATGAATACCGGGCGTATAATTCTGTCGTGTCGCTCACGAACAGCGCCCCCTGCGCTAGTACGCCGAACTCGTCCCGCGATCCGCCGTCAGCAATCACGATGTGGCGAGCGACCACCGCACCCATAATGCTCCACTCCGACTCCTCGTGCGTAGCGTCGATAGTAAATTGCGTGAGCGAATCGCTCTCCACTCCTGCAAAGCTGCCAGTCACACCCTGGTGATGGAATGCGGCTCCGATCAACGTAGCCGGGCTGTTGTTGCCGAGCGCGGTCATGTCAAACAGTTGCTTCCATCCCCCCTGCGGTTTCCACTCAACGCGCGCTGTCAGCGCATAATCGCTCTCACGCGGGTTTGTGATTTCTGAATTGAGCGAACGCAGTCCGTCTGAGAACGCGAAGTGCATGCCGAGCGACTCGCTTGTGTGGCAGATCTCGATCCCCTGCCCATAGATCGACGCGAACACCGAACTGACGTTGGACCGCTCGACACCCTGTAAAAATCGCTCAGATACAAGCCACTCGCCAGGAAGGGCAGCTTCGCCTGCCCGACTTTGATTGACCACCCGCTGTCGAACGTGTGGCGTGCCCATGCGTCGAGCAAGAACCATCTCCCATCCGGGCCAGATGCCGGCAGGAACAGATAATCAAGACCGGGCCCCGCAACACTCCCCGCGATAATCAGGCGCGTTCGCGCCGCCTGGAATCCCCCCTCGTAGTCAGAATCATTGGCGGTTGTGTTTTCTCGATAATTCGCCATGTACCGCGTCTGCAGGTACCCACCGAGTTTCAGGTTGAACCTGCCCTCGGCATCGGTGATGTAGAACGCCCCGTCATGCCCGAACCTCTTCGGCAAGAGAATCAAGCCGCGCGTTTCTGCGTCCTCGAGCATGTTGTTCACGACGGCACGCAGATTATCCGGACAACGCTCCGCTTCATGTTCGACCGGTGGCACTGCACTAATCGCGATACACGGACTTGGCACGATTGACCAGCAGAGTAATACACCATACGCATGGTGGCGCCGTATACGCCCAAGCATCGTTTGCTCCGAATCTGTCTGTGGCTGGGTGCGCTGCGGCAGGAATGACCGCAGCGCATCTCAGTCCATCCCTATCCAACCCCGGAAAGTGAAGGAACACGTCAGATTGATTTGGGATACCCGATCGCCTTGAGTGACCCGCCGATCTCATCAAGCGCATCGGGGTCGTCGATGGTTCCCGGGACTTTGTAAGGCTTACCGTCCGCGATCTTGCGCATCACGCCGCGTAGGATTTTGCCCGAGCGTGTCTTGGGCAGACGCTCGACAACGATCGCCTGCTTGAAGTACGCGACCGGTCCGATTTTCTCGCGGATCAGCTTCACCAGTTCCCTCGTAATTTCTTCGTGCGGGCGCGTCACTCCGCTCTTGAGTACCGCCATCCCGAGCGGCACCTCGCCTTTGAGGCGCTCGGCGACGCCGATCACCGCACACTCCGCGACGTCCGGGTGGGCCGAGAGTACTTCCTCCATGCCACCGGTCGAGAGGCGATGCCCGGCGACATTAATAATGTCGTCGATCCGAGCCATGATATAGAGGTACCCATCCTCATCCCTGTACCCCGCGTCGCCGGTCAGAAAATACCCGGGGTAGCGTTCGAGGTATGATGAAATGTAGCCTTGGTCGTCGTGCCAGAGTGTCGGCAGCGCTCCGGGCGGCAGCGGAAGCTTCACAACGATATTCCCCGTGTCGCCGTCCGCTACCTCCTCGCCGTCCTCACCAAGAATGCGCACGTCCCACCCCGGCACCGCTTTCGTTGGTGATCCAGGCTTGATCGGCAGGTGCTCCAATCCCTCGCAATTCGAAGCTATAGGCCACCCCGTTTCCGTCTGCCACCAGTGGTCGATCACCGGCACATGCAACTCACTCGCCGCCCACTCGAGTGTGTCGGGATCGCAGCGCTCGCCCGCGAGGAAGAGATATTTGAGGGAGGAAATGTCGTACCCATCCAGATATTTGCCTGCGGCATCCTCGCGTTTAATTGCGCGGAACGCCGTGGGAGCTGTAAAGAGTGTGCGCACGTTGTACTCGGAAATTATGCGCCAGAACGCACCGGGGTCGGGCGTGCCGACCGGCTTGCCCTCGTACAGCACTGTCGCGCACCCCGCGAGCAGCGGCGCGTAGCAGATGTACGAGTGTCCGACGACCCAGCCGATATCCGACGCCGCCCAGAACACATCGCCCTCGTGGCAGTTGTAGATCGCGCCCATCGACCAGTGCAGCGCAACAGCGTGTCCGCCGTGATCTCGCAGCACACCCTTGGGCTTGCCGGTCGTCCCGGAGGTGTAGAGCACGTATAGCGGGTCGGTCGCTGCGGTGGGTGCGCAGGGTGCAGGCTCGACATCCGTGATCGCGTCCGCCCACCAGATATCACGCCCCTCCACCAGTTCCACTGCTGCCTCGGGTCGCGGCAGGATGACGCATCGCTGAACCTTGTGGCGAGCGATTTCGATCGCCTGATCCAGCAGCGGCTTGTAGTGGACTACTTTCGCGGGCTCGAGCCCACACGTCGCCGATACGATCACCTTCGGCTGTGCATCATCGATGCGCGTCGCAAGCTCTTTCGCCGCAAACCCGCCGAACACTACCGAGTGGACCGCACCGATCCGAGCACACGCGAGCATCGCGACCAGCGCCTCGGGCACCATCGGCATATAAATAACGACACGATCGCCCTTCTGGACGCCCAACTTGTTCAGCGCGCCGCCGAACAACGCGACCTCCTCCAAGAGCTCCCCATACGTGATAGTGCGTTTGGTCCCGGTCATCGCGCTGTCGTAATAGATCGCAGGCTTGTTACGCCGGCCCGCGACAAGATGCCGATCAATCGCGTTGTAACAGGTATTGATCTGCCCGCCGCTAAACCAGTGGTAGAACGGCGCTTCGGAATCATTCAAGACGCTATCCCATTTTCGCTCCCAGACCAGTGCCTCCGCGGCCTCCGCCCAGAATGATTCCGGCTCGTCCATCGATCGCCGAAAGGCGGTCTGATAGTCCATCTCCATTAAGCCCGTCATTTTGTGTTCCTCGCTTTCGCAGTGGCGCGAATGCAGCACATCCGTGCCTGCGAGTGTATTTACAGATAAGTATACCGTTATATCGATGTTTCGACAATCTGAGATGAGGTTATCCACCGATATTGCCTGCAAATACCGGCGAAACCACTATTTGATCAACGTGCTGAGCAGGACTCCCGCCGCCACCGCCGACCCGATCACACCAGCCACATTCGGGCCCATCGCGTGCATCAGGAGGTAGTTCTGGGGGTCTTCCTCCAGACCCATTTTATGGACAACCCGCGCTGCCATCGGCACCGCCGAGACCCCCGCCGCACCGATCATCGGGTTCACCGGGTCCTTGCTCAACCAGTTCATCAACTTGCCAAACAGGACTCCCGTTGCCGTCGCGATACTAAACGCCGTGATGCCCAGCCCAAAGATATAGATCGTCTGCATAGTGAGGAAGTTCGGTGCCGAAGTTTTCGCTCCCACGGTCACTCCGAGCAGGATCGTCACGATATCGATGAATGTCGTCTGCGCGGTCCTCGATAGGCGATCCGTCACCGTGCACACCCGAAGCAGGTTTCCGAAAAACAGCATCCCCAACAGCGGCAGCCCCCCCGGCGCGAGAAACGCGGTGAGTAGGAATCCAGCGATCGGGAAGACAATCTTCACTCGTTTCGATGCCGGGTTGCGCTCTACCATTCTGATCCGGCGCTCTTGCTTCGTCGTCAGTAGCTTGATGATCGGCGGCTGGATGATTGGCACGAGTGCCATATATGAGTACGCCGCGAGCGCAACCGGCCCGAGCAGTTCAGGTGCAAGCTGGGAGCACGTGAAAATCGCAGTAGGCCCGTCCGCCCCGCCGATGATCCCGATCGACGCCGCCTCTTCAAGCCCGAAACCAAGAGCGATCGCGCCGAGCAACGACCCGAATATCCCGAACTGCGCCGCAGCCCCGAGCAGGAGCGTCTTTGGGTTCGAGAGCATGGGCCCGAAATCAGTCAGCGCCCCGATGCCGAGGAAAATCAGCGGCGGATAGAACCCCGCCACGCCGACCCCCGCGAAGAGCCACCACAACACCGACGCATTATGTGGATCCTGTTTCTTGATAGACCACAACTCCGGGTACCGACCGTCCTCACGGATCCGCTCGACGAATATAAACCGCCCTTGTCCGAAGCTGTAGATGCCGGGCGTGGTTATCTCTGATCGTGCTGAGAGGGTTGAGTGCTCGTTCACCATGACCCCCCCACCATGTTCGAGCATCCCGAGAGCCGAAAGGTAGGACTCAACGCGCTCAAGTCGCGTGAACTCCACCTGTTTCGAGCCGTAGATCATCCCCATGAGTGATTCGTACGCGTCACTTTTCTCGATGCTAAGCAACTCGCGTGCTTCGCTATCGTTGTACCACTCTCCCCTCACATTAACCCGTGCAATGTCAAACTCGAAATACGCGAGATCACTCTCCGACACCGGCCCGTCATAGACCGAGAGCGGCAGCTTGCTCGCGTCGTACGGGATATTCCCTATCAGAATCCCGAACCCGATCGGAACGAGCAACAGCGGTTCAAACCCCTTCTTGATCGCCAGATAAATAAATACCAACCCAACGACGATCATCACACCGTTCGTCCAGTGGAAGTGACCCAGCCCAGAATCGAGCAGGTAGTGCCAGATGGTGTCGAGTACGTTCATCGTGCTCCAACTCTCACTCGAACTCCACCAGCACGTCGCCCATACGCACCGCATCACCCGCATCGATGCGCACCGTCTTCACGGTGCCTGCGATAGGCGACGCGACCGTGGACTCCATCTTCATCGCCTCGAGCACCAGCAGCGTGTCATTCATTTCCACCTTATCGCCCGCTTTGACAACAACCGACAAAACATGTCCTGCGATCGGGCTCTTGACCTGTTTGCCGTCTGCTGCGTTCGAACTCGCGGGCGAAGCGAACTGCTCGCTATGCGATGGCGTACTCGGGATTGCTGCCGGTTTGAGGGACGTTACCCTCGCTCCGGTGTTGCCATTCTCAAGTACTTCGACATCAACGTCGTACGCGATACCCTCGACTGTAATCCGTAGTTTCATGCTTGGCTGCTCCCTAACGGGACATTTAAACTCATTGAATTACCAATTCCGATGCGGTCGGTGCGACCCCATGATCGTCACCCGCCCCTCCGTTACCCACGGACGCCCCGCCTCACGCCCCATCAGTATGACCTTGTGGACGCGCACAGGACCACGAACCGCAGCAGCTACCGCCGCCGAGATAACAACAAGGTGGTGCGGGTTGATCTCTCCAGATGCATTTTCACGGTTTGCATTTTGCTCACTCACCGATTGATCAGGATCCTGCACCAACACCCGCTTAAGCGCCACCAGCAATACGGCCATAAACGTTAGCCCAACGAAAACGACGAGCATGCCGACGATCATCAGCGTCACACCGTCTGCGAAGTTGGCGCCGCCACCACTGGAAATCAAGATAGTTGGGTGAACATTCAAATCGATCTCACATCGGCATCAGCCCGTGCTTCTTTTCCGGACGGACATCGCGCTTCGTCCGCAGCGCTTCGAGTGAAGACGCGATATACCGCCTCGTCTCCACCGGTTCGATCACATTGTCCACCATCCGCCGACCCGCTGCCACATACGGGCTCGAGAATTTTTCGCGGTACAGCGCCGCAAGCTCACGACGCTTGGCGTCCTTGTCCTTCGCATCGAGAATCTCTTTGCGGAAAATGATCTCGATCGCCCCCTCTGCGCCCATCACCGCCACCTCCGCCGTCGGCCACGCCGCTACCGCATCCGCGCCCAGCCCCTTGCTCGACATCGCGACGTACGCCCCGCCGTATGCTTTCCGCAGGATCACCGTGATCTTCGGGATGGTCGCTGCCGAATACGCAAACAGCACCTTCGCGCCGTGGCGGATGATCCCGTGGTGCTCCTGCTCGATCCCGGGCATAAACCCCGGCACATCAACGAACGTCACCACCGGAAAATTGAACCCGTCGCAGAAACGTACGAACCTTGAGATCTTGTCTGATGAATCAATATCCAGCACACCCGCCGAGTGCATCGGGTTGTTCGCAACAATCCCGACAGGGCGCCCGAGTACTCGCGCAAACCCGATCGTCACGTTCGGCGCGAAGCCCTCGTGCACCTCCATAAAATCCGCGTCATCAACAACCCGCAGGATCACGTCCCGTACGTCGTACGGATGACGAGGATTCGCAGGGAGAATGTCGTTCAGGGTCGGATCGTCCTCGACAACGGGTTCCACATCAACGAGCGGCGGATCACTGACATTATTTGGAGGCAGGAACGAAAGCAAGCGTTTGCAGATATTGATCGCGTCCTCATCGTCCTCGGCGAGGAAATGTACAACACCGGAAAAGTGCGTGTGCGCACGGGCACCCCCTAGTTCTTCCGCCGAGATCTCCTCGCCCGTCACTCTGCTAATGACCTGAGGGCCTGTAATGAACATCCGCGCCCGCTTGGTTTGGATGATAAAATCAGTTAGCGCCGGGGAATACGCCGCCCCACCAGCGCAAGGCCCGCAGATCAGACTGATCTGAGGCACCACACCCGAGAGCAAGACGTTGTGGTAGAAAACGCGCCCGTATCCAGCGAGCGAGTCGATCCCTTCTTGAATGCGCGCACCACCCGAATCGTTGATAAAGACGAATGGGCTGCCCGTCTTGAGCGAAGCCTGCATCATCTCGGCGATTTTATCCGAGTGCACCTGCCCCGCCGCTCCGCCCACAACAGTGAAATCCTGCGACGCAACCTGGACAAGTTGACCTTCGATCGTGCCGCTCCCCGTGACGACGCCGTCCGCAGGCAGATCCTTCTGCTCCATCCCAAAATCGGTGCACCGATGCTGCGCGAATGCGTACCGCTCGATAAATGAATCCTCGTCCAGCAACAGACCAACGCGCTCACGAGCGCTGAGTTTGCCCGATTTGTGCTGCTTGTTGATGCGTTTCTGTCCGCCGCCTATACAGATCGTCTTCCGCCGATCACGCAGCTCTTCCACGCGCTCGTCCATGGATCTGGTGCCCGATTGTCCTGCCACCTCCGCCATGACATCACCTCGATCCTTTCACCGTCGTTCGTGACATCACGCCTTCGGCTCGCACAATTCCGTCAACACACCCTTCGAACTCTTCGGATGCAGGAACGCGATCCGGTTGTGGTGCGCACCGTCACGCGGCGTCTCATCGATCAACCGCAAGCCACTGTCTTTCAATGCGTCCAGCCGTCTCTGGATATCGCTCACGGTGTAAGCAATATGGTGCAGCCCCTCGCCCCGCTTCTCTAAAAACTTCGCGATGGGCGATTCGTCTGACGTCGGCTCGAGCAGTTCTAGACGCACCCCGTGCCCGGGCGCACCGATGATAAAGAACCCGACACGCACTTTCTGATCCGGAACCTCTTCGGTCCCCTCGAACGTTGCGCCGAGCGTCTGCTCATAGAACTTGCGGTGATCTTCGACCGACCGGACCGCGATACCGATGTGATTGACCGCCTTTGCACCGATCACGACCGACCTCGCTTCCTGAGACATTTGATTTGGGTTGGTCCGCCTACTCATGTCACTACCTTGACAAGCCGCATGATTCGCGAGCCGACGTACTTATTCTACACGTTCCCGCAGTCTGCGTGCGCTGATCCGTCACTCTTTTGACAAACCCTGAACGATTGCGCCAACGATCCGTTGCGCGCCCTGCTGCGGATGCATCCGCCCCCCGTGCACATCACTCTCGACCTCGTTCCGCAATGCACCGAGCCCGTCGTGATCACGGGTGATCTCCCGGAGTCGCTCGTCCACCAGCTGCCACATCCATCGCAACATCTGCCCGCGCCGCTTACGATCGAATGCGCCGTTCCCGCGCAGCGAATCGAGGCGTATCTCGATCTCACCCCACAGTTCACCGACCCCTTCGCCGCTCAACGCACTGCATAGCACCACATCCGCGATCGCCGCCTCTGCCGATCCCCGTGTCAAGCGTACCGCGCTTTGCAACTCCGCCGCCGCCCGTTTCGCTGCGGGCAGGTTCGAGCCGTCCGCCTTATTCACCGCGATCATGTCCGCAAGTTCGAGCACCCCCCGCTTGATCCCCTGCAATTCGTCGCCCCCACCCGCCTGCATAAGCACGAGGAAGAAATCGGTCATCTCCGCGACGGCAGTCTCCGATTGCCCCACTCCAACCGTCTCGACCAGTACCACGTCAAACCCCGCCGCCTCGCATACCATCAGCGTCTCCCGCGTCTTCTGCGCCACTCCTCCGAGCGTCCCCGCGCTGGGCGAGGGACGCACGAACGCGTTTGCATGCACGCTCAGTTCCATCATCCGCGTCTTGTCACCCAGAATGCTCCCACCCGTCACACCGCTGGACGGATCAACCGCCAGCACCGCCACTCGCTTGTCCATCGAGACGAGATGCATCCCAAGAGATTCGATGAACGTGCTCTTGCCGACACCCGGCGGCCCGGTGATCCCGATCCGCGCTGCGCCACCTGTCCGCGGCATCAACCTCTTGAGCAATTCCTGTGCGAGCTGCTGGTGCGCCTCGCTGCTTGACTCGATGAGCGTGATCGCGCGCCCGAGCACCGTACGGTCACCATCGACAACTCCGTGCTCATACTCGTCGATTGTCAGCCGCGGGCGCTGCAGATCCCGCTTCGATGATGTCTGGGCGTTGTCCATCTCGTCGATAGCTTATCCATCCGCACCGATTTCCGAAGGAACCGATATGAATCCAAGACGTTTCTCTAATTCTTCGAGCAACGTCATCGCCGCGTCGCCGATCACTGTTCCCGGCCCGAAGATCGCCGATGCACCCGCCTTGTACAACGTGTTGTAATCCTGCGGCGGGATGACCCCGCCCACCACGATCAGGATGTCCTCGCGGGCGAGGCGTTCCAATTCCTGACGCAGCTGTGGCACAAGCGTAAGGTGCCCCGCCGCGAGCGAACTCACACCCACCACATGCACATCGTTCTCCACCGCCTGCTTGGCAGTCTCTTCGGGCGTCTGAAATAGCGGGCCGATGTCAACATCGAAACCGAGATCCGCGAACGCTGTTGCGATCACCTTCTGCCCGCGGTCATGCCCGTCCTGCCCCATCTTTGCAACCAGGATTCTCGGACGACGCCCCTCATTGATCTCGAACTCGTTCACCACCTCACGCACCCGCTGGATTGTTGTTCCATCCGGATCCATCTCTCCACGATACACCCCCCGCACCGTTTGCACTTTCGCCTGATGGCGTCCATACACCTTCTCCATCGCCATGCTCATCTCTCCGACCGTCGCCTTCGCACGTGCCGCCCGAACCGCTAGATCGAGCAGGTTCCCTCGCCCGCTCTCCGCCGCCATCGTTAGCGCATCCAACGCCGAATCCACCTCGCCCTGATCTCGCTCGGCGCGGAGTCGGTTGAGACGCTCTATCTGCTGTTCGCGGACCGCTGTGTTGTCCACACGGAGCACCTCGATGTCCTCTTCGCGGGTAGGTCGATATTTGTTGAGCCCGACCACCGTCTGCCTCCCCGAATCGATCCGCGCCTGTGTCCGTGCAGATGCCTCCTCGATCCGCATCTTCGGGATCCCCGCCTCGATCGCCTTCGCCATCCCGCCCATCTCCTCCACTTCGCGGATATGAGTCCACGCCCGCTGCGCAAGATCATGCGTCAGCTTTTCGACAAAGTAGCTCCCGCCCCACGGATCCACCACGCGGCATGTATCCGTCTCCTGCTGGAGAAACAACTGCGTGTTCCTCGCGATCCGCGCCGAAAACTCGCTCGGCAGTGCGAGCGCCTCGTCCAACGCATTCGTGTGCAGGCTCTGCGTATGTCCCTGCGTCGCCGCCATCGCCTCGATACACGTCCGGATCACGTTGTTATACGCGTCCTGCGCTGTCAGACTCCACCCGCTCGTCTGCGAGTGCGTCCGGAGCGACATGCTCTTGGGATTCTTCGGATCGAATCCCTTGATGAGCTTCGCCCAGATCATCCGCGCGGCACGCAGCTTGGCGACCTCCATGAAGAAGTTCATGCCGATGGCCCAGAAGAACGACAGGCGAGGACAGAACGAATCCACATCCAGCCCCGTGCCAACTCCTGTGCGCACATATTCCAGCCCGTCCGCAAGGGTGTACGCCAGTTCGAGGTCCGCCGTCGCGCCCGCCTCCTGCATGTGGTATCCAGAGATCGAGATGCTGTTGAACTTCGGCATCCGCTCGCTCGTGTACTTGAAGATGTCCGCGATGATGCGCACGCTCGGCTCGGGCGGATAGATATATGTGTTGCGGACCATGAACTCTTTGAGGATGTCATTCTGGATCGTCCCCGTGAGTTGCTCGGCCTTCACCCCCTGCTCCTCCGCCGCAACAATATAGAGCGCCAACACCGGCAGCACCGCCCCGTTCATCGTCATCGACACGCTCATCTTGTCCAACGGGATCCCGTCGAATAGCACACGCATGTCATATATGGAATCGATTGCGACACCCGCCATCCCAACGTCCCCCGCGACCCGCGGGTGATCCGAGTCGTACCCGCGGTGCGTCGCCAGGTCGAACGCGATTGATAATCCACGCTGCCCCGCCGAGAGATTCCGTTTATAGAACGCGTTGGATTCTTCCGCAGTCGAGTACCCCGCATACTGCCGCACCGTCCAGGGGCGCATCACATACATCGTCGCATACGGCCCACGCAGGAACGGTGGCAGCCCCGGCATCGTGTCGAGATGATCCACGCCCTCGAGATCTTCCGCTGAATACAGCGGCTTTACATCTATCCCCTCTGGTGTCCCCCACGCCATCTCGTCAACAGTCTCGGCGTTTTCACCCGAAACCCGGTCACGCCACCTGGCCCTCGCTTCCTTATCCACCACCCGAAGCGGATCCAATTCCATATCCGCAAAGTTGGGAATCGTGGTCATGACAGCACGCCCTCTTCCTGCAGCAGCTCGCGCAGCGTCTTAAGCACATCGCACTTGATATAGATGAATCGATCCACCCCCGCATTCTTGTACGCCGCTTCATGCGCCCCCGGGTGCCCCGCGAGCACGATCGTCTTCGCCCCCCATTCACGCAGCGCGGGCACTACCTCGGGTACCAAAGATTCGTACAACGCATCGGACGAACAGACCACCACGATCGACGCGCCGCTCTGCTGAAACGCTCGGCCTGCCGATGCCGCGTCCTCGTATCCTTCGCTTGTGTTGACCACCTCGAAGCCCCCAGCCTCGAAGAAGCTCCGTGCGTAATGCACACGGGCAGTATGCGACGAGATCGGTCCCATTCCTGCGAGGAATACTCTCGGTCGCCTCCCGCTCCGCGCCGCATATTCGTCGCACGCATCCCGCAGAGTCTCAAACGGCTGCGCGAAGGGGTGGGGCGCGAGCGGCGCGATCTGTACGCCCTCGCCCGCACTCGACCACATCGCCGCGCACATCTCATGCACACTTGCCCCTGCTTCCGCCGCGTGCACCAGATCGTCTATCAGAGTAACCCCACCACTATCCGCAGTCCTTCGAACGCGTTCAACCGATTCCTTGAGATCGCGAGCGACCGTCCGCCCGGCGAGGCGCTCCCGCACGCTCTGCATCAGCGCCTCAACATCAATCGGCTCTTTCTCGATGCTCTGCTCGCGCACATCCGGGTACTCACTCACCCCCGTGATCGCATCCTTGCGTTTCGCGATGTTGGCTTGTCGCGGCGCAAACGCCGAATCAATCTGTTTTCGTATCCAGCCCGAGACGAGCGCGTCGCTCATCCCGCCCTGCCTTTCGATCTCACGGAAGAGCGCCCATCCTTTCTGTGCGACCTGATCGGTAAGCCATTCCACGTACCAGCTCCCACCCACGGGGTCGATCACGCGGTGGAGATGTGTCTCTTCTTCCAGAATCAGTTGCGTGTTCCGCGCTAAACGCCAGCTTAACTCGTCCGCCTCGCCGAGCGGCGAATCGAACGCCACAGAAGCAATCGAATCCGCTCCGCCGATCGCACCCGCGAAGCAGCACACCGTATTCCGCAGCAGATTCACCCACGGATCCCGCTGAGTGAGCGACCGGCGCCCGGTGCGCACATGCAGTGACATCCGCTGCGCTCTCTGATCCCCCCCGCTAGCCGCAATAATCTGTGCCCACAACCGCCTCGCTGCTCGGAGCTTCGATGCCGCGAGGAAGAGGTTGCAGGACACACTGAACTCGAACACGATCTGCCGCGCCGCCTCGTTCACTCCCATGCCACCGCTTGTCATCGCCCGCAAATATGCTGCCCCGCTCGCCATCGCGCACCCGAGATCCTGCGCCGCCGTCGCCCCCGCGTCGTGGTACGGACTTGTGTTAATGCGCACCGCCGTGGTGTTGGGTAGATGCTCCGATGTCCACCGTGCGAGTAACGCCATCTGCGCCTCGGCGCGATCCATCGGGATCGCCAGCACGCCCAACCGAGCGATCACACCCAGCGGGTCCATATTAAACGCACCCCGCGCCTCTGTTAGATCAACCCCTCGTCGCTTCCACAGCGCCACGAGGTTCGCCGCATGCGCAAGGCACGCCGATCCACCCCGGAATCCCACTCCGATCATCTCGAGAAACACATCATCGAACACCGCATCAAGATCATTCAGACAGAATATCGCCGCCCCGTCACCACCGATCATCCCACCTGCGGGATCCTGCCCCGCGTGCGCAGCACGATCCAGCACGATCTCCACCGATGTCGCCCCACTCTCCAGATCACCGAGCACCGCGTGGTGCAATTTTTCCAGATCCGATTCGCCCCGTTCCTCGCGCACGTCCCATCCCCCGGTGACATGCCCGCCCGCAGCGCCGCCACGCACCATCGGCCGTTCACCGGGAAACCCGCACACATCCTGCGCGCTCGCCCAATCGCGCGACGTGTACAACGGCTGGACATCGATCCCCTCGTACGTGTGCGAAATTAATTTTTTCTCGAACGGGACTCCCCGCAGATCCTTCTCAACCACGGCACGCCACGTCTCGACATCGACCGGCTCGAACGCCTCGCCGATGGTGAACTGTTCAGGCAACATGATGGAATGTTCCCGTGCCGGATGCCCGAAGCCTGCAAACTAGGCCGGCCGCTGCTCCGGTCCTCCACTCCCGAACCAATCATATTGTAGCAAATAGTGTCCGCCGCGCGCCGCGTACTAAGCAATTTATCAAGATTCTACCGCGTATGAGCACACCTGTGGTCACGCGTCACAATCTTGAAGGTCACTGAGTCTGCGCTCACTGATACCGCTGCGCCGGAGCAGCATGTCGCATCGAAATCGGAGCGATTCAAACCCCCCATCCCTCTCCCGGATGAAGCGATAACACCATCCGAACCCGAGGGCGGACAGGGAGGTGTGTCGCGGATATCCTGTCACGACGATGTGCGCTGATCAACCACCATTGCGGACCGAGGGTCTCTCCAAGCTGACAGGAGCGGAGCGGTTCGTTGACGACCTCGCGATCGAAGGGTGCCTCTGGGGCATGACCGCGCGGAGCCCTCTGCCACGGGGAAAGATCCGTGAAATCCGGTACGGCAACGGCGTCGACTGGTCGGAGTTCGTGGTAGTCGACCACAACGACATCCCCGGACCGAACCAGATCCGCCTGCTTGAACTGGATCAGCCTGTGCTCGCGAGCGATCAGATCCGGCATATCCACGAGGCGGTCGTGCTGGTGGCGCATCCGTCCCGGGAGATGTGTCGCAGGGCGGTCGATCAGATCGAGATCATCATCGACCCCGAACCGGGCATCTTCGATTTCCGAGTGACCCCGCGCGAGGATCAGATCCAGCACGGCACGGATAACGTGCTGAGCGACTTGGGTATCTGCAAAGGCGATGTCGAGGCAGCGCTGGCGTCGGCTGATCATGTCATCGAAGGGGTGTATGAGACCGGTGCGCAGGAGCATGTGTACATCGAAAACCAGGGGATGGCCGCATGGGTCGATGGCGATGTTATTGTTGTGCAGGGGTCGATGCAGTGCCCGTACTACGTCCTCAACTCGTTGACGCATGCGCTGGATCGAGATGAATCAAAGATCCGAGTCGTTCAAGCACCGACAGGCGGTGGCTTCGGCGGGAAAGAGGACTATCCGTCGAATCTCGCGATCCATGCGGCGCTGCTCGCGATGAAAGCAAAGCAACCGGTCAAGATCATCTATGACCGTAGCGAGGACATGGCAGCGACAACCAAACGCCACCCGGCGCGAGTCCGCCACCGGACAGGCGTGACATCCGACGGGCGGCTTGTCGCGCAGGACATCGAGATGGTGATCGACGCGGGGGCGTACATCACGCTCTCACCTGTGGTGTTGAGCCGCGGGATTATCCACGCGGGAGGCCCGTACGCCTGCGATAATGTGCGGATTTCCGGGCGGGCGATGCTGACGAACAGCGTGCCGTACGGCGCGTTCAGAGGATTCGGTGCGCCGCAATCATTGTTCGCACTCGAACGGCACTTGGATGTCATCGCGCGCCAGCTGGGAATCGATCCGGTGGAGATCCGCAGACGCAACCTCGTGCGCGATGGGCAATCAACCGCCACCGGGCAGGTCATCAACGACGGGACGGATCGGATCGAGTTGCTCGAACTCGCTGTCGCACAATCCGGGTACACACAGAAGCAGGCGGCACACACCGAGTTCAATGCATCGTCACAGTTTATGCGCCGGGGGATCGGGCTCGCGACGTTCTTCCACGGAGGCGGCTTCACGGGCAGCGGCGAGGACTACCTCAAGTCCAAGCTGCATGTGCTCGGAAAACCAGATGGCTCGATCGAGATCCTTGCTGCCTCTACCGAGATGGGACAGGGTGCGCAAACAATCTTCATATCACTCGCATCGAACAGACTGGGGCTCGAGCACTCGGATGTGGTCGTTGCCACTCCGGACACGTTCCGTGTGCCAAACAGCGGGCCGACAGTCGCGTCCCGGACGGCTATGGTCGTGGGACGATTGATCGAACGTGCATGCGACGATCTGCGGAAGCAGTGCGGATTAAAAGATGACGCACGCGGCGAGAGCGTTCGCCATGCGATACGCCAATGGCATGTCACCCACCCGGGCGAGACATTGCTCGGGCGAGCCCAATACGAGCGCCCGCCGCATGTGCAGTGGGACGAGAAGACGTACAAGGGCGATGCGTACGGCACATTTGCATGGGGGACATACGTCGCAGAAGTCGAGATCGACCTACGGACATACCAGTGCCGCGTGCTCGACTTCCACGCGGTCCAGGAGGTTGGGACGGTACTGAATGAAACCCTCGCGACAGGACAAATCCAGGGGGGCGTCGTGCAGGGGATCGGGTGGGCGCTGCTGGAAGAATGCGTGATGGAGCAGGGCGCGTTCAAGAACTGCCAACTCACGAACTACATCATCCCGACCGCACAGGACGTGCCGACGATTCATGTCACGTTCCTTGAGAACCCGTACGAGCACGGCGGAGGCGGGTCCAAGGGGATTGGCGAATTGCCCATGGATGGCCCGGCTCCCGCGATCCTCAACGCGATCGCAGACGCCCTGGGCATCGAACCGAACAGGATCCCACTTACTCCCGAACGTCTTATGGAGCACGTCCTAGATGACCATGCCTGCTGATCAAACCCAGATCGAAGTACCATTTACACTGAACGGCTCCGAGATCGTTGTGCGTGTCGAGCCGAGCGAGCGTCTGCTGGATACCCTCCGGTATCACCTCGCCATGACGGGCACGAAGGAAGGATGCGGCGAGGGCGAGTGCGGTGCCTGCACCGTGAACATGAACGGATTGCCCGTGAATTCGTGTCTCGTACCGACGTACCAGGCGCGTGGGGCAGAGATCGAAACCATCGAGTCTGTACAGCATGGCAGCGTGCATCCGCTGCACTCTACCGGCGCAACGCAGTGCGGCGCGTGCACCCCGGGCGTCGTGATGTCGGCGATGTGGCTCTTGAAAAACCGCGACAAACTCGACACGCACACCGTTCGGGAATTAATGGCGGGGAATCTCTGCCGTTGCACCGGATACGACGGCATTGTGAATGGTGTCGAATCGGCACTCGGATTGGGGAGCGACGAGTGAAGGTGCTCATGCCGACATCGGTGAGCGAGGCGGTATCGATGCTCGATACCTCTCGGGGCAAAGCGCTGCCGATCGCGGGCGGCACGGATCTTCTAGCGTATTGGCCGGAGCGTCTGGACGCGCGGGACAAGACATACCTGGACCTCTCGGGCGTGGACGAGTTGTGCGGTCATACGTGGACTGACGACGAACTGATCATGCGTGCGCGGACAACATTCTGGGAGATCGTCTGTGATCAACGCGCCACCGCCGAGATGCGCCTGCTTGTAGAAGCGGCCCGGACGGTCGGCGCGATCCAGATACAAACCCGCGGTACATGGGGCGGAAATATCGTGAACGCCTCCCCCGCTGCGGACGGCGTGCTCGCATTGATGGCACTGGATGCGACCCTCGAATTGACCGGCGTCGAGGGCACCGAAGAAGTCCAACTGGACGAGTTCTACCTAGGCTACAAGCAGATGAAACGCCGAGAAGACCAACTGCTCACGCGGATCCGGATCCCGCGTCGAGCGTACACCTTCCAGTCATTCACAAAGATCGGCACCCGCAAAGCGCAAGCGATCACAAAGGTGGGGCTCGCGATCGCGAAGTCGGACAGTGGCTGGCGCATCGCCGCGAACAGCATGGCACCGACCGTCAAGCGGTGTCCGGATCTGGAACGCATGCTCGAAGATGAAACACCGATCCGCAATCCGACAGATTTTCTACCCGCGATCCGGGCTGATGTCTCTCCGATCGACGATATCAGGTCAACCGCTGCGTACCGGGAGCATGTCATGGCCCGCGTGCTGTTCCACGAACTCGCACCATTGTGTCCTTGGGTTGGTGCCAAGAGTAAGTCAGAGTGAATACGAACACGCAGATCCTGAATATCGCCGCGCAGTACGCCGATTCTGGCAGGACATTCGTGCTTGTGACGGTTGCTACAACAAAGGGCAGCACACCACGAAACTGCGGCGCGAAGATGATCTGCCTCGCGGGGAGCGAAATTCTCGGGACGATCGGCGGCGGAGAGCTGGAACACCTCGCACGCGACACGGCAATTGACGTGCTGGAAAAAGGTGAAAGCAGGGTCGAGCAATATATGCTCAGCACGGACGCAGACCAGTGCTGCGGCGGGACGGTCGATCTGTTGTTCGAATACTTCGGTGCACGCCAACGTGTGGTGCTCTTCGGCGCCGGGCATGTCGCTCAAGAACTCTCCCGGTGCCTGGAGGATGGGCCGTTCGAACGGATTATTGTTGACGATCGAGCCGAATGGCTCACGCCCGATCGGTTCCCGGGTTGCAGGCGAGTGCCCGCGTTCGAAGAAGGCGTCCAGCTCGCTCTGGAAACGCCGGATTCAACGCTGATCTGTGTGCTGACATGCTCTCACGATCGGGATTTCGAGATCCTGCGCGGTGTGCTCAGCAATCCACCCGCGTTCGTCGGGCTCATCGGCAGCAAAAGCAAACGGGCCTGTTTTTTCACAAGACTCGCGGGCGCAGGTGTCGAACAGCGTGTCATCGATCGGATCCATTGCCCGATCGGGCTCGGGGACATGGGCAAGGCCCCGGGGATGGTCGCGGTTTCGATCGCTGGGCAGCTCCTACTCGAGGGGCAAAATCTTGCCAAACTTTGAATGCGATCATGTGCTCGTGCTCGCTGGCGGGAAGGGCACACGGATGGACGGGCCCAAGGTGCTGATGGATGTAGGTGGCTCACCATGGTGGCGG
This sequence comes from Phycisphaerales bacterium, assembly GCA_029260435.1. Lineage (GTDB taxonomy): Bacteria > Planctomycetota > Phycisphaerae > Phycisphaerales > UBA1924 > OFTM74. The sequence goes on along the minus strand of JAJDDG010000079.1, from coordinate 20,770 downwards.
GTACAAATGGATCGACTCGCAGCAACCGGTATCGAGCAGACGTGGGTCGTCTCCTCGACTACTCGCCTGGCTCTCGACGCCGAATCATCCCCTCCGAAGCGCCTTGTTGAGGCGCACTCAGATGAGCCTATGTTCGGCTCGCTCATCAGAGGGATCAGATCACTCGTCATTGATCGAGTGCGCGGCGTCTTCATCCTGCCTATCGATGTGCCTGCGCCGGATGCAGCAGTCTGGCGAGCGCTTTCTGCAACCAGGCAATGCGCGGTCCCGATCTACCGCTCGAAGCGGGGACACCCGATCTACCTCCCGATTGATTGGATTCGCTCGCATCTGCTCCATGGTCCACACGGAACGGACTCTCGGCTCGACACGCTGGTGCAGCGCGTTCGGACTAATGTCGAAGTGCACGACCCGGACGTGACCACCAATCTCAACACGCCGGACGATGTCGCCATGTGGCTGAATGCAAATGAGATCTGACCGGCATCCGCTAAAGCCACACCGTGTCTTGATTACAGGCGATTGCGGAAGGAAGGGACGGGCGGTACCGTCCGTGATGAAATGACATTCGTAACCGAACTTGTATGCGTTGTATGCGGGCGGGCGTCGTCCCCCCCGGTTTCCTCGGGGACGTGCGGGCATTGCGCGGATCCATTCGCGACCCTGGATGTCCGGTACGACATGCAAGCGGTTGCGTCGTCAATGACTCGCGAAGCACTGGCAACCCGGGCATTGAATCATTGGCGCTACGCGGAATTGCTGCCGGTGGAACCGGTTAAAAAAGCATTTGCGTACCCGGTCGGCTGGACGCCGATCCTCGAAACCACGCGCCTCGCCGATTGGGCTGGCGTCTCTCGTCTCCGCCTGAAGGATGACACACGCAACCCGACCGCCTGCTTCAAAGACCGAGCTTCCAGCGTGGGTGTGCTCCACGCGACCCAGCATGGTGCAGAGCGCATCGCCAGCGCTTCAACGGGAAACGCCGCTTCGAGCCTCGCCGGTTTCGCCGCGATGGCAGGCATGCCCGCAACGATATTCGTTCCAGAGCGAGCACCGGAACCCAAAATCGCTCAACTCCTGGTCTTCGGCGCGGACGTCCGCCGGGTTCGAGGATCGTACGCACAGGCGTACGACCTCTGCTCATCTGAATGCGAACAGCATGGGTGGTACAACCGCAATTGCGCGATCAACCCGTACCTGGTCGAGGGCAAGAAAACCTGCGGGCTGGAGATCGCGGAACAAACCGCGGACGATCCGGTGGACTGGGTCGTCATCTCAGTCGGCGACGGCTGCACAATCGCGGGCATCATCAAAGGTCTCCGCCAGATGCACGAACTCGGGTGGATCGATCGCGTTCCCCGTGTGCTCGGTGTGCAAGCCGAAAAGATGAGCCCGATTGTCGAGGCATTCGATTCCGGAGTGCTGCCGGAGGAGTACTGCGGCACCACAATGGCGGACAGCATCGATGTGCCCGTGCCGCGAAACTGGCGGAAGGCTGTCAATGCTGTCCGCGATGTGGACGGCGCCTATATCCGTGTCACGGACGAACAGATCATGGACGCCATGAAGAGCGCTGGCTCCCTCGCCGGAGTGTTCGCCGAGCCAGCAGCAGCGGCGTCCATCGCGGGAGTCAAGCGGGCAGCGAGCGAGGGCGTGATCGCTCGCGGGGCGAACGTCTTGGCCGTGGTCACCGGCAGCGGACTCAAAGATATCGCCAGCGCGATGCGGGTCGCCGGATCACCGACAGACGTCGATCCGCTCTGATTTTTCGCCGCAACCGATCAGAACCCCGCGTATGCGTGCCCCACGGCACTCCTGCTATCATCTCGGTTTACTGTTCCGTAATGACGCGAGATGTGCATGACTCAATCGGCAGAAGCAATATCGAATGAAACCGTGATCGAACGGGCGGTCCAGCGCTGCCGGGAACGGGGCGTCGTGATCCCGACATTTGCCCAGATGCGGGATCCCTCCCTGGTCCCGCAGGGCGTCCGTGATCAACTCAAGAACACGGGACTGTGGGATGTTGATCCAGTCAATCTGTTCCGGCTCACTTGGAAAAATGAGCCGGTCGAGAGCGGCGGGCTCTTCAACACCGGCAACTGGATCGAGTTCCCGTCGTCCCTCACCGGCGTGCCCGCTCGGATCGTGGGGCTTGTCGGCAAGTGGTTCCCCACAGGGGCGCACAAAGTCGGCGCCGGATTCGGGTGCATGGTGCCAAAGCTCGTCAACGGCGAGTTCGACCCCACCGCCCACAAGGCTGTCTGGCCCTCGACCGGAAACTACTGCCGTGGCGGTGCATTTGACTGCGCGCTCCTCGGTTGCGATGCCGTCGCGATTCTCCCCGAGGGGATGAGCCGTGAGCGGTTCGACTGGCTCCGGGATATCGGAGCCGAAGTCATCGCAACACCCGGTTGCGAATCCAATGTCAAAGAGATCTACGACAAGTGCTGGGAGATCCGGCGCACCCGACCGGACTGCATCATCTTTAACCAGTTCGAAGAATTCGGGAACCCGATCTGGCACTACCATGTGACCGGCTCCGCGATCAATGACATTTTCGAACAGATCGCACACCAGGGCGACAGGCTGGCGGGCTGGGTCTCCGCCACAGGCTCCGCCGGCACCATCGCCGCGGGTGATTACCTCAAAACATTGCACCCCTCATCGCGGATCACCGCAGTCGAGGCGTTGCAATGCCCAACACTCCTGCGAAACGGTTTCGGCGATCATCGGATCGAGGGGATCGGCGACAAGCACATCCCTTGGATTCATAATGTCCGGAACACCGACATCGTCTGCGCGATCGATGACGAGCAGTGCATGTCGCTGATGCGCCTGTTCAACGAGCCCGAAGGCATGAAGATGCTCGGAGATCTGGGCGTGGACGAGCAGACCATCCAGCAACTCCCGCTGCTCGGGATCTCGTCGATCTGCAATCTCGTCGCATCGATCAAGGTCGCCCGCCACGACGGTCTTACCGAGAAAGATATTGTCTTCCTGCCGGTGACCGACTCCATCGATCTGTACTCAAGCCGGCTAGAAGAAGAGCGCGAAAAGCACGGCGCGTACGACCAACAGACCGCCGCCCGACACACCGGTCGCTACCTCGAATCGATCACCACCGACAACATGCGCGAGCTTGATCTCAACGCCCGCGAAGCGCTGCATAACTTCAAATACTTCACATGGGTCGAGCAGCAGGGTCGCACCGCCGATGAACTCCGACGTTTATGGGATCCAGATTTTTGGCGTGAGACATATGCGCAGGTCGATGCGTGGGATCGCCAGATCGAGGCATTCAATGCCCGCATCGCTGGGTAGATCGATCTGTTTGTGTAAATGACGGAGTGGCGATGATCAACCTGACTCTCAACGGCGAATGCCTCCAGTACTCCGGAGACCCCGATCTTTCGTTGATGCAATACCTCCGCTCCGAGCGGGGCGTGATCTCAGTGAAAGACGGATGCTCTCCCCAGGCGGCGTGCGGGTGCTGCGCGGTCGAACTCAACGGCAAAGTGGTGCTCTCGTGCGTCATCGCTATGCAGAAGGTTACAGACGGAGAGGTCAGAACACTGGAAGGGGTAGACGAATCGGTCCGCTCCGCCCTGGCCGGTTCGTTCGCTCAGTGCGGCGGGGCGCAGTGCGCGTTCTGTATCCCCGGGATCGCGATGCGCGCTCAGCACCTGCTGGCATCCAACCCGGACCCGAGCGATGACGAGATCCGCATATCCCTCAACCAGCACCTCTGCCGATGTACGGGCTACCAGAAAATCATCGAATCGATCCAGATGGCCGGGGAATCCATCCGCACGGGCACGCCGATTCCCATCAATCAAGAGCACGCCGGCATCGGAGCCCGATTGCGCAAATACGACATCGAAGACAGCGTGCTCGGTATGCGCCCTTATGTCGCAGACCTTGAGGTGGAAGGCATGCTCCACGGTGCGGTCCGCCTGAGCGACCACCCACGCGCGCGCGTCATTTCGATCAATACGAGCAAAGCCGAGTCATTGCAGGGTGTGGAGCGGGTCTTTCTTGCAAAGGATGTCCCGGGCCAGCGATCGGTCGGCCTGATCGTGCCGGACTGGCCGCTGCTGGTCGCCGAGGGCGAGATCACGCGATACGTCGGGGACGTCATCGCATGCATCGCTGCGTCAACCCGCCTGATCGCGACCGAAGCCGCGGGGTTGATCGAGATCGAATACGAAATACTCGAACCGATCTGCGATGTCTTCCAAGGCATCGCAGAAGGCGCACCACAGATCCACGAATCAGGCAACATCCTCGGTGTGTCGCGCGCCAACAAGGGTAATACCGACAAGGCATTCGACGAGTGTGCCCATGTCGTAGAGCACACGTACACAACCCAGCGTATCGAGCACGCATTCCTGGAAACAGAGGCGTGTCTCGTGGAGCCGACGAAAGACGGCGTGAAGGTGTACTCCCAGAGCCAGGGCGTCTACGAAGACCGCCGGCAGATCGCTCTGCTGCTCCAACTGGAGGAAAAGCAGGTTGACGTCGAACTCGTGCCCAACGGCGGCGGCTTCGGCGGCAAAGAAGATCTCTGCGTGCAGGGGCACGCAGCGCTGATGGCATACCTGCTCGGCACACCTGTAAAACTCGAGATCTCCCGAGATGAATCGATCCGCATGCACCCGAAGCGCCACCCGATCCACATGGAGTACAAACTCGGGTGCTCCGCGGATGGCAGGCTGATCGCGCTCAAATCACGGATGTTCGGCGACACAGGCGCGTACGCCTCAGTCGGGATGAAAGTCCTCGAACGCGCATGCGGACACGCAACCGGCGCGTACGACGTACCCAATGTCGATATCGAAGCGACCGCGGTCTACACGAACAACGTGCCTTGCGGCGCGATGCGCGGGTTCGGGGCGAACCAGGCGAACTTCGCAATGGAGTGCGCGGTCGATGAACTCTGCGAGATAGGCGAGTTTGATCGCTGGCAATTCAGGTACGACAACGCGCTCACAGAAGGCAGCAGCACCGCGACCGGGCAGATTCTCGCGTCGGGGGTTGGCGTGCGCTCCACGCTCGATGCGGTCAAGAAACAATTCAATGATGCCGAGAACGCGGGCATCGCGTGCGGGCTCAAGAACACCGGGATCGGCAACGGCATGGCGGACATCGGCACCGCACGCCTGATTATCAAGGCGCACGACCACATCGAACTCCACCACGGGTGGACCGAGATGGGCCAAGGCGTGCACACGATGGCGATCCAATCATTCTGCGAGGAAACCGGGCTGCCACCCGAGATCGTGTCGGTGCATGTGCAGACGTCTTACGAAACCCCCTGCGGGATGACGACCGCATCGCGCGCGACAAGCCTGGTCGGCAACTCGGTCATCGAAGCCTGCAAGGGGCTCAAGGCCGACCTCGTCGAGCACGAACTGGCAGACCTTGTCGGGCGCGAATACTTCGGCGAATGGATCTGCGACTGGACAAACAAGCCCGGCAAGTCGGGCGACGATCCGATCTGCACCCACTATTCATACAGCTATGCCACGCAGGTGGTCATCCTCGATCTAGCGGGCGAAATCGAGCGGATTGTCGCGGCCCACGATGCCGGGCGGGTCATGAACCCGACGCTCTTCGAAGGGCAGATCGAGGGTGCCGTACACATGGGGCTTGGGTACGCACTCACCGAAAATCTCGTGATGGAAGGCGGGCACCTCAAGTCCACTCGATTGCGCAAATGCGGGATACTCCGCGCGCGAGACACACCAAAGATCGAAGTCATCGGCGTCGAATGCCCAGACGAGTTCGGGCCGTACGGTGCAAAGGGTGTCGGTGAAATCGGTCTTGTTCCGACCGCACCAGCCGTGGCAAACGCGCTGTATGCGCACGACGGCATCCGCAGGCGCTCGCTCCCGATGAACACCAAAAGCTGACCATCACACCGCCCGGAGGCCGCCAAGTGGCGATCTATCTATCCAACGCCGACTACATTGATCCCCAGACCCTCGAGATGCGCACCACAGGGATCCGGGTACACGAGGGTTCAGACGCGGGTATCGAGTGCATCGACGCAAATACCGCGAACGACCCAGAGATCGATTGCACAGGGCGGATCGTCACCAAGAGCTTCGTGGTCGGGCACCACCACATCTACTCTGCACTTGCTCGCGGCATGCCATCGCCCAAGTCGTCTCCGACAAACTTCGTGGAGATCCTCGAGAAGATCTGGTGGCGTCTGGATAAAGCCCTCGACGGCGAAATGATCCGCGCGTCCGCGCTGGCCGCAGGCATCGATGCCGCCAAGGCGGGAACAACATTCATCATCGACCACCACGCCTCACCAAACGCCGCTAGCGATTCGCTGCACATCATCGCCGAGGCGCTGGATAGCATCGGCCTCTCTCACCTGCTGTGTTATGAATTGTCCGACCGCGACGGTGCAGATCGATTGGCGTCGGGTCTCGCTGAATCAGATCGATACCTATCCAACCATCAGGGCCTCGTCGGGCTGCACGCCTCGTTCACGGTCTCGGATGCACTGCTGACTCGCGCTATGGATATGGCTCGCTCGCACAACACCGGCGTCCATATCCACGTTGCCGAAGCCGAGTCGGATGAAACCGATTCCCTCGGGAAGTACGCCAAGCGTGTTGTGCATCGCCTCTCGGAATTCGGCGCGCTGGACCTGCCGCAGACAATCCTCGCGCACTGCATCCACCTCGACGAGAGCGAACGCGCCTTGATCAAAGATGCACAAGCCTGGGTCGCCCAGCAATCCGAGAGCAACCAGAACAACGCGGTCGGTTGTCTCGATGCCTCCGGGTTCCCGGATCGGGTCTTCCTCGGGACCGACGGCATGCACGGCGACTGCCTCGCCGCTGTTCGAGCCACCTACCTCGCGAGCCAGGGTGTAGATAGCCTCTCCCCGAACGATGCCTACAGAAGACTCAGACGCGTCCATGGTTACCTCGAGCAGAACAAGTTCACCGGGGATTCAGCGAACAATCTGGTCATCATGAACTACCAGTCTCCGACCCCGATCACGCCGTCAAACTGGGCCGCGCATATGATGTACGCCCTGAACCGATCCCATATCGAGACGGTCATCAGCGACGGGCGTGTGATTGTTCGCGACGGCGTTTGTACACTTGTAGATGAACAAGCGATTTTCTCAAATGCAAAGCATCAGGCACAACGGCTATGGGACAGGCTCTGAAACGATCCACAATAAATAGTGACCGGCTCTGGGACGCACTCGAAGAACTCGGTCGGATTGGTGCGTTTCAATCCGAGCACGACGAGATCATGGGAGTCCGCCGCCTCGCTCTGTCGGATGAAGATGCCGCAGGGCGCCGCCTGGTAATAGAGTGGTTCCGCGATGCCGGACTTTCGATCGATATCGATCAGATCGGCAACGCCTACGCCACCAGACCCGGGATCGACAACACGCTCGCGCCTGTCATGAGCGGTTCCCATGTCGATTCGGTCCCCAGCGCCGGACGGTTCGACGGCGTGCTGGGTGTCCTCGGCGCGCTGGAAGTCATCCGCTCCCTGAACGATCACAACATCACCACACACCGCCCGATCACCATCGCCTTCTTCACAGACGAGGAAGGGTGCAGGTTTGCCACCGACATGCTGGGCAGCGCCGTTGCAACAAACCGCGTCCCACTGGAACAGGCGTGGAGCCTCCGCGATGCGGACGGAAGAAGTGTGCGAGAAGAGCTCGAGCGGATTGGATTCCTGGGCGACGAGCCAGTCGGATTGCGGAAACCACACGCGTTCGTCGAATGCCATGTCGAGCAGGGTCCGATCCTGCAGCGCGAGGGGCTCGATCTCGGTGTTGTAATCGGCGTGCAGGGCATATCCTGGCAGCGCCTCACCATCACCGGCGCTTCGGCGCACGCGGGCACAACACCGCTTGAGTACCGGCGCGACGCCGGGCTTGTTGCTGCAAAGATCAATGCGCACATGCGGGAGATGTGCACCTCGGGCTCCTTCGGCGAACTCATGCTTGCGACGATGGGCGTTATCAGCCCCGAACCCTGCTCGATCAACGTGATCCCCGGCCGGGTGATCGCGACAGTCGATCTTCGAAACCCGGACGACACCGCACTCGAATCGGCAGAGCGCCATCTGCAAGCATTTCTAAGCGAACTCTCGGCCAGCGAAGGAATCGAAATCGAATCTCAGCTGACAGCCCGCACACCAGCTGTTGCGTTCAGCCCGGATGTGCAATCCGTGATCGCGGACACCGCTGATTCATTCGGATTACGCCACCGCAGAATCCTCGCAGGAGCAGGGCACGATGCCCAGGAGTGGTCGCGTGTCTGCCCGACAGCGATGATCTTTGTACCGGGCGAAAACGACGGCATCAGCCACAACCCGCTGGAATATTCCTCCCCAGAGCAATGCGCGAACGGGATCAATGTCCTGCTCAACACAATTCTAACTCTGGCTGATCAAGACTCATGAGCATCATCCGTGCAGCAATGACACAGACGATCAACGCGTATCCGGACATGCCGGGTTCGATCGACGCCCTCTCCCAAGTAGCAAGCGATCTCGAAGCAATCCGTCAGGCGAACGTCTCCCACAACATCGAACTTGCCGGTATCGCCGCCGAAGCTGGAGCCCGCGTGATCTGCTTCGGCGAATTATTCACCGCCCCATATTTCGCTCTCTCCCGCGACCCGATGTGGATCGCTCTTGCCGAAGACGCGCGCACAGGACCGACCATCTCCGCAGTATCAGAAGCCGCCGCCCGCCTTGGCATCGTGATCATCGCACCGATCTACGAACTCGACCCATCGACAGGGAACCGATTCAACACCGCTGTAGTGATCGATGCGGACGGCGCAATCCTCGGCAAGTACCGCAAGACGCACATCCCCGTCGGAACAAACGAACAAGCGAGGTTTGACGAACGCTTCTACTACGCTCCGTCAGAACTCCCACAGAACGACCCCTCCCCGAATATCCTCGGCGACAATCCGTATTTCCCAGCCTTCCGCACCGCCGTAGGAGATATCGGCGTTGCAATCTGCTACGACCGCCACTTCGAGGGCGTGGTTGATTCCCTCTCACGCGCTGGCGCCCGGGTCATTTTCTGCCCGGCGGTCACCTTCGGCGCCAAGTCGGAGCGGATGTGGGAGATCGAATTCGACGTCGATGCGAGCCGCCATCGTGTATTCATTGGCGGGTCAAACCGAATGGGTTCGGAACGTCCGTGGAATCAGCCATACTTCGGACAAACATTGTTCACAGGCCCCTCGGGGCGCATCGCAAATATCAGCGAAGACAACCGCGTTGTGATAGCGGATATAGATCTCGGCTCCCTAAGCGGCGAGGACGAATCCGGGTGGGATCTCGATCGTGATGCACGCCCCGAAATCTACGGGTAGTTCCCCCCGGCTATTTAGGCGTTCACGTAATTCACTGCTGCTTTTTCAGCAAATATCACCTTGCGCAGCTCATTCATGATGAAGTAGTAGGTGAGATCGACTCGCGTGCTCGCCTCCCCATCGATCGTTCCAACAGGATCATCCACTTGGAATGTCACAGCGAACCCGTCCCCGGAGTACGCCGCTACAGCAGTGCGCACCTCAAGGTGATACTCCCGGGAATCAAACCGCCCACGAATAATCTCGGTATCTCCCGAGCGTTCCAGGAAGAATCCGTCCAGAGCTGTGTATTTCTTCCATTCGGAGAGTGAACCAAAGAACCGGGGCTTGAGGACATACGGCCCACCATCCTCCGGACAGAAGATGTCGCAGTTCCCGCATTCATTGCAGAAATCCGCGAAGTTTGCAATCTGATGCTTCTGATCAAGCACCAGCGACCCCGCGTGTTCACTCTGCCACGCACCATCGCTCTTCCATAGTTCGACGATCTGGATGTCCGCCTTGGGAATCCCGAGTGTAAAATTTGCATCGTTCGGGCACACAGGAACACACTTGTCACAAGTTATGCAGTTAAACAGATCGAGAGTGCTGCCGATCTTCTTTGGCAGTTTCAGATTTTCTTTACGTGCATAGCGAGAATCGGCCGTCACGGCATCAACATACAGCTCTGTATTGAGCACCTTCGCCGCACCGAGCCACCGCTGATATAGCCCCGCGTCCACGAGCGTTGACAGCCTGTTCCCGTTCTCGATCGCCTCGTCGAATCCACCCCCCCACTGCCCACCAACCTGCTCCAGCGCAGTCCGCGCAACACCATACGCCCTGAGGATGAACTCATCGACATCCGATGCGCCCACATCATCCATCCGCTTGGTCAGCGTCTGGAAATACCCACGCTGCCGGGCGTAGCCACCCGGACGCAATAGGTCGGTGCAGACGGTCACCGGCGAGAGCCCAAGCGCAACCGCATCCGCGAAGTTCTTCCGGTCGATACCAGCCGAGAACGAGATCGGGTAGCGGTCGTCGAACTCCCGACGGAAATCACGCACCAGATGCATCGCCAGCACATGCAGCGGCTGCCCCGAAAGATACATCTCTTTCTCCGAGCTCGGGAAGAAATCCCGGTGATTCTCGACAATAAGCGTGTTGGTGAACTTCACACCAAGCCCAAGTCCCAACTCATCGGCGGTTGTACCAAGACGACCGACAAACCCCTTCATCTGCTCCCACTTGGCATCCTTCTCGAACGCTTCATCCGGCGTCACCGCCTCGTTGTACCCGAGCATGTCGTACATCAACCCGCGCAGGCGTTCAGGCCCGAGCAGCGTCGGGTTGAGTTTGATCGTGCAATGAAGCCCATGCTCGCGGAGCAGGTGATCGATGATCTGTTCGATCTCCTCAGGCGGGCACCCGTGGAACGTGCTCAGTGTCAGCGAATCCGAGAGCTTTGTCCGAAACTCCAGATCGCGATACCGGGCGAACTCATCAGGAATCTCTTTGCGGATCTCATCAACAATCCGTGTGGAATCCTGCATCCCCTCAATGAATGCTCGGACGCGATCCGTCTTGATCCCCGCGAGGTCGTACCCCACACTCATATCGTAAATGATCGAATCGAATCCGGGGACAAGATGAATCTCACCGCTCGCCACGAGCATATCGATCAGCATCGACCCTTTGACATACTCGTAAAGCGATTGTTCGAGCTTGAGCTCTTGGGACCACTCGATGTTGTACCCGACGGTCTGCGCATCGATACACGGGCGCCCGATCTCAAGCTCATCCAAGATCTGAACGGTCTTGAGTTCCATGATCCTCGATCCCCCAAGCCACGACAGCACGAGGTTCTGCGCCAGCTGCGAATGCGGACCCGCCGATGGTCCCAACGCCGAAGAAGCCGGATTCCCATGGAAACGAACGGAAAAGTCGTGAGCCGCGTCCCCTGTGAAAAACTTGCTTCGAGGCAGATCGAACAGTGTCTCCTGCCTGTCCAATTCATGAAACGCTCGCGAGATTAACCGAGCAAACGGATAGGGTATGAGTTCAGCCATCGCTCGCCAGCATACCCGCTGCGGGCTGATATCGCTGTCAAATAAACAACGTGCGCATCATGAGCGAATGCCCATAACACGCACGCGATCAACCTGTGTCGTGCCGCGGGTGGGCCGCGGCACCCATGTTTCCTAGATCTTAAAGTTCGATGTCAATGAGAGCAGACGCTCCGACTGCGAAGACAGACTCACCGCAGCTTCCGCAGCCTGGGTGGCAGCCGCCGAAGACTCACGGGTCACCTCGGCGATCGTTGCAGTTGAAGCGCTGATCTGCTTCGAACCCTTGGTCTGCTGATCCGTGATATGCGAGATCTCTTCGACCATCGAACGCAAGGATTGAGACGATTCAACGATCCGTCCCAATGAACCACGGGCGCTGTCCACCATCTCAACACCCTTATCAATCCGCCCGGAACCGGACTCGATGATCTCGACCGCACCCTTGGTATCCGTCTGTATATCACGAATCGAACTGGATACCTGCTCCGTCGCCTCCTGGGTACGCTCGGCGAGCTTGCGCACCTCGTCCGCAACAACAGCGAACCCGCGCCCGTGCTCGCCAGCCCGTGCCGCTTCGATCGCGGCATTGAGAGCCAAAAGGTTTGTCTGATCTGCGATCTCGTTGATCACGCCGATGATCGTCCCGATCTGCTCAGACTTTTCACCGAGCATCGCAACTGCGTTCATCGATCGTCGAGACTCATCGGCGATCGCTCGAATCTCTTCGACCGTCTCACCGACAATCTTGCCGCCGTTCTCGGCCTCGTCCCCGGCGTCATTCGCCGAAGTCGCTGCCTGATTGGATTTATCGGCAATCAACATCACCGATGATGCCATCTCATCAACAGCCGTTGCAACCTCGTTCGCCTGCGTCTCCTGGTGCTGCAAACCGGCTGCCATCTCTTCCGAAGACGCAGCAATCTCGGTTGCTGCTCCCGCAACCTCGTGCGCCGCGCCCATAACCTCCTGGAGCATGGATCCGATCCGCGTAGACATCTCGTCGGTAGCACCGGCTAGCCTGCCGAATTCGTCACCACGGCGCATGTCCAGCTTGGTCGTGAAATCTCCAGAGGCGAGTTTCTGCATGTGCGCGAGGATGGCAAAGATGGGCCCCCCGATCGATCCGGCGTAGAAAAATACAAGGAAACCCGAAATCAGAAACGCAGCACCCGCGATCGAACCATAAATAATCGGTTCCCGGCGCGCCACCGCTACCGCGACCATGGCGTCGTCCGCGACATTCTCCGAGAGCGTGTTCTCAACGCTCTTGAGCTGATTGATCTTGTTCGTGATCGTGGTAAACCATTCCCCCGCGTCGATCCCGAAGCCACCCTCGTGCGCGTGCTCATGCGCGATGCTTCTGAACGCGGCCACCTTCTGGAATGACTCGTGTTTCGAGGCGTTCGCGTAAGCCTCGCGCCCTCGTTGATCCGCAACGACTCGAAACTCGGCAAGATACCGGTCTTGTGCAGCCGTCAACGACACGAATTTCTTGTAGAACCCCGGCGAAAACGAATCCTGTGCGAAGGTATTCGAGAGCACAGCCCGTTCGATACCGGCACGTTCCTTCCCTTTCAGGAACAACCCGTACGCCAGAAGTTCGTGAGAAAGTTTGGGAGACCGACTCGTGAGAGCAATCGCGCTGATCGCGTCAAGAAATCGTGCGTTATTCTGGGTATAGAAACCAATGGCTTCGGGCGTGGGCAGCGTCAGGGCATCAACCGACGCGCGGACAGTTCGCAACGATCCGAATGCTTCGATGCCACCGGCGATATCTCGAATGATTCCACTGTCATATCGACTTTGGTCCATCTCGTCGAACGCCGCCAACATCTCACCCCATCGTGTATCCGTCATCTCGCGTTGCGCCGCGAGCTCCGTTTTGAACTTCTCTCCCTTGCTGCCCAGGAACCCTGCCGTCCGCCCCCGTTCTTTCTGAGTCTCGTGAACGAAGTTCCCGATGTACACCGACAGCCCCGCGAGCTTGTTGATCCGATCCGCACTCTCGGCGTTTTTCATGGCTTCCGTTGTCATCGTGACACCGAAATAGAGCACCGTCAGGGCCGGAAGCGCAACAATGAGTGCGAGCTTTGCTGCTAGTTTCGTAGCCACCTGCATTCCAATTCTCCATTCTGATATTCCCGCAGCCGAGTTCATTCACGAAAGACACACCGCCTAGCCCTTCGGGTGAGTCTTGATGAGATCCACCCAAAGATCTGTGGGGGGCATGTCCATCGGCACGGAATTCACGCTCCGTGAGCACTTCACAATATGGTGTTGAGTACGTGCGGCATGAGCGCGGGTTATGCCACCGTCGATGCAGTCAACAATGCCTCATCTTAGGCATTGCAGACATCATGTATGAGGTATATGTTGGCGTTTATTACCCGCAGGCCGCAGGCTCACTCTGTCCCGATCTCCGCAGCACCTCGGCGCCCACCACAGGCGCGAACCGCGCCTGGAAGAAGCGGAGGTGCTTGGGCTCGTAGGTCATCTCAAGCCCGACGACGCGCTCCGGCTCGCGGTGCAGTTCAACGATCGACTCGACCACAACATCCATGTGCGCCTGCGTGTACACGCGTCGGGGGATCGTCAGGCGAACGAGTTCGAGCTTCGGGTAGATATTCTCGCCCGTCTCATGATCACGACCCACAGAAACAGCGCCCCGCTCCATCGCCCGCACACCCGATTCCACATAGAGCGCCGCGGAGAGCGCCTGCGCGGGAAACTGCTCGCGAGGAATGTCAGGCAGGAACCGCGCCGCGTCGAGGAAAATCCCGTGCCCTCCAATCGGCTGGACGATCGGCACACCCGCCTCGATCAGACGGTTCCCCAAATACTCCACCTGCCCGATCCGTGCGTGGATATGGTCATACTGCACGGACTCCCCGATCCCGATCGCCATCGCTTCCATGTCCCGCCCCGCCATGCCGCCGTAGGTGTGCAGCCCCTCGTACACAACGACGAGGTTGCGAGCTTCTTCCGCGAGATGGTCGTCGTTGAGCGCGAGGAAGCCACCGATATTGACCAGCGAATCCTTTTTGGCGGACATCGTGCATCCGTCGGTGTACGAGCAGACCTCCAAAAGAATCTCGCTGATCGTCTTGTCCTCGTACCCACTCTCGCGGTGCTTGATGAAGTACGCATTCTCGACGGCGCGCGTCGCGTCGAGGAAGACCGCGATGCCGTGCTCGTGGCACAACGCGCACGTCTCGCGGATATTTTCGAGCGAACAGGGCTGCCCGCCCGCCATATTCACGTTCGTCTCAAGCGAGAGGTACGGGATCCGCTCCGCTCCAACCTCCTCAATCAGTCGCGACAGCTTTTGAAGGCACACATTCCCCTTGAACGGAAAGGTGCTCTGCGGGTCGTGCGCCTCGTCAATAATCACATCGCGGAAGGTACCGCCCGCGAGTTCCTGATGGTGCTTGGTCGTTGTGAAATACATATTCCCCGGGACCACATCCCCCGACTTGATGCATATCTGGCTCAGCAGGTGCTCTGCGCCGCGCCCCTGATGCGTCGGGATGAGGTGCTTGTAGCCGTAGTGGGAGTGGACCGCGTCTTCGAGGTGGAAGTAGTTGCGCGAGCCAGCGTACGCCTCATCGCCCAGCATGATCCCAGCCCACTGCCGGTCGCTCATCGCACTCGTGCCCGAGTCGGTCAGCAGATCGATGTACACCTCCGAGGATGGCAGCAGAAAGGTGTTGAACCCCGCTTCCGCCATCGCCCTGACGCGTTCTTCGTGAGTCGTCATCCGAAGATGCTCGACCATCTTGATCTTGTAGGGCTCCGCCCAACTCCGCCGCGATCCCGTATGCCCGTGAGACAGATCCATCTCTTACTCCTAATTAGTAGCCCCCGAACCCTCTCCCCTTCAGCCGCACGCAGAAACCAAGTATAACAGATATCTTTCTCTGATATTCTGCGTATCGGTTCGCCCCACACATCACCCCATGCCCAGTGATCCCAATGATTTAGGGACATGTAGGAAAATCGGCGGGCCTCGCTCATGGCCGGTGTATCCGACCATGAGCCGAGAGCCGCTTCAAACACTTAGATAGGCGTCACGGATCGTCACGCCGCCCACTGGCTCGGTCTCTCCGCCGAGCCATTGCTGCGTTCATCCGATCCAACAACTACGCGTATCCCTCTAAGTGCTTCGGGCATTCCCGGAACGGTGCAATCCGACCAAGTGTCGCTCCAGGTGTCGTATAGAGCAAGGTTCGGATTGCGGGCTGTTCCGTCCGCGGTGTGCCCGCCGATGACAAGTTCGCAAACCCCCGCGCTCGCGTCGTGCCGTTCGAGATGGGTGCTGTCAAACCAACCCCCGCCCAGCCTTCTCAAATATTTGACTCCTCCCAAGATCATTGGTGCACCACTCGAACCGCGGCAGTGGCACACCCGTTCCCCAGCCTGAACAGCACATACGAAATATCGTTCACATCAATCACCCCGTCCCCATTCGCATCACCGTCAGGCGCAGGCCCTCCCAAGCGAAACAGCACGTACGAAATATCATTCACATCAACGACGCCGTCTGTATTGGCATCGCCGGGACATCCCGCCGGGGGATCGACAACAAGATCGACCTCGTTGATGTTCATGGCTTCGTTCCCCGCGTCGATCACGACGTGTCCGATCTTGACAGTATCGCTAAGGATGCCGATGAACGGTGCCGTGTTGTTCCCACCCGGAGTCATCTGCAATCCGGCGAACGTGACCGAGCCCAGACTGCCCCCCCCGCTGTCATACACATGCATCACGACGTCGAATGGGTTAAAGTCAAAGACGTTGATCTGAGTCCCAACCGCCCAGACCGGCGTGTCGAAGTCGAGAGTGATCGCACCCGGCCAATTATCCGATGCGTTGCCGATCAGCACAGCCCCGTCAGCGAAATCGCCGCCCCAGGCGCCCGCTGCACCACCCCAGGGCGCCCCCTGAACGCGCAGAAAAAAGGTCGAGAGCGAAGCCTCACTCACCGTCACCCCGATCCCCCCCGATGTCCCGATGAGGAACGGATCGGGCGGATGCGTATGTGGAGCAACACCCAGAACCGCCCAGTCGATAATGTCGTTCCCCCCGAGTGCCGCCCGAGTGGGCACCCCTGTCACCGCTCCGTCAGCAGTGACGAGCGTGGCTGCTACTGCGAAGATTCCAGCAATCGTCGCACACGAGAATGTTTGCCGAGCCATTAGATCCTCCTCTTTTCCTCCATAGATGGTTCAAACACACAACATCCCCAGCCGGAAAAGCACAAAGCTGATGTCATTCACATCGATCACCTGATCGGCGATCGAGTCACCTTCGCAACCGATCATCTGACCAGTGGAATCCCACGGATACGTGATATCCGGGAGCAACCAGACATCTCCGAGGACATACGTCACCACCACCGTCTGCCCGAAGGCGAAGGACGGGATGAACAAAGCAAGCAGAACGCCGATCCGCAGAAACAGCGGCGTGGGGACGTGGGACACGCGTCTCATGATGTGGGCTCTCCCGAAGGTGTGAACCATCACCGAGAAAGCAAAGCCCGTGCCGAACATCCGGATGAGGGCAACCCACCGCTATGCCCAGCAGGTCGGTTCATTCACATCACCGCGAATGAATCGCGGCTGAAACCTGCCCTCCGGCTCATAACATCCCGCCATTCGCTGTTTAAAAGCGAAAAACGCATTGCTCCGCGAGAGTCCACACCTCCGGATCGGATCGATCTTCCTTCGCCAGCGAGTGTGGCTTATATTGGGCGTTGTACCTGCCTGATCTCGGAGACAAATCGGGAAGAACATGGTCCACGCTCAACGAATCAGGGCTCCATTCCGCCGGGGATTCACCATCCTCGAGTTGTTGGTGACGCTCACGGTCATCATGGTTCTGCTCGCCATCCTCCTGCCCGCCTTACAGGGCGCCCGCAGAGCGGCCCGATCGTACAAGTGCCAGATGGCACTCCGCGCGGTCTCATTCGAATTCGCCGTCTTCGCAGACGACTCGCTCCACGGCGATCGGGGTGACGACGACGGACGTTACGGCAAAAACCGCTTTTCACTCGAAACATTTGTCGAGAGCCAGTATTGCATCGATGAATTCTGGTGCTTCGGAAGCAACGAGACCATCGCGCAGAACAACGGCGAGGACGGCGATCTCCTGCGCTGTCCGGAAGTGAGCGGCGAGGTCCTGCTCCGCCGAAACGCCCCCTGCAGGGAAGGCGCGGTGGGACCAACCCAGAACATCTCCTACGGATTCAACTCACGCCTGCTCATCGCCGAGGTGATCGATTCCCGTGGACGCCCCCGCGTAAAGGAAGTCCAACTCACCAGCGCAGTGTTATCCAACCCTCGGGTTCCGCTGGTCTGGGATATCGACGGCGAAGCGGCGTTCGCCCGTGGGTCACAGCCGCATTTCTCCGCACCATCACTGGACAGCCGGGGGCCGTACGCCAGTGACCGCTACTGGTGGCCCGGGACACGCCATGCCAGCAAGGGCAACTACGCGCTGCTGGACGGTAGCGTGCACAGCTCCTCAAACCCCGAGGGCGAGCCAGTGTGGGACTGGTCATACCAGCCCATCCGGTGACCCATGACGCTCCGCAAGAAATTCATCCTCCTATGGGGTTTCATCGCCTCCACGGTGCTCGTCTGTCTCGGCACTTCTTATGTGGTGGGCGTACTGCTTGAACGAGAACTGTCCTGGCCCTACGAACATTCGACGCGTGCCCTCGCGGTGCTGTCGGACTTCGAAAAGCAACTCTTCGAGCAAATCAATCTGTTTCACACTCAAGAGTTTGACCCGCTGGTCGCAGCAGAGAAGTTCGATCAACACCACTCGGCGATGCTGGAGGATCTGGAACTCTTCGAGTTTGTGCCCGGCGCAAGGGGCGAGAACTCGACGGGCATCGCACGCAATCTTCGCGACCGTGCTGTCGCCGCTCGCGATATCTGCCTCGAGGCACTGCGCTCCGATGACGAAGCCCTTATGCCGCAAGCCGAAGGGCATCTCGATCGGATCCACATGCTCGTGGAGCGGATCGACGAACAACTCCTCAACGAATCAACGCAGGCGATCACCTACGGCAGACGCATGAGCCGGTTCCACCAGGTCGTTACCGCTTCCGGGATTGTCGCCGCGCTGCTCACCGGGCTGCTCGGCTCCATGCTCATGCAGCGCTGGGTCGTTGCCCCGGTGCAGGATCTCCGCGCCGCCGCACGCGAGATCGCACAAGGCAACTTCGCCTACCGCCTCCCCGAACCCGATCGCAAAGATGAAATCGCCCTGCTCAGCCGAGAGGTGAACCACATGGCTTCCACAATCGAGTCCATGCAACGAGAAGCCGTTGAGCGAGAACGATTCGCCGCGATCGGCGAGATGGTTCGTCGGATCGTCCACAACCTCCGCAACCCGCTCGCCGGGATCAGGAATATGGCCGAACTCACCCTCCGACAGTCAGACGGTGATACCGCGATCGCTGAAAATCAGCAGACCGTGATCCGCTCCATCGATCGTTTCGACGTATGGCTGAAAGGGTTGCTGCTCGCTACTAAAAACCAGGAGATCGATCCGCAACCAATCAACCCGGAGCGATGGCTCGGGCAGGTCGTACAAGCTCTCCAGCCGCTCGCGACCGCTCGCCAGGCAACCGTGACGATCGACTGCTCCAAGGCGCCGCCGGAAATCATCGTGGACGCCATGCAATTCGAGCAGGCCGTCACCGCTGTAATCACGAACGCGCTGCAGGTCTCTCCGCCCCAAAGCGTGGTCCGGGTCTCCCTTGCGTCCGAGAACGATGCAGCAGAATGGACGCTCGATATCGCCGACGAGGGGCCGGGTGTGCCGGTGGAATACCATTCGCGCATTTTCGAGCCATACTTCACCACGAAGGCCGACGGGACTGGCATCGGGCTTGCAACAACTCGGATGATTGTCACAAAACACGAGGGTTCAATCGCCCTTTTGCCTTCTAATGGTCGTGGAGCCCGCTTTATCATCCGCATGCCGGATATACCCGGGCGAATAAATGAGCCGAACGGCTGATACCAGCCGCAATATTGGATGTGTTATGGGAAGAATCCTGATCATCGAAGACGAGGAAATGGTCCGTTCCTCCATGCGCCAAAGCCTCGAACTCGACGGACACGACATCACCGAAGCCGCAACCCTCGCCGAGGCGTGGACCAGCTACCGGGAACGAACCCCCGATGTTGTGATCACCGATATCCACCTCGTCGGGGAAAACGGCATCGATCTCGTGCACCGCCTCCGAGAAGACGGCTTCGACGGCGCTATTGTGGTTATCACCGCGTACGCCACGATCGAATCCGCGGTCGAAGCGATGAAACTCGGCGCAGACGACTATCTCGAAAAACCAGTCCGCCTCGATCAGCTGAAACTCCTGATCGACAAAGTCGCGCAGCAGGGGCGCACGCGCCGAAAACTGCGTCTGTTCGAACGTCTCGAGCAGGTCAAGGCAGAGACATCGGACCTGGTCGGAACAAACCGTCATTTTCAAAACGTGGTGCGCCTCGCCGAACGCATCGCACAACTCCCCGTCCCCGAGCCGGATTCTCGGGACGATGCACCAACCATCCTGATCCTCGGCGAAACCGGCAGCGGCAAGGGCATCATCGCCGAGCACATCCACCGCAGCGATCCCTCATTCGACCCCCAGCATCCCTCTCCATTCGTGCATGTGAACTGTGCCGCCCTGCCGGAGTCGCTCATCGAGTCAGAACTATTTGGGCATGAAAAGGGCGCATTCACTGACGCAAAAACATCCCGCAAAGGCTTGTTCGAGATGGCGAGCGGTGGAACGATATTCCTCGACGAAATCGGAGAACTCCCGCCGGAGATGCAGGCAAAGCTCCTGCTCGTTGTCGAACAGGGGCGCATAAGACGTATCGGCGCGAGCGAAGACAGGGAGATCGGTGTCCGGATGATCGCCGCGACAAACCAGGACCTCGACCAACGCGTCGCAGAGGGTCGTTTCCGGGCAGACCTTCTCTACCGCTTGAACGCACTCACGGTTGTGGTTCCGCCACTCCGCGATCGGGGCGAGGATGCTATCGCGATCGCCGAGTGGTTCCTTGTCCGCCAATGTGGCGGGCGAGTCGAACTCGCAGAGTCCGCGAAAGACTCCATTTCCGAGTACGACTGGCCCGGCAATGTCCGCGAGCTGCTCAACGTCCTGCGCAGAGCGCTTCTTCTTGGTGACAACGAAATGGTCGAGGCGAATGACCTCGTGCTCAGGTCTCCTTCACACGCGCAGAACAATGCATTCTCTCCGCAACCCGACACCGGACCAACCGGCATCCCCACACTGGACGACGCCGAACGCGA